>NZ_JBBUTG010000090.1:0-522 GCF_038066555.1 Ideonella lacteola | reverse complement strand
GGTGTTGCCAAATAACCTGGATGCCGGGCAGTTCAAGTTGCACCTGCGCACGGCCAACAGCGGGGAAGCCATAGCCACAAATGGCACGGCCAAGGTAGTGAACGTAGCAAACCAGGAGTTGGGGTACTACCGATTTGCCGTGGTGGCGGGTAAGGGCTACGGACTGGCGTTGGGTGATCTGGGGTTCACGCCGACAGGCACCGGACAGTACCTGAGGGCATACGTGTACCGACCGGACGGGACGCAGATATCGCAGTACTGCGATTTTTCCGTGTCGACGAAGGATTGCGACTGGTCTCCGGGCAATTTCAGTGAGGACGGGACCTACGGCCTGGTGTTTGTGCCGAAGTACGGGTACTCGGCCAGTTTCAGCGCGATGCTGAACAAGGACGTGACTGGCGAGTTGAAGGTTGATGCGTCGTCGGCGACGGAGGTGAACCTCAACGCGGGTCAGAACGCGAGGTACACATTTGACGGGGTGGCGGGGAGTGCGTTGCAGCTGCTGTGGACGAACAACACGCT
>NZ_JBBUTG010000089.1:0-537 GCF_038066555.1 Ideonella lacteola | reverse complement strand
CTTACGTCGAACGTTAGGTTTCAATGAGTTCTGTCCGCTCAACCCCTGGCTACTACCGCTCTCTTTGGCAGAAAGCACGGCGGTTTCAGGTCAACATGCCGGCCAAGCAGTGGTGTGACCTCTGGCACGCGCATCTTGATTGGGACGGAAAGGGAGATGAGAGCTGGCTTTCGCGTCGCAGACACGTAGGTGCGCTTCTCCATGCTCTCGCGCGAGCCAGGCGTGAAATGAAGTCGTTCAACAAGCCATATCAGCTCTTCGCCACGATCCATCCGGAAAGTTCAGCAGAGGATGCGATCTATGTTCACACTGAGAATCCAAACGGCACTCCATTTCCATGCGAGCATCACGGCGCAGTTCCCGTCACACACTTAACGTCACCGCTGGCTGGCAAGGTGAGTCTCGATCGATACAACGTCTTCTCGTTGGGTTCTGGAAAGGAACGCTACTTTGTTCTGTCGCCGCGTGAAACCTAACCCCTCCGTCAAGGGGACTGGCCTGCGGCCAGCCCCTTACGTCGAACGTTAGGCATCAGAA
>NZ_JBBUTG010000088.1:0-539 GCF_038066555.1 Ideonella lacteola | reverse complement strand
GCCTAACGTTCGACGTAAGGGGCCTGCCGAAGGCAGGTCCCCTTGACGGAGGGGTTAGGCCGCATTCGGCTAGGCATGCTGCGACAGGGAATTGACCCACAAGGCCACGGTGATTGAGACCAAAACTGAGACATAGAGAAGCCCTCGGGAACGTTCGCGTAGGGCGAAGTAAGCAACCGCGCCAGCTGCCGCCATACCGCTAGCGAGAACACCAGCTGCTCTGAGGTAGCCGTTGAAGAGGAGCGAGAGCAACCAGCCTGGGCTTGCCAGGAATATGAGTGCTGCGGCGAAGCCCTCGGGAAAGAAGAGGGTGAAGGAGCCACCAGCGAATAGCCAGTGAGTCTCCTTCTTGACAGAGGCGGGAGCTGTGCTTCCCGTGGCGCGAGCCTTGGCCGACGCAATTCGCCTTCCGGTGGCGGAAGCTGGAAGGCCGCAGGTAGGGCAAGCGGCTATACCAGGCTCATTGACGGCGCCGCACCCATGGCAAGACCAGCGGTAGGACGGTACTTGCATGAGGCCTAACGTTCGACGTAAGGGGC
>NZ_JBBUTG010000087.1:0-545 GCF_038066555.1 Ideonella lacteola | reverse complement strand
GTGAAGCTGTAGTAACCCAGCTCCTGGTCTGCCACGTTCACCGTCGTGACCGTGGCGTCGGTCGCCAGCGCCGTGCCGCTGTTGGCCGTCCTCAGGTGCAGCTTGATCTGGCCTTCGTCGAGGTTGTCCGGGTTCACCAGCACCGTGTAGACGCCATCCACCGGCAGCGTCGGCAGCGTCAGCATCATTCCCGAACGGTCGCTCGTGTACTGGTACGCCGACGTCAGGTAGTTGCCATCGGGCTTGTACACATACACGTAGGTGTAGTTGTTGGTGCCCGTGTTGCCGTCGTCCAGCGTGTTGTTGGTCAACAGCAGCTGCAGGTTTTTGCCCGTCACCCCGTTGAAGGTGTAGCGCGCGTTCTGCCCGGCCTTCAGCGTGGCTGTCGTCGGCTGCGCCGCGTCGATCTTCAGCTCCGTGCCGATGTCCTTGCCCAGCTGCACCTTGAAGCTCACCGAGTTCTGGTAGCGCGGCACAAACACCAGACCGTACTTGCCATCCACCGTGAAATTGCTGGCAGCAAAGTCGCAGTCACCCGCGCTCGA
>NZ_JBBUTG010000086.1:0-550 GCF_038066555.1 Ideonella lacteola | reverse complement strand
ATCAGGCGCTGCTTGGTACCGGCCGCGTCGTACTGCTCGGCCAAGGCCTGCGCGGGCACGGCCGAGAACCACTCCAGCGTGGAGTTCTTCTGCAGGCCGATGATGTAGTCGATGCCCCAGGCCTCGAAGCGACGCAGCACCTTCGGGCGGCAGAAGCCCGAGTCGGCGCGCACGACCAGCCGCAACTGCGGCCACTTCTGGCGCAGCCGCCGCGCGATGAGCTTGATCAGCGCGCTGACCACGCTGGCCGGATCGCGCCAGCTTGGCCGCAGCACGCACGCGAGCAAGTCCTGGCCGCAGAACACGTACAGCGGCAAGTAGCAGTAGCTGTCGTAGTGGGCGTGGAAGTGCGCGCCTTCCTGAGCCCCATGCAGCGGCACATGGGTGGAATCGACGTCCAGTACCAACTCCTGCGGCGCCTGGCGGTGGCTGGCAATGAACTGATCGAGCAGCACCCCATGCAAGGCCGCCGCGTGTTCGCTGGTGGCCGATGTCTCCAGCCGGCTCAGCGTGGGCGCCGAGGCCAGTTCCTCGGCGCGGCCCACGGCCG
>NZ_JBBUTG010000085.1:0-584 GCF_038066555.1 Ideonella lacteola | reverse complement strand
ACCTTCGGGTCGGCCGAGCCGGCCTTGACCATGGCGTCGACCATCACCATCGTGGCGTCATAGACGTACGGGGCGTAGATCTGCACATCGGCGTTGAACTTCTTCTTGAAGTCGACCTTGAACTTGTCCATGGCCGTCTTCTGGGCGCCTTCGACGCCACCGGCTTCGGCGCACACCACTTGGCCATCGGCCATGGCGCCCGCCGCCAGCTTGGGCAGCTCGCCCGAGCAGATGCCGTCGCCGCCCATGAACTTGGCGGTGATGCCCAGCTGCTTCATCTGGCGGATCATCGGGCCGGCCACCGCGTCCATGCCGCCGTAGAACACGACGTCAGGCTTGGCGGCCTTGATGCTGGTCAGGATGGCGGTGAAGTCGGTCGCCTTGTCGTTGGTGAACTCACGCTTGGCGATCGCGCCGCCAGCGCCCTTGACACCCTTTTCGAACTCGTCGGCCACGCCTTGGCCGTAGGCGGTGCGGTCGTCGATCACCGCGATCGTCTTGCCCTTGAGTTCGGTCACGGCGTACTTGCCCAGCGTGCCACCCAGGTGCACGTCGTCAGCCACGACGCGGAAGGTGGTCTTGAA
>NZ_JBBUTG010000084.1:0-613 GCF_038066555.1 Ideonella lacteola | reverse complement strand
ACCATCCACAAGCAGGGCACGACCATCCTGCTGGTCGAGCAGAACGCCTCGCGCGCGTTGTCGCTGGCCAACCGCGGCTACGTGATGGAGTCCGGCGAAGTCACCATGAGCGGCCCCGCACAGCAACTGCTCAACGACCCCAAGGTCCGCGCCGCTTACCTCGGCGAGTGAGGCCGCGCCGCATTCAAGATTCCAGCGGGCCACATCCAGGACCGGTGAGAGGCGAGCGCCCGCGCGCCTCGGCCAGGCCACAAGCCTGGCGCCATCGAATCCGCCCATCCATGACGGAGAGAGAGACCTCTATGAAGTTCAAGCTGAACTGGAGTGTTGCAGCGATCGGCCTCGCCTTTGCGGGTACCGCAATGGCCCAGGACATGGTCGTCAAGATCGGCCACGTCGGCCCCACCAGCGGTGCGATTGCCCACCTGGGCAAGGACAACGAAAACGGCGCCCGCATGGCCATCGATGAGCTGAACGCCAAGGGCGTGACCATTGGCGGCAAGAAGGTCAAGTTCGAACTGCTGGCGGAAGACGACGCCGGTGATCCGAAGCAAGGCACCGCCGCCGCTCAGAAGCTGGTCGACTCCAAGGTCAATGGCGTGGTCGGCCACCT
>NZ_JBBUTG010000083.1:0-615 GCF_038066555.1 Ideonella lacteola | reverse complement strand
GCGTAGGCCAGCGCCTGCTTGACGGCTGCCCTCGCGTAGCCACGGCCCCAATGCTCGGGCAAGAAGAGATAGGAAACCTCAAGGTCTTCGAGATCGTGGTGCCGGTCCAGGAGAACGACGCCAAGAAAGACTGGGCTGCCTGGAGCTGAGCGAACGGCCCAGGACTGCGCCGAGTGGGAGATCAGCTCGGCGGCCCGCTGCTCGGCCAACTGAGGAGATAGGGGGCCACCCAAGAAAGCACGGACGATGGTCTCGGAGAACAGACGAGTGAACGACGGCGCATCGCTGGCTCGAAGCGACTCGAGTTGGCACGGAAGCGAGACCATGCAACCTAACGTTCGACGTAAGGGGCGGCCCGCTTGCGGGACGTCCCCTTGACGGAGGGGTTAGACCTCAAGCGTGCCATAGCAAGCGGTGCTCTGCCCCGACATGTATTTCAAGCCCCGTGGCCAGACGGCGCAGAGGCTGACACAGCAGAGTGCTTGCATGACAAGTGCTACGACGCTAGCCGGAAGAGAAGAAGGGCTTCAGCTGCCTCGGCAAAACGCTGAAAGCTTGCCTTGGCAGAGATTGCCCACAGAGTACCACCGGAGCTGGCCAGGCAGATCAACTTGG
>NZ_JBBUTG010000082.1:0-632 GCF_038066555.1 Ideonella lacteola | reverse complement strand
TGCCTAACCGCTCCGTCAAGGGGACTGGCCTGCGGCCAGCCCCTTACGTCGAACGTTAGGCACCTTATGGTCCTCGATCCTCCGTTCGAACGCCTCAGGTGCCGTCGGTGCGACGAAACGTTTCCCTTTCCGTCGGAGACGTTTTCCTACACGACTCGGATCCAACCGCAAGGAGAGCATGACGGAGAGTTCGTAGTTCATCCAATGCTCACAACTCGCACTTGGTGCATCGCGTGCAATGCACCAAGCTACCTTGAGCGCATACCATCACTACGTGAGTTCGAAGCAGCAGCAGCCCTCGTTCGCAATCAGGAGAATTTGCTGCAGCTTGGAATCGATGACGATCTCCTTCAATTCGGGCTTGAATACGGAGTCGAGGCACTCCGCCTTTGGCAAGCTCGCCTTTCTGGTCGAACAAGTCGCCCAAAGTGCCTCATGTGTGCAAGCAGACGTCTAGTCTCCCGTGGAAGGGAGTCCCACTTGAAACACGAGGGTTGTGAGGGCGATCTCTACTTGGAGCAGTACTACATACCTCATAGCCCTGGCCGAGGCCCATTTCGCTTCTACAGCTGGGGCGGTGAATTCCTGTGGGAACAAACCAAGCAATACACGCCGGCCGCACTGGTGTCCCT
>NZ_JBBUTG010000081.1:0-715 GCF_038066555.1 Ideonella lacteola | reverse complement strand
GAGCTACAGCGCTACGCGGAGGCACTCAACAAAGAGGTCTTGCCACATGCCCGGCCAGCGCCCTAACCCCTCCGTCAAGGGGACCTGCCTGCGGCAGGCCCCTTACGTCGAACGTTAGGACTCATGAGTGATTTGCCTCGGCTGATCAGCATCCTCGTCAATGCCGCTGGGCCTGCCGATCCACGAGGCATTAACGGCCTGAGCAAGATAGAGTTCGACACTTCTTGCCCTCACGTGCCACTCGGCTTCGTCCGAGTTTGGCGCATGCAGCTCCCACCTGATGAAACCCCTGACCAGTTCTGGTCCTATTGCTTGGCGTCAGACGAGTACCTCAATGTTCTGCCAGCGTCCGTCAAGGAACTCGACCCCTCTCGCCTGAAAGCGTTGTTTGAAACCATTCAGAGCGATCTGGCACGTGTCGGCGAAGTCTGCATCTTTGCCTGGCTTTCCGAAGTCACGGAGTGCCTCACCGTCGATGCAGCGTGTGATTGCTGCTGTGGCAAGGTGCTGCTTGTTCGCTGTCACCAAGAGGCAATCTATGCTCATTGGCACCGTGAGTCCTAACCCCTCCGTCAAGGGGACGTCCCGCAAGCGGTCCGCCCCTTACGTCGAACGTTAGGCTCTTGGAGGTACTGTGGTTAGTCATAGCAGCGAATGGCTTTCATGCACAGGGTGTGGCGAGATCTTTCCCTTCTCGAATGCGTACGTCCTTCAG
>NZ_JBBUTG010000080.1:0-722 GCF_038066555.1 Ideonella lacteola | reverse complement strand
GATGCCAAGGCGCCGGTGGCGGCAGCGCAGAAGCAGTCGGTGTTGGCTGTCCGTGTGCAGTTGCCCGATGGCCGCTGGTTGGAAGCCGGTGGCACGGGCAAGGCCGATTCGCTCGCGGCGATCGTCGGTGCGGACGGCAAGCGGGTGCCGCTGGCGGCCAAGCTGTCGGTGGCGCGGCAAGGCCACTCGCTGACGCTGCTGGCCGATGGCCGCGTGCTGGTGCTGGGCGGTGCATCGGCAGATGGCGCGGCGGTGGCCAGCGCTGAAGTGTTCGACGCGGCGACGCAGACGTTCAAGACGCTGGCCCCTACGGGCCTGTCGGCGCGCGTGGGTGCAGCGGTGGCGCTGCTGCCGGACGGCCGGGTGCTGGTCAGCGGCGGCGCGGACAGCCGTGGTGCGGTGCTCGGCGACGCTGAAGTCTGGGATCCGAAGACCAACACGGTGCAGCGCTCGGCGCTGCGCAATGCGGCGGCTGGCGTGGCCCAGACGGCCGCGCTGCTGCCCACGGGCGGCGTGCTGCTGCAAGGGGGCCAGGACGCAGCCGGCAAGGCGCTGGCGGCGCAAGTGTTCGACAGCCGCGAGCAGCGCTTCATGGCAGTGGAAGCCGCGCAAGCAGGGGCCTGGCTGCAAGGGCTGGAAGGCGCGCAGGCGCCGGCGGTGCAAGGCAGCAGCCCGGCAGCGGAGGCCACGGGCGTGGACGGCGAGCAGCCGCTGAGCCTGAG
>NZ_JBBUTG010000079.1:0-791 GCF_038066555.1 Ideonella lacteola | reverse complement strand
CTCTTCTTACCTGCCTTGACGGTGTAGGTTCCCGGGCAGGTGACGACGATCTTGCCGTCGGCGATGGTGATGTTGGCGCCGTGGGAGTTGGCGATGACGATGCGCTTGGCGGCGGCGAACTGGATGTCGGCGGTGGCCGATTGCAGGGTGAGATCGGCTTTGGAGGCCAGTTGCATGGTGCCGGCCTGGGCCTGAAGGCTGAGGTCGCCGGTGCCGGCGATCATGGTCAGGCCGGTTCCTTTAGGCGCAGGGATGGGGGCGGCCGCGGTGCTGCCGGTGGTGGGCTCTATGGCACCGGCGAGCACGCCGATGGCCTGGCCGGTATGGATGCGCCAGGCGCCGGCGATGGCGGCGTCGGCGCTGCCGCCGGTGGCCAGGCTGACGCCGTCGCTGGCGGTCAGTGCCAGGTCTTGCCCGGCGGTGGCCACCAGGCCGGCGCGGGCGGCCACGCTGAGCGTGGGGTCGGTGGGGTGGGGCAGCTTGCCGTCGGCTGGGGTGGTCAGGCGGTTGGCTGCGTCTTGCGGTGCCTGCGAGGCGCTGGCATCGGCCATGCCGCTGACGTTCGTCAGCCAGGCTTGCGCGGCGGGTTGGCCGGTGTGCGCGAGGCTGGCATTGGCCTGGTGGCTGCCCACATGGGCGGCCAGGCGCACCGCCTGGTGGGTGAGCGCGGCCTGGCTGAAGGCCTGCGCGAGCTGCTGGTACTGCTTGGCCAGCGCCATGCTGCCGGCCTGGTCGAGCGCAGGCTCACTGGCGGACGAGGCGTAGCTGCTCAGGTGCACGCTCTTGGCGCC
>NZ_JBBUTG010000078.1:0-794 GCF_038066555.1 Ideonella lacteola | reverse complement strand
GATGCGCTCGACCTGATCTGTCAGTTGGTCCACGAGCTTGGTCTTGTCCAGCGCCTTGCGCTTGCCGGGTCGCATGGCGATGTGCCATTTCACGTCTGCTCGTGCGTCTGGCCGCTTGCTCGCGCCCTGGTAGCCCGCGTCGCCAAAGGCGTCAGTCTCTTGCCCATGCAGCAGGCTGTTGGCCTCGACAACGTCGTTGACGCTGCCGCAGGTGCCGCGCACGGTGTGCACCAACCCCGACTCGGCGTCCACGCCGATGTGGGCCTTCATGCCGAAGTACCACTGCTGGCCCTTGCGGCTTTGCTTCATCTCGGGGTCGCGTTCGCCCGAGGCGTTCTTGGTCGAGCTGGGCGCGGCAATCAGCGTGGCATCGACCACCGTGCCGCTCTTGAGCAGCAGGCCCTTGGCGGTGAGCAGCTCGTTCACCGTCTGCAGCATCTGCGACGCCAACTTGTGCTTCTCCAGCACATGGCGAAACCGCAGAATGGTGCTTTCGTCGGGTAGCCGCTCGTCCCAGGTTCCCAGGCCAGCGAACTCGCGGAACAGTGGCATGTCGTGCAGTGCCTCTTCCATCGCCGGATCGCTCAAGCAGAACCACTGTTGCATGAAGTGGATGCGCAGCATCGTCTCCGGTGCGAATGGTGGCCGGCCACGCTTGCCCTCGGGCAGGTACGGCGTCACCAGCGCCACCAACTCGCTCCACGGCACCACGCGCTCCATCTCCTCGAGAAACTCTCGTCGCCTCGTGCGCTTGGCCGTCGTCCCCAGGCCCAGGCTGTGTTGTTTCATGCGCC
>NZ_JBBUTG010000077.1:0-877 GCF_038066555.1 Ideonella lacteola | reverse complement strand
GCGCTCTGCATAGGCAGGACTGTTGCATTCAATGCACCAACAAGGAGTAGACAAGACCGGCCAGCAATGGCCTGCCGTGGCGTCAATGCTTGGGACGTCACTCAGATCAGTGTACTGAAAGACGTACGCATTCGAGAAGGGAAAGATCTCGCCACACCCTGTGCATGAAAGCCATTCGCTGCTATGACTAACCACAGTACCTCCAAGAGCCTAACGTTCGACGTAAGGGGCTGGCCGCAGGCCAGTCCCCTTGACGGAGGGGTTAGACCTCATGCCTGCCAGAGCAAACGGGGATCTGCCAGGATTCAAACGTACTTCACCCATTGCCGCAAGACGGCCCGGAAGGCGGCCTTTGAGTTGTTGAATTCTTCAGCGGTGGCAAACTCAACCATTGCGCGATCTTTGCTCAACCACTTGAGCAACTTGGCCGGGTCTTCGATGGTGACGCCGCCAGCAGGCAACTGACGGACTTTGGCGCCAAGGTGAAGTACAACACTGAGGCCGGACTTGGCCCGAAGATGGGTGGTGGCGAAGTACTCCGAGGTGCGAAAACTTGGAGCATTCCACTTCACGCCTTCCTGAACGGAAGGCTCGACTTCGAGCATCAACTTTCGCAAGGCCTCGATCTCAGGCTTGTGCGGATGAACCAGCTCAGCCATGAAAGCATCTACAGCCGCGGAAGAATCAGCGGGCGTTGAGTGCGCGGGCTTGGGCTTTGCGACAGGCACGATGACTCCGGACTCGGTGACTGAAGAGGTCTAACGTTCGACGTAAGGGGCTGGCCGCAGGCCAGTCCCCTTGACGGAGCGGTTAGGCAGGGCGGCCGGAGCACAGAGATGCCTGGAACGCAATGCCACAACCGACATGTATTTCATGA
>NZ_JBBUTG010000076.1:0-940 GCF_038066555.1 Ideonella lacteola | reverse complement strand
TTCCAGAACATCCGGCTGTTCGCCGAGATGACGGCGCTCGAGAACGTGATGGTGGGCCGCCACGTGCGCACCCAGTCCGGCCTGCTTGGGGCGGTGTTCCGCACCCCCTCGTTCAAGAAAGAAGAGGCCGAGATCGCCAAGCGGGCGCAAGAGCTGCTGGACTACGTGGGCATCGGCAAGTACGCCGAGTTCAAGGCCCGCACGCTGAGCTACGGCGACCAGCGGCGCCTGGAGATCGCCCGCGCGCTGGCCACCGACCCGAAGCTGATCGCACTCGACGAGCCGGCCGCCGGCATGAACGCCACCGAGAAGGTGGTGCTCAGAGAGCTGATCGACCGCATCCGCAAGGACGGGCGCACGATCTTGCTGATCGAGCACGACGTGAAGCTGGTGATGGGGCTGTGCGACCGGGTGACGGTGCTGGACTACGGCAAGCAGATCGCCGAGGGCACCCCGGCTGACGTGCAGCGCAACGAGAAGGTCATCGAGGCCTACCTCGGTGCCGGCCACAAAGTCCATTGAAGGAATGGAGCCCCCACGGCCCCTCGCGGGGCCTGTCCCCGAGGGGGCTCGCGCAGCGGGCCGGCCGAGCCGGACCTGCGCACGCCAGTTGAAGCGGGCGGCGCTGCGCGCGCCGTGACGACAAAGGAATCGATATGAGCCAACAAACCATGCTCAAGGTGACGGGCCTGAAGGTCGCGTATGGCGGCATCCAGGCGGTCAAGGGCGCGAGCTTTGAGGTCAACCAGGGTGAGCTGGTCAGCCTGATCGGCGCCAACGGTGCCGGCAAGACCACGACGCTGAAGGCGGTCACGGGCATCCAGCCGATCGCCGCCGGGGCGGTCGAATACATGGGCAAGCCGATCAAGGGCCAAGGCGCCTGGGATCTGGCACGCCAGGGGCTGGTGATGGTGCCCGAGGGCCGAGGCACCTTCACCCG
>NZ_JBBUTG010000075.1:0-1188 GCF_038066555.1 Ideonella lacteola | reverse complement strand
CACAAAGTAAAGTGAGCATGGTTGCGGACCACGCACGCTCACCAGGTGGAACGCGTATTCTCTCTGAGGTCTAACGTTCGACGTAAGGGGCTGGCCGCAGGCCAGTCCCCTTGACGGAGCGGTTAGGCAGAGCGGCCGGAGCACCGCGATGTCTGGAACGCAATGCAGCAACCGACATGTATTTCAAACCCGGTGACCCCAGGAGCGAGTGATTGGGAAAGCAGAGTACTTGCATAACAAGTGCTACGACGCTGGCCTGAACTGCCTTGGCAATGCGCTGAAGGTTTGCCGAGGCAGAGATGGCCCACAGAGTACCGCCGGCGCTGACCAGGCAGAGCAACTTGCGGCCTTGGCATGCTGACGAGGCCACCCACATGTGCCCAAGCTGACTCGAATACGGCTTGAACCGCCACGGCCCGTCCGCTGGCCGCCGCAGGACGGACAGCCCACGCTGACGGTTGAGTCACCCCCAGAAGGCTCCGGTATGCGATTGCGCCTTCACCCACCTGCAGTCTTTGATGCCTAACGTTCGACGTAAGGGGCTGGCCGCAGGCCAGTCCCCTTGACGGAGCGGTTAGGCAGAGTGGCCAGAGCACCGAGACGCCTGGAACGCAACGCCGCAACCGACATGTATTTCAAACTCGGTGGCCCGACGAGCCAGTGACTGGCAAAGCAGAGTTCTTGCATAACAAGTGCTACGACGCTGGCCGGACGAGACGAAAAGTTTGAACTGCCTTGGCAATGCGCTGAAAGCTGACCTTCGCAGAGCTGGCCCACAGAGTACCACCGGCGGTGACCAGGGAGAGCGATTCCAGCGACAGTGGCGTGCCGCTGCGGCCACCCACATGTGCCCACGCGGCGTGGAATACGGCTGGAGCCACCACGGCCCGCCCGCTGGCCGCCGAAGGACGGACAGCCCACGCCGACGATGAAGCCGGCACCCAGAGGTCGATGACATGTCGCAGAGACTTCACCAGCCTGCTGCCTTCTGATGCCTAACGTTCGACGTAAGGGCCGGCCCGCTTGCGGGACGTCCCCTTGACGGAGGGGTTAGGCAGCTGGTAGATCAAGGGACACCAGTGCGGCCGGCGTGTATTGCTTGGTTTGTTCCCACAGGAATTCACCGCCCCAGCTGTAGAAGCGAAATGGGCCTCGGCCAGGGCTATGAGGTATGTAGTACTGCTCCAA
>NZ_JBBUTG010000074.1:0-1438 GCF_038066555.1 Ideonella lacteola | reverse complement strand
CAACGCTGCCATCGAAACGTTGTTACCTCGCCGCTTGATTTACGTACTTGAGACTCAGGCACTGATCAGACTCCCGTTGCCTAGTGGGGTTGAGCGCCCTAACGTTCGACGTAAGGGGCTGGCCGCAGGCCAGTCCCCTTGACGGAGGGGTTAGACCGGAGCGTTGCGAGATTGCTCACAGCGAGCCGGTACCAAAAAGGCGGCTGAACACACGGGCGCAGCTTTCTACTGCGGGTTCATCGGTCACGGTCCCGCGGAGGGACCTAGCAACGCACTCGAACGTGCTGTCATGAAATGTCAAGATGAAGTGGCGTTGCGACGATCGTGGCGTATTGGGAAAAGAAACTCGATTCTGATTGGCCAGCGCCTCCAACCAGGAGGAGTTAATGACCTCAAAGATTCCGTAGGCCTCGAGACCTTTGCCACTAAGTGGGTGACCAGAAAGCGCCTCGTCGTTGGGGTAGCCGAACTTGGTAACACTGCACAGTTCGAGTTCTACAGTGGCGCAGCCCACTGGCTTGCGAATGCCATCGGGGAGGATTTCCATCGCGCCAAATACCAGTGCGGCGGCGGATTCAGATTGAAGTAGCGAAGGAGAAGGAGCGGCCGCCTCTGGGACGAAACCAATATCAAACGGAACAGCGTGCTCTTCGTTGCGCGCCGCTGCCAACATTCGTTGTGCTTGCAAGACGGCATCAGAGGCGAGTGAGATTTCTTGTAGGGTGACACCAGACCCTTGGTATCGAATGCGTTCGATCAGCGTGGCATGACGACGCTCAGCGGAAGATAGTGCTGCTTCAAGCTGCGTGTGGGTCATAGTAAGGTCTAACGTTCGACGTAAGGGGCTGGCCGCAGGCCAGTCCCCTTGACGGAGGGGTTAGGCGTATGCGGGCTCATGTGAGCGGAAAGACTTGACGTGGATCATCGCCGATAGAAACCGGACCAGCGCACCTGACGAGAAAGCCTGCATTTGAATCTTGAACCTCGAATCCGTCCTCGCCTTCGCCTAGCGTGACTCTCGACACTGAGAACTTGGCATTGGACCAACGAGTCGGCCCTGCCAAGAAGTCACAGTAGAAGAAGCGCAAGCCAATGGGCTCCAAATTCTGGTCGGCATGTGGCTCGATCTTGAGAACCAAGTAGTCGTGATCGTCTCGGTACACATTGAACGATGCGGCGGACCCATTAAAGGCGTTGAGCGCGCCTTGTAGCCTTTCGACGACGCTGTCGGTGATCTTCATACGCCTAACGTTCGACGTAAGGGGCGGCCCGCTTGCGGGACGTCCCCTTGACGGAGGGGTTAGGCAGCTGGTAGATCTAGGGACACCAGTGCGGCCGGCGTGTATTGCTTGGTTTGTTCCCACAGGAATTCACCGCCCCAGCTGTAGAAGCGAAATGGGCCTCGGCCAGGGCTATGAGGTATGTAGTACTGCTCCAA
>NZ_JBBUTG010000073.1:0-1644 GCF_038066555.1 Ideonella lacteola | reverse complement strand
TTCATCCACGGGAACGACTGGCGGCACGGGCCGCACCACGACGCCCAGAAGTCGATGTAGGTGGCGCGTGCCTTGCCATCGAACAGGGGCACGGCGGGCTGGCCGCTGGCGCCCGGCACCGTGGCCATGGGCAGCGCCTGGCCCGGCTCCACCGCCAGCGCAGTGCGCGACCACGCCATGGCCGCCAGGCCGAGGCTGGTGGCCTGCAGCCAGGTCCGGCGTGAAAGGGAACGGTTCATCTCGATGTCCTCCGTGTCGAATTCAGGCCTTGCGACGGCGCCAGGCGAGCACACCGGCCACCAGCGCCATCAACAGCAGCAGCGGGTCGGCGGCGCCGGTGCCCGCACCCAAGGTGCAGCCGCCGCCGCCTTGGTTGGCGGGCTCGTCGCCACCGCCCTCACCGCTCAAGGCCACGCTGGCGGTGCCCGCGGGCATGTCGCCGCTGAGGGTCAAGGTGGCGGTCTCGCTGCGGTCGGCGGCCGTGCCGGCCCAGGCCACGTCGACGGTGCAGCTCGCACCGGCCGCGATGGCCAGCGGAACGGCGCCGCAGGTGCCACTGGCGGCGAGGCTGAAGCGGTTGCTGCTGAAGGCCAAGGCCGTGATGTGCAGCTCGGCGTTGCCGGTGTTGGTGAGCGTCAGCGCTTGTGCGGGCGCGGTGCCACTGGCCGGTGCCACGAAGCTGAGCGACTCGGCCGACAGGCCCAGCGCCGGTGCCGCCGGTGCGGTGCCGTTGCCCGACAAGGCGATGGCGTCGGGCGTGGTGGCTTGCGTGGCCGAGACGGCCAGGCTGGCGCTGCGGGCACCGCTGGCGCCAGGCGTGAAGCCCACCACCACCGTGCAATCGGCGCCGGCCGCCAAATCCTGGCCCGCCGCACAGGTCGAGGTGCCGCCGACGCGGAAGTCCGCCGCCTGGCTGCCGCTGAAGGTGAAGGCGCTCAGGGTCGCGGTGCCGGTGCCGGTGTTGGACAGCGTCAAGGTGTGCGGCGTCGCATCGTCGCCGACCGTGACATCGCCGAAGTCCACCGGCGAGGCATCAGACCACTGCAGGATGCCGGTGCTGGCCAGCACGCCGGTGCCCGACAAGGCCACCGCATGGGGCGAGCCGCTGGCGTTGCTGGCGATGCTGATGCTGCCGCTGGCCGAACCTGCGCCCGTCGGGGTGAAGACCGCATCGATACGGCAGCTGCCGCCGGCAGCCACGCTGCTGCCGCAGGTGTGGGTGACGCCGTAGGGGCTGGCGGTGGTGATGCCGGTGATGCTGAGCGCGGCGGTGCCGCTATTCGTCAGCGTGACCGAGCGCGCGGCGGAGCTGGTGCCGACGGTGACGCTGCCGAACGCGAGGCTCGTGGCCGACAGGCTGACCTGCGGTGCGGCCACGGCATCACCGGTGCCGCTGAGCGCGACGGTGGCGGTGCCGTTGGAGGCGTTCGACGCGATGCTCAGCGATGCCGGGCGGCTGCCGGTGGTGCTGGGGCTGAATCGCACGGACAGCGTGCAGGATCCACCGGCCGCCACCGGCGTTCCCACCGCGCAGCCGCCGGTGGCCGCGTAGTCGGCCGCGGCGCTGCCACCGAGCGTGATGGCGCTGAAGTTCAGCGCCGCGTTGCCGGTGTTGCTCACGGTCAGCGTCTTGGCGCTGCTGGT
>NZ_JBBUTG010000072.1:0-2219 GCF_038066555.1 Ideonella lacteola | reverse complement strand
GCATGAAATACATGTCGGTTGTGGCATTGCGTTCCAGGCATCTCGGTGCCCTTCCCCCTCTGCCTAACCGCTCCGTCAAGGGGACTGGCCTGCGGCCAGCCCCTTACGTCGAACGTTAGCCGTCGATGGAAGTCTCTCTCGCCAGCGCAGGCGTAGGAAGTGAGTGCGAGTTGGTCCTTCGCGACCTTCCAGCGTGGTTCGGGATCGAAAGCGCTCTCCTGCAGTACGCCGCAGACGCGGAAAAGTATCCAACACTTGTTGCCAGAGAGTCTTCGGCCTTGGTGGGCTTCATCACGGTCCGCCAGCACTTCGAGCACTCATTCGAGGTCCATTGCATGGCGGTTCAGGCAGGTCAGCGGCGTCGTGGCCTGGGCAGCAGATTGCTGAAAGCAGCGGAATCCTGGGCTCAGCTTCGCGGTGGACGGTTCATGCAAGTCAAGACCATCTCGCCTGGTAATCCGAGTCCAGAATACGCCGAAACTCGAGCGTTCTACTTCAGCGCCGGCTATGCGGCCCTCGAAGAGTTTCCCCTTCTCTGGTCCAAGAGCAATCCATGCCTTCAACTCGTCAAAGCCTTGTAACGCCGACGGCTAACCCCTCCGTCAAGGGGACCTGCCTGCGGCAGGCCCCTTACGTCGAACGTTAGGCATCACAGGTGGAAAAGCCTCTAGACCGTATGCGCGCTGGTGTTGAGTCGCGCATTCGCGAGGCGCTCGTCGGTGCGTCCCTAGAACGTGTGACCTATGCCATCACCTATTGGGAATTGGTGTTCTTGGCTCAGCACGACGTAACGCTTATGGCGGCAGAGATTCTGCTTCCTGATCAAGAGTCCCCGGAAGAGGAGTCAGAGCAGGCGGTAAAGGTAGGAAGCCTCCTGCTTCGGCTCACGAACAAGAGTCGAGTAGTGGCGGTCGACGTTCAAGCTAATGGCGACATGATCGTGAGCTTTTTGGGCGGTGAAAGCGTCCGTCTCCTGGCTCACGTGCCAAACGTTGATTGGACGTGGTCACTCAGGTCTGAAGAATTTCGGTTTGTTTGTGATGGAGCGCTGGAGTGAACTCTCGCAGTGAAGCAAGCCTTTCCCGAGTGATGCCTAACCCCTCCGTCAAGGGGACGTCTTGCGGCAAGCCGCAAGCCGCCCCTTACGTCGAACGTTAGGCATCAGAAGTCAGGGGCTGACCGATGAGTTCGAAGCGGCATATCCACGCATGTCGGCTGTTTGCTTCGCAGTCAGCGTGGGCTGCCCGTCCTTCGGCGGCCAGCGCACGGACCGTGGCGGCTCCTGCCGTATTCCAGTCAGCTTGGGCACATGCGGGTGGCCGCGGCAGCACACCGCGGTTGCTGGAATCGCTCTCCTTGGTCGGCGCCGGTGGTACGCTGTGCGCCATCTCTGCCAAGGCGAGCTTTCTTCGCTTGGTGAAGGCAGCTGAAATCCCTTGTCTGGTCAGGTCAGCCTCGTGCTACTTTTCATAAAAGCACCTTGCTCCATCAGCGGTTGGCGCGCTTGGCGAGCTGGCAAGGGATACATACCGGTTCTGGCATTGCGTTCCAGGCATCTCGGTGCTCTGGCCGCTCTGCCTAACCACTCCGTCAAGGGGACTGGCCTGCGGCCAGCCCCTTACGTCGAACGTTAGGCCTATGGCGAAGCAAAGGGTACGAGTTCCAGGGGCAGCAGACTGGATTGGATATAGAGACGACTTGGACGTTAGGCACGCACATAAGTTGCTCTTCGGCAAGTCCATTGCCGAGGTTCAGGCGCACTTCGGCAACGGTCGATCCATTGAGAGGGCCGGCGAACTCCTGTTTATGCCTCGTCGGGCGTTCCAATACTACGTTCAAGCGTTTGCCGAGTTCGTCATGTCAAGTGCCGCGGAGGGTGATTCGGACTCGGCAAGTCCTTTTCTCAATCTGCTCGTGGCGCGGGAGCGGCGCGATCCAGGGAGCGTTGCTCAAGTATATGCAGCCCTTCGCCCAACTGTTGAGCATGTAGCGGCGAATCAGGAATACTACGATGCAGATCCAAATATTTATGGCAGCTTCTCAGACAAGGCGAAGGAACTGGCTGTCTTGTGCGATGCGCTGCACAATCGACGCGCCTAAGGAAGGTCTGCAGAAATCGCGCGGCCTGGTGCTTGGCGGGAAGCTGAAGTGCTGAGACGATATGGCGCATGAAACAACACAGCCTGGGCCTGGGGACGACGGCCAAGCGCACGAGGCGA
>NZ_JBBUTG010000071.1:0-2442 GCF_038066555.1 Ideonella lacteola | reverse complement strand
GTAAGCAGCCAGGGAACACATGTTGATCTGACAGCGCCCTGGTAGTGAACATCTGTCCGCTTAGAAGGAGTCGGACACGTGAACACTTATGGGGTCGATCTGATGGGCCGGCGGCGTCGGCGGCGGCACACGGCGGAGTTCAAGGCGGCGGTCATCGAAGAGTGCCTCAGGCCCGGTGTGTCCATTGCGGCCGTGGCACTGGCGCACAGCCTCAACGCCAATATGCTGCGCAAGTGGGTCATCGACGCCGAGCACAAGGTCATGGCGCCGCCGCCAAGCGCAGCCCCCGAGCCCGAGCCAGCGTCGATGCCGGCGCCGACCTTCATCCCGCTGGCATTGCCCGCGCCGACTATCGACGGCGAGATTCGCATCGAACTGCATCGCGCTGGCACCGTCATCAAGCTCGTCTGGCCCGCCGCTGCCGCCCGGGACTGCGCCGCCTGGCTGAGGGACTGGCTTCGATGATCCGTGTGGACGCGGTCTGGCTGTGCACCCAGCCGCTGGACATGCGCGCCGGCACCGACGCGACGCTGGCACGGGTGGTGCAGGTTTTCGGCTCAGCTCGACCGCACCACGCCTATGTTTTCGCCAACAAGCGCTCCACGCGGCTGAAGGTGCTTGTGCATGACGGGATCGGCATCTGGCTGGCCGCGCGCCGGCTGCATCAAGGGCGCTTCACCTGGCCCGGCGGCGGCTGCGGCGCGCCGCAGTCCCTGACCCGCGAGCAGCTCGATGCCCTGGTGCTGGGTCTGCCCTGGCAGCGCGTCGGCGAGGCCGGCGTGATCGGCCTGACCTGAGCCCAAGGCAATCGGTGCGAGCGCCGATGGTCAGCGCGCCTGGTGCTGCGCACACTGGTCTGCAATGCTTGCAGACCCGCCCATCTCCGCCGAAGAACTCGCTGCGCTGCAAGCGGCGGGTCTTGGCGAGATCGGCGCCAAGTTGCTTCGCCGCATTGAACATGACCGGCGGGAGATCGACCGGCGTGACGCGAAGCTGGAGAAGCTCTCGTTCGAGATCGCCCAGCTGCGGCGCCTGAAGTTCGGCAAGCAGAGCGAGCAGCTCGATGTCGAACAACGTGCGCTGTTCGACGAGGCCCTAGATGCCGACATCGCCGCGGCCGAGGCACAGCTCCAGGAGCTGCTGGGCAAGAAGAGACCGCTGGCAGCGCCTGGCGAGCGCCCCAAGCGCACAGCCTTGCCGCCGAACCTGCCGCGCATCGACCGCCGCCACGAACCCGACAACACCACCTGCGCGTGCGGGTGTGCGCTCAAGCGCATCGGCGAGGACATCAGCGAGAAGCTGGACTACACACCGGGCGTGTTCACCGTCGAGCGCCACATCCGCGGCAAGTGGGCCTGCGCGCAGTGCCGCACGCTGACCCAGGCACCGGTCCCGGCCGAGATCATCGACAAGGGCATTCCCACGTCAGGGCTGCTGGCACAGGTGCTGGTCGCCAAGTACGCGGACCATCTGCCGCTGTACCGCCAGGAAGCCATCTTCGGCCGCGCTGGCGTTGCGCTGCCGCGCTCGACCTTGGGTGCCTGGATCGGTGTCTGTGGCCTGCGCCTGCAGCCGCTGGTCGATGCGCTGAAGGCACACCTCCTGGCCTGCCCGGTCGTGCATGCCGACGAGACGCCGGTGGCCATGCTGTCTCCTGGCAGCGGCAAGACCCATCGCGCCTACCTGTGGGCCTATGCTGCGGGTGCGTTCGGGCCCTTGCGTGCGGTCGTCTACGACTTCACCGCGTCCAGAGCTGGCGAGCACGCCAGGGCCTTCCTCGGCGACTGGCGCGGCAGTCTCGTGTGCGACGACTACACCGGCTACAAGGCCAGCTTCGCGCTGGGCGTGACCGAGGCCGGCTGCATGGCGCACGCGCGGCGCAAGTTCGTCGAGCTCCACGAGGCCAACAAGAGCACCATCGCGGCGGCGGCCATCGACCTCATCGGCCAGTTGTACGGCATCGAGCGCGAGGCAAAACTGCTCGGCCCACAGCAGCGGCTGCACGTGCGACGAACACGCGCAGCGCCCATCGCCAAGGCGCTGCATGACTGGCTCCTTGCGCAGCGCGGCAAAATCACGGACGGCACCGCCACGGCCAAAGCCATCGACTACAGCCTCAACCGCTGGGCGGCGCTCACGCGCTACCTGGACGACCCGGCGCTGCCCATCGACAACAACCATGATGAACAGCAAATCCGTCCCTGGGCCACGGGGCGCAAGAACTGGCTGTTCGCCGGGACGTTGCTGGCCGGGCAGCGTGCCGCGGCCATCATGAGCCTGATCCAGTCAGCCAAGCTCAACGGGCATGACCCGTACGCCTATTTGAAGGATGTCCTGCAGAGGCTGCCTACGCAACGGGCCTGCAACATCGGCGAACTGCTGCCGCACCACTGGGTGCCAGCTATCTGACCGAACGCTCCGCCTCGGTCAATATGTGTTCCC
>NZ_JBBUTG010000070.1:0-2539 GCF_038066555.1 Ideonella lacteola | reverse complement strand
GCCGCCGAAGGGCGAACAGCCCACGCTGACGATGAAGAAGGCACCCAGAAACCGTTGGCACTTCGCTGAGACTTCACCAGCCCGCTGTTTTCTGATGCCTAACGTTCGACGTAAGGGGCGGCCGCAAGTGGGCGAAGCCCGCTTGTGGACGTCCCCTTGACGGAGGGGTTAGGCGTTGGCCGAGTGGGGGCACTATGCCCTGCTCGCGGAGATGGGAATGCCGGACACTGGTACTGAGCGCGCAGGCGGAGACTACTCATAAGCCACTTGCACATGGGGATTCGCTTTGAGAATCTGCTCAACCATTGCCTTCTGGCTTGCAGCCAGTGCACGACCGCTCCGCCATTGGCGAAAGACCAAGACAAACTTCTCCTCTTTCGGCCACGACAAGTAGTCGTGAAAGGCATCCCAGCTGTTGCCTTTCCAATGGCCGCCGACCAGCTCACAAAAGCCTTGATTGAAGGCAAAGACGAAGTCGCCGAATCCTTCTGCACCGCCGAGGTCAACAATAAACATTCGCACGCTACTCATCGTGACGCCTAACGTTTGACATGAGAGGCGCTTGGAGGCCGAAGGCCGGAAAGCGTCCTCTCGATGGATGGGTTAGGCGCCATTTTTCGCGGCAAACGGACTGGCGTCTAGTTGAACCTGAAATTCGTTGGCTTGCTCGTCGCCGACGTCTTCGTCATCCAGCTCGCACCACTTGGCTGCCAGGTAGAAGGGCTGACTCGTTCTGGCCTTCGCAACGACTTGTTCTGAAAAGGAAGGGTGCTTCCAAAGAAGGTCTTGTAGGTGACCACAACCTATGACTTCAAGTACTCGCTCGTTCGGTGCGTGATCGGTAAGCCACACGAGACATTCCAACCCTTCATCGGGATGGTGGGCACAGACCCAGTTCACCCATTCCCAAGAGTGGAACAGCGATCGATTTGCCTTTGAATCGCCCGCGTACTGAAGGTAGGCGATGAGCATTGATTCAGCTTCAGGCCAGATGGCGAAAGCGTTCATGGCGCCTAACGTTCGACGTAAGGGGCTGGCCGCAGGCCAGTCCCCTTGACGGAGGGGTTAGGCAGAGCGGCCAGAGCAACGAGATGCCTGGAACGCGATGCCGCAACCGACATGTATTTCAAACCCGGTGGCCCGACGAGCCAACGACTAGCAGAACAGAGTGCTTGCATAACAAATGCTACGACGGCTTAGCCGGACGAGACGAACGATTTCAGTCGCCTTGGCAAAGCGCTGAAAGCTTGACTTAGCAGAAATGGGCCGTGGAGTACCACCAGCGGCGAGGCGGAGCGTTTCCAGCAACCGTGGTCTGTTGCTGCAGCTACCCACATGTGCCCAGGCAGACTCGAATACGGCGGGAACCGCCACGGCCCGTGCGCTGGCCGCCGGAGGACGGACAGCCCACACCGACGATGGAGACGCCACCAAGTACTCGTGGATATGCAACTGCGCCTTCACCAACCTGCCGCCTTCTGATGCCTAACGTTCGACGTAAGGGGCTGGCCGCAGGCCAGTCCCCTTGACGGAGCGGTTAGGCAGAGCGGCCAGAGCACCGAGATGCCTGGAACGCGATGCCACAACCGACATGTATTTCATGCCTGGCAGGCAGGCGAGGCGCGCGTTGGCGGAGCAAGAGACCTGCATGACAAATGCTATGACGCCGGCCGGACGAGACGAAGGAATTCAACTGCCTTGGCAAAGCGCTGCAAGCTTGCCTTGGCAGAGATCGCCACAGAGTACCACCGGCGGTGACCAAGCAGAGCGATTCCAGCGACCGTGGCGTGCTACTGCGGCCACCTACATGTGCCCACGTGGCCTGGAATACGGCTGGAGCCACCACGGCCCGTGCGCTGGCCGCCGAAGGACGGACAGCCCACGCTGACGACGAAGCGGGCAGCCGACATGCGTGGATATGCTGCTTCGGACTCAATGGTCAGCCCCTGCCCATCTGATGCCTAACGTTCGACATAAGCGGCCTGCCGCAGGCAGGTCCGCTTGATGGAGGGGTTAGGCGCCACGGCGTGGGGAACCTGACTGACCATTGGGGTAACGGGTGCTTTGGTGCTGGCCGGAAGGCAGAGGGCTGTGCTGCACATGCCAATTGCGATGCGATTTGTGTTCAAGGATCAAGCGTTGCGGTACAGAAAGTATGCGCCTATGCCGAGCAGAGCCCAAAAGAGCAGACCAAAGAACATGCCAGCGTTAGCACTGATAACTCGAGGGGGAACATCGCGGGTGACTTCTCGACGAGCTTTACGGCGCCCACGGTCTTCAACGACACGTTCAACTCGAAGGCGACCCAGCGAGAAAAGCGGTACGACGACGCGACCGGTCAGGTAGCCGAAGAGCTCGAAAAGAAACTCGAATACAGGCCGCAGGATAAATTCACCGACGACTTCAAGGGGCATAAGGCGCCTAACGTTCGACGTAAGGGGCTGGCCGCAGGCCAGTCCCCTTGACGGAGCGGTTAGGCAGGGCGGCCGGAGCACAGAGATGCCTGGAACGCAATGCCACAACCGACATGTATTTCATG
>NZ_JBBUTG010000069.1:0-2569 GCF_038066555.1 Ideonella lacteola | reverse complement strand
TGGCCGCCGGAGGACGGACAGCCCATGCCGACGATTGAGACGCTCCAAAAGAAGGCTCGGACATGCCGCTGCGCCTTAACCAACCTGCTGCCTTCTAATGCCTAACGTTCGACGTAAGGTGCCTGCCGAAGGCAGGTCCCCTTGACGGAGGGGTTAGGCGTCTGACTCGGCACTATGAGCCCTCGACCGACGACTTTGACTGTTCTTTCCACTGGATGAGGCTGTCAACTTTCCGTTGCGCTGCACTCTTGGCTTCTTCAAGTGTCTGAAAGCCAGGTGTATCGACGAAGGTTGGCTCGATTGCTGTACCGGCATGCTTAAAGCGAGCGTAGTAGAGACAGCCTTGAGGACCCAGTGGCATTGGCCTTTCGTCGGAATCCAGCTGACCTTCAACTCTCGCGAGCTCGTACCACCAATCAACTTCCAAGGCGATGATATCGACGGGGCGTTCAACGCTCCCGTCATATTTCCAGGTTCCAACCTGAACGATGCCGCGGGTCATCTGAGACGCCTAACGTTCGACGTAAGGGGCTGGCCGCAGGCCAGTCCCCTTGACGGAGCGGTTAGGCAAAGCGAGTGGGGCCCCGAGATGCCCGGAACGCAATGCCACAACCGACATGTATTTCAAGCCCGGTAGCCAGACGACGCAGGGGCTGACAAAGCAGAGTGCTTGCATGACGAGTGCTACGACGCTGGCCGGTAGAGAAGAAGGACTTCAGCTACCTCGGCAAAGCGGTGAAAGCTTGCCGTGGCAGAGATGGCCAACAGAGTACCACCGGCGGTGACCAAGGAGGGAGATTCCAGCAACCGTGATGTGCCACTGCGGCCGCCGACTTGTGCCCAAGCTGACTCGAATACGGCTGAAGTCGCCACAGCCCGTGCGCTGGCCGCCGGAGGACGGACAGCCCAAGCCGATGATTGAGTCGTCCCAAAGAAGGCTCGGACATGCCGCTGCGCCTTCACCAACCTGCTGCCTTCTGATGCCTAACGTTCGACGTAAGGGGCTGGCCGCAGGCCAGTCCCCTTGACGGAGTGGTTAGGCAGAGCGGGTAGGGCACCGAAATGCCTGCAACGCAATGCCACAACCGACATGCATTTCAAGCCCGGTGGCCCGGCGAGGCAGTGACTGGCAAAGCAGAGTGTTTGCATAACAAGTGCTACGACGCTGGCCGGACGAGACGAAGGATTTCAGCCAACTCGGCAGAGCGCTGAAAGCTCGCCGTGGCCGAGATCGACCACAGAGTACCACCGGCGCTGACCAGGCAGAGCAACTTGCGACCTTGGCATGCTGCTTGGGCCACCCACATGTGCCCAAGCAGACTTGAATACGGCTTGAACCACCACGGCCCGTGCGCTGGCCGCCGCAGGACGGACAGCCCACGCTGACGGTTGAGTCACCACCAGAAGGCTCCGTTATGCGATCGCGCCTTCACCCAACTGCAGTCTTTGATGCCTAACGTTCGACGTAAGGGGCTGGCCGAAGGCCAGTCCCCTTGACGGAGCGGTTAGGCAAAGGGGCCAGAGCAGCGAGACGCCTGGAACGCAATGACTGAACCGGCATGTATTTCAAACCCGGCGGCCAGACGAGGCAGAGGCTGACCAAGCAGACTGATTGCATGACAAGTGCTACGGCGCTGGCTGAGCGAGACGAAGGATTTAAGCTACCTTGGCAGAGCACTGAAAGCTCGCCGAGGCAGAGATTGCACACAGAGTACCAC
The DNA here is from genome assembly GCF_038066555.1 of Ideonella lacteola. Classification (NCBI taxonomy): domain Bacteria; kingdom Pseudomonadati; phylum Pseudomonadota; class Betaproteobacteria; order Burkholderiales; family Sphaerotilaceae; genus Ideonella; species Ideonella lacteola. Next base: position 851 of record NZ_JBBUTG010000069.1, on the reverse strand, counting down.
CGGCGCTGGCCAGACAGGACAACTTGCAGTCTCGGCAGGCTGCCGCGGTTTCCCACATGTGCCCAAGCTGACTGGAATACGGCTGGAACCGGCACGGCCCGTGCGCTGGCCGCCGAAGGACGGACAGCCCACGCTGACGGTTGAGGCACCCCCAGAAGGCTCCGGTATGCGATTGCGCCTTCACCCACCTGCAGCTTTGATGCCTAACGTTCGATGTAAGGGGCCTGCCGAAGGCAGGTCCCCTTGACGGAGGGGTTAGGGCTCACGCGGCCAAGAACACAGGAAATCATTGAAACTCGCCATCAGTGATGAAGCATAGCAACGCTTCTGCTCAGCTTGGCTGGCCCGGCTTTTGTTTCTCGCGCGCTTGCGGAAGGCCAAGGCGCCGAGAGGCATGACGGTATTCTCGTTCTGCAACTTCTCGTGCTGCGACGACCTTACGCCAAGCACTTAAGAACTCAACTGCAGCTATCAGTGACGCGGGCGAGTTGGGTTCGCCTTGCTTCACACCAAACCTGCGCTCGAGTAGCGACCAGGTGGCGAGAAAGCCAAGAGGACAAAAGCGCTCAACACAGCTGCGCAGAGCTATATGCCTGGCGCCCAGAGGCAATGACGAATTGACCACTCGACGGGCGTAGGTGCCGTAGCTCATTGAGCCCTAACGTTCGACGTAAGGGGCTGGCCGCAGGCCAGTCCCCTTGACGGAGTGGTTAGGCAGAGCGGGTACGGCACCGAGATGCATGGGACGCAATGCCACAACCGGAATGTATTTCAAGCCGACTGGCCAGGCGAGCCGGTGACTGGCAAAGCAAAGGGCTTGCATAACAAGTGCTACGACGCTGGCCGGGAGA
>NZ_JBBUTG010000068.1:0-2627 GCF_038066555.1 Ideonella lacteola | reverse complement strand
GCTCGCCGAATCGGCGCCCAAGAGCTCGGGCTGAAGCCGTTTCTGGCATCTCGAGCCCAGATTCCGTGTTCTTCAGCGTCCATGCACGTCGCGCCATGCTTTGTGCAGACCATCCTTAGCAGAGCAGCGCCTCGCCCGAGCGCCTAACCCCTCCGTCAAGGGGACGTCCCGCAAGCGGGCCGCCCCTTACGTCGAACGTTAGGCATCAGAAAGCAGCTAGCTGGTGAAGCCTCAGCAACATGTCAATGGTTTCTGGGTGTCTGCTTCGTCGTCGGCGTGGGCCGTCCGTCCTTCGGCGGCCAGCGCGCGGGCCGTGGCTGTTCCCACCGTATTCAGGTCAGCTTGGGCACATGTGGGTGGCCGCAGCAGCATGCCAAGGTCCCAAGTTGATCTGCTTGGCCAGCTCCGGTGGTACTCTGTGGGCGATTTCTGCCAAGGCGCGCTTTCAGCGCTCTGCCGAGGCAACTGAAATACTTCTTCTCTCCCTGCCAGCGTGTAGCATTTGTCGTGCGAGTCTCCTGCTTCATCAACGCGCATCTCGCATGATTGCCAGGTATGAAATACATGTCGGTCGTGGCATTGCGTTTCAGGCATCTCGGTGCCCTACCCGCTCTGCCTAACCGCTCCGTCAAGGGGACTGGCCTGCGGCCAGCCCCTTACGTCGAACGTTAGACCTCCCATGATTCTTCAGAGCGACGCCAACTCGCTGGAGTTGAGGATTCTGGGGTACCAGTTTCCGAAGAATTCGAGTGCCAAGTACGATTCGAACTGGCTCGTAATTGGATGCAGAGTAGACGCCGAGGGTCAGGCCTGGACGTTTCAGGATCCATGTCTTCTCACGTGGGAGGTCGGGGCTTTGATCGAGCATCTTGAAGCATTGGCCTCTGGCGCGACCACTCGTCGCAGTCTTGGATTCACCGAGCCGAACCTAGAGTTTGTATCGTGTAGCCCTTCCGATCTGCGCGTACTTTTTTCACTAGAGGCGAGCCCGCCCTGGCTTCACGATGAGCCCGTTCAAGACTGCGCATTTTTCATTGACTTCGCTGTTTCTCCCGGACAACTATTGGAGGCCGGGGCCTCGCTTCGTCGACAGCTTGACAAATTTCCAGCGCGCGCTGGTCAGCATGTATTCAAAGGTCAGGTCTAACCCCTCCGTCAAGGGGACCTGCCTGCGGCAGGCCCCTTACGTCGAACGTTAGGTTTCACACGCACGCACTATGCGCATCGTCTTCGCGATCCTCGCCATCCTCCCAGGTCTCGCTTTCGCCCAATCGATCTCTGAGAAAGCGGCACAGGATCAAGTCGTTGATATGAAGGACGAAGAGCCTGCGATGCAGCGTGCCTTCGAGAAGGCACGGTCGACGCTTGATGACTTTCTCGTCAAGTCGAAGGCACCCTTGGCTGGTACGAGCTCGTATTCACTCAAACTGGCTGTCAGAGGCAACTCGGAAACCGAATACTTTTGGGTCAATGAGTTCACTTGGTCGGGCGACTCGTTCACCGGCAGGATCAACAATGAACCCCGCTTGGTGAAAGGCATCAAGCTCGGCCAGTTGTACAAGTTCAGCAGATCTCAGATCGTTGATTGGACCTACCTTGATGAAAAGAGCCGAAAGACCTACGGCAACTTCACTGCATGCGCACTCCTAAGCAAAGAGCCACCCGGCGAGGCCGAAGAGCTCAAACGCCGCTACGGCTTGCAATGCCAGTGAAACCTAACCCCTCCGTCAAGGGGACCTGCCTGCGGCAGGCCCCTTACGTCGAACGTTAGGCGTCATGTATGGCACCAAGCGAACTAGTCACCGTCTATCTAGACCTTGTGCGCGGAAGTTCTGAGCAAGACTTGGACGACTTCAGTCATTCTCTTCAGCTCAAAGGTATGTCCGAAGGCGATGCCGAGCGCCTAATTGCCTTTGTGCCAATTGCCTTCGCTCACGAGCTTCTTGTGCCAAGAGGCGTTCGCTTCTCGGAAGTCTTCATCATTCGAGACCTCCAGGCGGGCCATGAGCTTCAGGGGAAACTGATGGAAGAGCCAATCTTTGTCGAGGCGAAGCGCCGCGCCGCGCAGTTGCAAAGCGGCGATTCACGGGCCAACCAGTTCTTCCGTCAAATCGCCGGCATGAGCGCAGAGTTCGAGGTAGCTCACGAGCTTGCGGTAGGTGCCGACTTCTCGGGCATCATCCTCACAGAGCCACTGCTCTGTCGCATTCCGATCGGACCTTCGCCTCAGCGTCGCTGGTGGGCGGCTTTGCGGCGCTTGGTTTCTCGATGAGGGCCGCCCCGTGACGCCTAACCCTTCCATCGAGGGGACTTTCCCCGGCAAGCCGGGTCAAGCCCCTCATGTCAAACGTTAGGCATCAGAAGGCAGCGGAGCCGGTGAAGTCTCAGCGACGTGTCAACGGTTTCTGGGTGCCTTCTTTATCGTCAGCGTGGGCTGTCCGTCCTCCGGCGGCCAGCGCGCGGTCCGTGGCGGTTCAAGCCGTGTTCAAGTCTGCTTGGGCACATATGGCTGTAAGCAGCCAGGGAACACATGTTGATCTGACAGCGCCCTGGTAGTGAACATCTGTCCGCTTAGAAGGAGTCGGACACGTGAACACTTATGGGGTCGATCTGATGGGCCGGCGGCG
>NZ_JBBUTG010000067.1:0-2704 GCF_038066555.1 Ideonella lacteola | reverse complement strand
AGGTTCATTGCTATGTTCCTTTTCAGCTTTGGCTTAGCAGAGCAGCGCCTCGCCCGAGCGCCTAACCCCTCCGTCAAGGGGACGTCCCGCAAGCGGGCCGCCCCTTACGTCGAACGTTAAGTCGCACGGGGACTCGTATGCCAGCAGAGCTTGAATCCAAAGCCGCTATGCAGGTTGGTCACCTCGTCTTCGCGTTCGCCCGCCTGGATTTCATGTTGGCGCTGGCCCTGCGCAATCTGCTCCAGTCTCAGACGCCCGACGACCTCAATCCACTAATCGAGCGACTCGGATTCAAGGAACGCCTCGACGCGCTTCGAGAGTTGGTTGAAGTCTCAAAGACTCTGCGTCCAGAGGCGGTGCAGCAATTCGACGACTGGTACAAAGCCGCTGATCGCCTCCGCATGACTAGAAACGCCTTTGTTCATGGTCGCTGGGGCATGGAAACTCGAGACAGCCTCTTCAATGCTTCAACCAAGGTGGGCAAGGTACTTTCTGGCGAAGCCAAGGTCTATTCCCTCTCGGAACTTGAAACGGAAGCCAAGCTTGCAAAGCAGGTGATAGACGCCTTCTATGAATGGCACCTGCGTCATGTCGTCAATGAGGCCTAACCCCTCCGTCAAGGGGACTGGCCTGAGGCCAGCCCCTTACGTCGAACGTTAGGGCTCATGAAAGTCACTCTCCGTCCGGCAGAGCAAGCTGATTTCGACTTCTGCTTCCACGCGAAGCGTGACGCGATAAGGCCACATATCGCCTCTCGGTGGGGTTGGGACGAGGATTTTCAACTCCGCTTTCATCGCCAACGCTGGTCCGAAAAACCTTGGTTCATCATCGTGGCAGAGGCTCAAGCAGTTGGCACTGTGTCAATTCAGTGGAGTGATACGCATCTTCAGTTTGGCGAATTCTATCTCCTCGGCGCCTTTCAGCGACGCGGCATTGGCACGCGAGTCCTCCAGTCGGTCCTTCAGGAGGCGGATGCAAAGCGCCTTCCCGCCAAGCTCGAGTACCTGAAGTGGAATCCAGTTGGGTCCCTCTACAAGCGCCACGGTTTCATAGTCATCGAGGAGACCGAAATTCACTACCTTCTTGTTCGCCAACCCGTGAGCCCTAACCCCTCCGTCAAGGGGACTGGCCTGCGGCCAGCCCCTTACGTCGAACGTTAGGCATCAGAAGGCAGCGGGGCCGGTGAGGTCTCAGCGACGTGTCTACGGCTTCTGGGTGCCTGCTTCATCCTCAGCGTGGGCTGTCCGTCCTTCGGCGGCCAGCGCGCGATCCGTGGCGGTTCAAGCCGTATTCAAGTCTGCTTGGGCACATGTGGGTGGCCGCGGCGGCATGCCAAGGTCGCTCGAATCGATCACTTTGGTCACCGCCGGTGGTACTCTGCCAGCCATCTCTGCCAAGGCAAGTTTCCAGCAGCTGGCCAAGATCGCTGAAATCCTTCGTCCAGCGTCGTAGCATTTGTCATGGAACTCTGTTGCTCCACCAACGCATGCCTCGCATGGCTGCCGGGCATGAAATACATACCGGTTGTGGCATTGCGTTCCAGGCGTCTCGGTGCTCTGGCCGCTCTGCCTAACCGCTCCGTCAAGGGGACCTGCCTTCGGCAGGCCCCTTACGTCGAACGTTAAGCGTCGAAGAAGTCGAGTGTCCAGATGAAGATGCGCTCTGCCACTCGGCGTAAAGTCCTGTCTCTTCTGTTCGTTAACGCGGCGGCAGCCCATCTCTCTGACCATGCCATCGCTCAACCAGTCTCTGGCGCCATGAAGGACATTCGCTACGTTGTTTTCCATCGTCCAGGCCCTGCATGGCAGCAAGGCAAGGGCATGTTTGAACAGCCGGGAGTGATGCAGCATGTACAACACTATCGTCAATGGCTGACCGCGGGAAAGCTTGAGCTCGGTGGTCCGCACCTCGATGCCGGCGGCGGTGGAATGATGATCCCAGTGGCTGGCGTTTCAGAAGAGGACGTCAAGCGCTTCGCCCTTGAAGATCCCGCCGTCAATGACGGCACGCTCCTGGTTGAGGTTCGTCCCTGGCTAGTCGGTATGTCGAAGTGAGCCCAAAGCGCCCGCCGCCTAACCCCTCCGTCAAGGGGACCTGCCTTCGGCAGGCCCCTTACGTCGAACGTTAGCCGTCAATGAACGCCGCGGGTCACTACTATCTCAACAGCGAAGAGCCTCAGCTCGTTGGGCAACGCTGCACCGGCTTCGTTCTCCAGCACTTCTATGAAGGTCAGCAAATCACTGATCAAGTCAATGTCGCCTACTTGCGCTTTTCTGAACAGTGGTATCGCTTGTACTTCGAATGCGAAACCATCTTCTGGCGCATGTCAGAGCCCCCGGAGGCAGCTGAAAATTCGGGCCTCGCCTATGGGCTTCTGCTCAACAATCTGTCAGGCATGGAGTCTGTAGTTGGCCAAACGGTCCAAGCAGTAGCCTACTCGGCATCCGAGTCCGGCGATGTTTGAGCCACCATCACGTTTGCCAACGGCAAGAGCCTTGAGTTTGAGCACAGCTGTGAAGCCGATTCCACCCGCCTTGCCGGCTAACCCCTCCGTCAAGGGGACGTCTTGCGCCAAGGCGCAATCTGCCCCTTACGTCGAACGTTAGGCATCAGAAGGCAGCAGGCTTGTGAAGTCTCAGCGACATGTCATCGGTTTCTGGGGGCCGGCTTCATCGTCGGCGTGGGCTGTCCGTCCTTCGGCGGC
>NZ_JBBUTG010000066.1:0-2714 GCF_038066555.1 Ideonella lacteola | reverse complement strand
TACGTGAACTTCGCGATCACGTGGTTCAGGCCATCGGTCACGCTCTTGAGCTTGCCGTCGGCGTAGTAGTCGAACGTGGTCTTGTGCTTGTTCGCGTCGGTGTAGGTGCGCGGCTTGTTGAACACCGGGTCCCAGGTCGTGGTCGTGCTCACCGGATGGGCGGTGCCCGCCAGGCGTGTCACCGTCTCGACGTTGCCGTTGGCATCGTAGGTGTACTCGGTGCGACGGTTGAGGGCATCCACCACCGCACTGAGCATGCCACTCTTGTACTCATATCGCGTGGTCTGCTCGTCCGTGTCGCCCAGCGGGAAGATGCTCTGCGTGACGAAGCCTTCCGGTCCGACCAGGATGCGCCGCACCTTGCCGCGCCGATCGGTGATGTCCACCTGCGTGGCCAGGCCGGTCGCTTGGTCGATGGTCGGCGTGAACTGGAAGGTGCTGTTGTCTGCCAGCGTCTGCTTCTTCACCCAGCCGGTGGTTGAGTCGTACTCGTTGGTGGTCTGGGCCACCTGGTAGGCATCTAGCACCTTGGTGATGCGGTTGGCGACCGTGTCCCACACGTAGCTGTGAGTCTTGTTGTTCGCATCTGTCACCGTCGTCAGGCGGATGCCGTCGTAGCCGTACTGGAAGCTGCGGCCCGCGTTGTCCTCGATGCGGCTGATGAAGCTGTTGTCGTTGTAGCTGAAGTTGATGTAGCGACCGTGCGGCGAGACGATGCGGTCGATCGGTGCGTTGTCGTTGGCGCGCAGGACGGACACGCGGTTGCCGTTCTCGTCCTCCATCGCGATCAGCTTGCCGTACAGGTTCGTGAAGGTCCATTTGCGGCCATCGCGGAAGTACAGCACCCAGTCGGCCGCCGCCGCCTCGATGCGCGCACCGCGGAACTCACCCATCGCGTCGTTGTTGACGTAGGGTTGGAACAGCGTGTTGATCGCACCGTTGAACAGAACCGCCCGGCCGTTGGGCAGTACCACGTACACGTTGGTCCGTGACTGGCCCGTATCGGGGTTGATGTCGGTCGGTGCATCGACGATGCGCGTGTCGTAGCGGTGCGTGGCACCGACGCCGAAGCCGTAGGTGTTGGTGTCACGCGAGCGGTAAGTCCGCGTCACGTCCAGCGGCTGCACATCGGAGATGAAGATGTCGCGTTCTGTGTGGCTGAACTCGCCCGACAGCATGCCCACAGGATCCGCACCAATCGGGCACATTCCCCCACCGGAATCCGAGTTGTTGGCTCCGCCACCGCCCCCGCCTCCCGGAGGCGGATTGCCCCCATCACAAGGCGGCGGCGGCGGCGGGGCATCCGGCCCCGTGGCCACGCCCGAAGCGGGATGCCAGCGATACAGCTGCAACCCCTGCGGCGCAGACGCCTCCAGCAACTTCGGGTCGCGCTGACTCACCTTCGCGTCGCTGTACACGTACCAGCCACGCCCCTGCGGATCGTAGTCGAACAGCCGGGCGCCGTGCCCCGGGCCGAACTTCGTGTAGTTCGGGTACTGCACCGTCGCCGCGCGCGGCTTGCCGTCCACCCCGACGAACGTCGCGCCCGCGGGCTGCAGCGTGAAGAACGTGCTCACCCCCACGTACGGCAGTTGCACCGTCGACTGGTCCGCCGGCACCGGCGTGATGCTGACCTGCGTCACCACCTTGCCCGCCGCATCTCGCACCACCGTGCCCGCCGGCAGCGTGATCTTCAGCCCCGGCAGCAGCGGGTGCGTCAGCGCCACCGCCGTCTTCGTCGGCGCGTCCAGCCGGATCGCGTGCGCCGTGTCCAGCTTGGGCATCCACACCGCGAACGGCAGCGCCGTCATCTTGCCCGCCTGCAGGCTGACCTGGTAGCTGGACTGGCCGTACTGCGCATCCGCTCGGTTGGCCGTGCTGCCGTCGATCTCCAGCACGTGCTTACCCGGCTTGGCACCTTGCAGCACGAACTCGCCGTTGTCGTCCGTGCGCGTGACCTGGCCACCCAGGCGCATCGTCACGTTGGCCAGCGGCTTGCCGTTCAGCCTCAGCACCTGCCCTGCGACGCAGACCGTGCAGGACGGCGCCTCGGTGGCAGCGGGCATCGGCTTGGCCACATCCGCCCAGCTCAGCTTGACCTTGCGCAGCAACGCCTGCGTCGCCTCGGGCGCCGCATCGCGCTCGCGCGCCGGTACCTCCAGCGCCGTCTTCAGCTCCTGGCTGTCGATGCCTTGCGCCTTGGCCTTGTCCTGCAGCACCTGCTCCAGGTACTCCACGCGGCCGTACATCGCCTGGCGCACCGCCTCCCGCTTGGGCGGGTTCAGCCTCGCCAGCTTGGCCTTGCCGCTGGTCCAGCTGCCTTCGTAGTGCCGCGGCTCGGGCACGAACATCTCGTCGTCCGCCCGCAGCGCCGCCAGCGCCGCTTCGTCCAGCTCGGCCTTGTAGCCCTTGGTCTTGCCGGCCTGCTGGGTCTGCGGCGCCGGTGCCGTCACCACCTGCGGCGCGACACCGCCGGTGTTCAGCGCGCGCGTGTCGAAGCCGATGGCCGTCAGCGGCAGTCGCACGCCGTGCGTGTCCGCGGCCCCGTTGACGAACAGCGTGTACCGGCTGCCCGGCAGCAGCGGCTTGGCCGGCCACACCCACGCCATCACGCCTCGCTCGACCGCCACCACCTTGACCGGCTCTGCCCCGTTCGGCCCGATCAGCGTCACGCTCTGTTCGCTCAGGCTGCCCGGGTCCAGGCGCTTGTTGAA
>NZ_JBBUTG010000065.1:0-2834 GCF_038066555.1 Ideonella lacteola | reverse complement strand
TTGCGGCGTTGCGTTCCGGGCATCTCGGTGCCCCACTCGCTTTGCCTAACCGCTCCGTCAAGGGGACTGGCCTGCGGCCAGCCCCTTACGTCGAACGTTAGGCATCAGAAGGCAGCAGGTTGGTGACTGCGCAGCGGCATGTCTGAGCCTTCTTTGGGGCGACTCAATCGCCGGCATGGGCTGTCCGTCCTCCGGCGGCCAGCGCACGGTCCGTGGCGGCTACGGCCGTATTCAGGTCAGCCTGGGCACATATAGGTGGCAGCAGCAACACACCACGGTCGCTGGAATCGCTGTCGCTGGTCACGGTCGGTGGCACTCTGCGCGCCATCTCTGCCTGGGCAAGCTTGCAACGCTTTGCCAAGGTCGCTGAAATCCTTCGTCCGAGCCGCCCAGTGTCGTAGCACTTGTTATGCAAGCACTCTGCTTTGTCAGCCACTACATCGTCTGGCCACCGGCCTTCAAATACATACCGGTTGCGGCATTGCGTTCCGGGCATCTCGGTACCCCACTCGCTTTGCCTAACCGCTCCGTCAAGGGGACTGGCCTGCGGCCAGCCCCTTACGTCGAACGTTAGAGCGCAACAGAGACCAAGCGCGTCGTCCGGAGAGTCGTCACCTTGAGCATACTGTTGGCCCCAGCTGCTGCCTATCTTGTTGGCCTCATATTGGCCTTCTGGCTTGCTCGTCGCGACTTCATACGATCACCCGAGAAAGCTGTAAGGTACAGGCAGCTTCCATTGCCGTACAAGCTGTCGTGTCCAATCCTGGTGATCCCGAATTTCACCGCACTGCCACTCCTGCTCTATAGCCGAGGCCATAGCGCTATCGCAGGCGTCATCGTCGTAGTGATAGCCCCGGTGTCCCTACTGTTAACAGAAGCTGCCGCAATTCGTTGGTACAAGCGCAACGGGTTGCTGGCTCTGCACAGGTCCAAGTAGTCATCACAGCCAGTTTGAACTGAAGTGCGAAATCAAAGCTTCATGGTTTGCAGTCGTACCCGGCGCCCTAACCCCTCCGTCAAGGGGCCGTCCACAAGCGGGCTGCGCCCACTTGCGTCCGCCCCTTACGTCGAACGTTAGCCGTCTGAGGGAGGCGAAGTGCAGAGTCGGTGCGAAGCATTCATAGCCGCCTCGGCGCAGCGCTCCGGCCGTCACGGTCTCCGCCCAAGGTCGCAACAGGCTTCGCCTGCTGCTCACGTCGCCACCGTCGTCGTGAACTGGTGCCTCCGTTCAAGCCGCATCAAGCGTGCAGTGCGGGGCCGAACAAGTCTGCCCCACGCCACACCCTTGCCGCTTAGTGGCATGGCCCGTCGTTCTGAGCTTGGTGGCTCATCGGATGAAAAATACCAAAGACGTCTGCGCCGTCATCTTTTCAGGCCAAGGTTGTTGTGCCTGGGCAGCGGGTCAGCAACAGCCCTTCGTTCAGCGTCGCGGCCTGGCAAGCCAGATGAGGCTGTTCAAAGTCTTCGGCTCCTTGCCAGCCGAGCCAAATTGCCAAGTCCGGGCTGGCACACTTCGCCCATCGCCGGTCGAGTGCTCAATGCACAGCCGGCTAACCCCTCCGTCAAGGGGACTGGCCTGCGGCCAGCCCCTTACGTCGAACGTTATGTTTCACGTATGACCAGTCTGCGTATCGCCAAGCTCTTAGTCCTCTGCGCAACCTCTGTGCCGGTCGCATACGGAGCGGAGCCCATGCTTCCGCCTTCCAATGCCTCAACACTTCAGCTGAACGCTGCTTCGGGAAAGTATTTGTCATGGCGAACCATGGTCAAGCCAACTGAACCCGTCGTCCTGACAGCGTCATTTGATCGCCTGCAACCATCGGACGAATGGGCGCCGATCATCAATGTTTGCCTCCTTCAGTCCTTTGCCGATCAAGAGGATGTTTGCCTGGGCCTTATGCCAGATTCCGACATGACAGCGCTCAGGGCAAGAGTCACCGACTTCCCCGAGGGCGAAATTCGTGAACTCTCGACTTCACCCGATCTTGAGCTCAACAAGCCTGTCCAGCTGCAGTTGAATCTGTCGCTCAAGCGAGTCGAATTCCTGGTGAATGAAAAATTGCTCTATGTCTACGAGTCGCCCGTCGCTCACCATGGGTTGTCTCTCGTGTGTTCATCAGCGATCTGCACCTTGCTCAACGTGCAGTGAAACATAACCCCTCCGTCAAGGGGACGTCCCGCAAGCGGGCCGCCCCTTACGTCGAACGTTAGGTATCAAGGCGCAGCAGGCTGGTGATTTCTCAGCGACATGTCATCGGTTTCTGGGTGCCAGCTCCATCGTCAGTGTGGGCTGTCCGTCCTTTGGCGGCCAGCGCAAGGTGTGTGGTGGTTCCAGCCGTATTCAAGTCGGCTTGGGGCACATATAGGTGGCCACATCATCACACCACGGTCGCCGGAACCGCTCGCGTTGATCACGGCCGGTGGTACTCTGTGGGCGATCTTTGCCTTGGCAAGCTTCCAGCGCTTTGCCAAGCTCACTGAAGTCCTTCGTTCCAGCCGCCCAACGTCGTAGCGCTTGTTATGCAAGTACTCTGCTTTGCCAGTCACTGCATCGTCTGGCCGCCGGCTTTTAAATACATGCCGGTTGCGGCATTGCGTTCCGGGCATCTCGGTGCTCCACTCGCTTTGCCTAACCGCTCCGTCAAGGGGACTGGCCTGCGGCCAGCCCCTTACGTCGAACGTTAGACCTCATGAGCACTCTTGCCGAGCGTCGTACAGCGAACGACAAGCGCGTCGCGGACGACATCCGCGAGTACGGATGCCATGTGATCAGTGTCTTTGATCCTGAAGAGAAGCAACCGGCGTTCTCCTATTCGGTTGGCATTCAGGAAATG
>NZ_JBBUTG010000064.1:0-3013 GCF_038066555.1 Ideonella lacteola | reverse complement strand
TGCAGAGGCTGCCTACGCAACGGGCCTGCAACATCGGCGAACTGCTGCCGCACCACTGGGTGCCAGCTATCTGACCGAACGCTCCGCCTCGGTCAATATGTGTTCCCTGGCTGCTTACCGAATGCGGCTCCGGCTGCAGCGAGACTCGGCGACGACGCGATGGCATTTCCGGTATTGCCTAACGTTCGACGTAAGGGGCCTGCCGCAGGCAGGTCCCCTTGACGGAGGGGTTAGGCTTCATGGTGCTTCAAGCAAGATGTGATCTTGCTTGGTTCCGGTGGATGCCCGACGAATGGTGAAGACTGCTTTCTCCTTTGGGAAGCCATTCTCCGGGACGTTGAAGTCAAATTCTCCGTTTGACAAGTCGTGGAGCTCGGTGTGGGTGAGCTGACCGTTTAGGCCAAAGAAGAGTGCGACGAAGCCTTCAGGAACTGACTCGTATCGTATGACACGACCGCAATTTGTTCGTTTGGCTTCAATGAACTTGCAGATCTGATCTCGTGTAGTGCCGGCCCTGAAGAAATAGAAGTACTCCCACCCGAAGCTTGTGAGCTTCGGAAGGTTGACCTGGGTTGCTGACGGATCGTGAGTGACTTGGCCGATTTTTTGACTGATCTGGCCGGCACCGTTGCCCAGCTCGCTGCACGCGCCCGCAGCAATTGCGGCGACTAGCGCGAGAAGGAAAGAGAGGCGGCGCATTCTGCTTTGAAGCCTAACGTTCGACGTAAGGGGCTGGCCGCAGGCCAGTCCCCTTGACGGAGGGGTTAGGGATCGGGACGATGGTGGTTCGACCGCTCATGCTCGGGCTACTGAAGGAAGCTTGACTCAGGCTCGGACGCTGCCCGGAATTGTTTGCCGCTGCGTTCGAACTGCTCATATGGGCCTACAGGAAGCGTCGCGTTCGCGACGGGCTGCTCTCCTTCGCGCAGCCACCCAAAAGGCAAAAATAGTGGCAAGAACAAAGGACCACGGAAGGAGCGGAATCCACAACGCGACGAAGGGTTGGGCGAGGCAAACAACTATGAAAAGAAGAAGGCAGAAAACGTAAAAGACCACAAGCTTTCCTACAAGAGCAGACTGCCGCAGCCTGAATTGCAGGATGAAGAGCGTTGCGGCGATCAGAGCAGTTGGCACAACAAGCCAGAAAAGCGTCGCAGCTGTTGAGAAATTGGCGTGAATTGCCTGAGCGCTAGCTGGTGGTGAAAGCAGAGCGGTGAGCGATGCGAACAACGCTCTGGGTAGCAGACTCTTGCTTGCGTGCAGCATCGTAAGTTTTGAGATGAACACAAGACGTCAACGCTGGACTCCCCATGTGGATATAGATATCCAGATGTAGGGATGAAGGCGAAAACGGTGTGGTCATAGGTGGATATTCTGCGCGACGCACCAAGGCGGCGCAAGCTCGCCGTTCCCGGAGGGCCTAACGTTCGACGTAAGGGGCTGGCCACAGGCCAGTCCCCTTGACGGAGGGGTTAGGCGCAGCGCCCGACTGGGAAATACGATCAGTCATTCCGATCTTTCCGACTCGGCCCTTGAAATCTCTTGAAGCACGGCGGCGCTATTGGCGTACTTTTTCTTCATGTTCTGAAGTTCTTGGTCAACAAAGTCGCATCGGTTGAGTTCGACGGATCGAGAGACCTCAATCGTACGAGGGGAATTGACCGCATCGTATTCGCCCGCGAGGTGATCGCACAATGCCACGCGCTCGAGAAGCTTCCGCACTTCGGTTGGTAGCTTGACTGCGCTACCTGAGGCGGCTGGAGGCTGAGCTGCGACTGACAAAGAAAGGCTGCAGGCAAGAATAGCAAGAGAAGAGGCGAGAGATTTCTGCATTCTGATTAGAGGTTTGAGCGTGATGCACGAATGGATTGTTGAAAAGCGACGGTCTTGACTGTTCCGATGCGTCGCCTAACGTTCGACGTAAGGGGCTGGCCGCAGGCCAGTCCCCTTGACGGAGGGGTTAGGCATCATTCGCGCGACTCACTCACCTGCGGCCTCGGTAAACACGGCCAAGGCTTCGAGCGCAAGCTTCTGATGCTCGGCCGCCACTGTGCTAGGGGAGTACCTTTGGGCGTGCCTTTGTACTCGTTGTACGGCTTCTGCAGACGTTGCTGATTCTTCGATGATGCTGAACGCTCCAGTGGAAACCTCAAAGTTTCCGGTCAGCACCAGATCAACAAGTACCTCTAGGAACGGCTCGCAGTTGAAGGCACCCAGAGCATAGACAAGAGTTCCACGGCAGTTGAGGTTCTCAGGCTTTGATATTGCTTGGAGTAGCGGCACGACAGCACTTTCATTCCCCATGTCCATCAGAGCAAGGGCAGCCTTATCCCGAACCGATGAACTCGGGGACTCAAGGTCTTGAATCAGCGATTGAAGTTCGCGCATTGTTTTGGTGAGGCCTAACGTTCGACGTAAGGGGCTGGCCACAGGCCAGTCCCCTTGACGGAGGGGTTAGCCGTCACTCGGCACATAGAACAACAAACCCTGTATTGATGGCTGCCTTCTGCGCCCGCTCGGCTTCTTCCTTGCGCAGGGCGCCAAGTAGGATGACAGGGCCGCTAAGGAACAGAGCCTTCAATTCTGCGGGACCAAGCCGCCCCAACTTGGGATGTAGCTTCGAGAGCGCCAAGAGATTCTTCCCTGTGGGTGCCATGCCGCCAAGCTGAATGCGAACCTCGACCGGCTTCGCTTCTGGCATGCCAAGCGAAGAAGGCACAAACATGCCGGCTTCCTCGAACCCGCAAGCTTCGCAGCGAATCTCGTACATGTGGCCAAGGGTCGAATACGTCGCAGTCGCGCCGCACTTTGGACACGCTTGGGTGGACTTCATCACGGCTAACGTTCGACGTAAGGGGCGGCCCGCTTGCGGGACGTCCCCTTGACGGAGGGGTTAGGGATGGTCTGCACAAAGCATGGCGCGACGTGCATGGACGCTGAAGAACACGGAATCTTGGCTCGAGATGCCAGAAACGCCTTCAGCCCAAGCTCTTGGGCGCCGATTCGGCGAGCG
>NZ_JBBUTG010000063.1:0-3121 GCF_038066555.1 Ideonella lacteola | reverse complement strand
GCCGCGAGCGAATCGGCCTTGCCCGTGCCACCGGCTTCCAACCAGCGGCCATCGGGCAACTGCACACGGACAGCCAACACCGACTGCTTCTGCGCTGCCGCCACCGGCGCCTTGGCATCGGCCTGCGCCGCTTCCACCGACACCCCGCTGGCCATCGCCAGGCACACCGCCACGCACGCGTTCACCACCGCCTTGCGGCTGAAATCAAAGTCCGACATCTATCTCTCTCCCTATGACTTCACCAGGCCTGAACTGCTTCTTGGCAGCTTTCCGAGACACCTTCAATGACATCGCTAGTCAACGCCAGCGCGTCTCTACCGTTCCCGTTGCTTGCGAAGCTCATCCACCAATTCATTCGCACCGACATAGTTGACGGGGATATGCAGATCTGCGCCATTGAGCACGGCAACAACATAGCCGCCACCTTTGCTGGTTCCCGACATATCCAACCTGCGCTTTGCGGGCACGGCTACTGAAACAGATCTGATGGCTTCTACTCGTACCTTCGTCAACGTTTGGCCAGTGCAGTAGCGAGTGACGGTCAACTGGGCCCCATCGAAAACCAAACGGCGCAGTCCTGCCAGTTCGCGCAAGAGCACAGTCAGGGAGACAAGGAGCAACAGCCAGAGCTCGAGAGAACCGGACTGGATGACCGCATCGCCAATCTCCACCCGCTCGGGCAGCAGCACCGGACGATAGGGCCCCCATGCACCAAGCACCCCCTGTATCAACATGAACACCAATGTGCCGATGGCAGCGACGAGCAAACACACCCACGGAGTCCATGGTCTGGCCACGACATGACCGAGGCGCCTCACTTCGGACAGGAGTAACTCCCTCCACTCGCTGCGTTGTACGACGCCGCCGCCACTTCGCCGGCCGAGATGCCAACCGTGACGCCCATGACTGTCTCCATCACTTCACGGGAGTCCGGCGTGGCATCGATACCGGGGAGCGTGCCGGCCACGCCCTTGACGATGGCGCCACCGACGGCACCGCCAATCGCCGCAGCCCCGACAGACTTCATGTCCACCTGCCCCCAGGTCGACGGATCCCAGGGCCTTGCACCTTGGTTCATCGCGTCCGTGATGCCAGCGCCGACGGCACCGCCCACGACCGGCCCGAGGAAAGACCCTACGAACCCGCCGACAAAACCATTCACGAAGGCTTGGCCATAGCCGCCCGCGCAATCATGCAATGCAGCCCCGGCCATGTTGGCCAGCCCACCGAGCGCGCCGGCGATGAGGTTGAGCACGATCCGGCCATCAGGATCCCGATAGGCAATCGGATCTCCGCCGACGTACGCATAGTTGTTGGTTTGCCCCGAAGCCCAACCGATGGGGTCTTCGGAGATGAAGCGCATGCAGCCGGGCATGTAGTAGCGGGCGCGGTAGTAGTACAGCCCGTTCGCATTGCCCGGGTTGTCGTTCTCGCGGCCAGTGAACTGCTGGGTATTGCCGTCACTGTTGTCAGCGCTGGTCGAGCCATAGGGCTCGTAGGTGTAGTCCACCAGTTTGGACTGGTTGGCATCGGTCACGCGCACCGTGTTGTTGTTGGCGTCAGTCAACAAGCTGGCCAATTCGCCGCCTTCCATGCGCAGGAAGGTCTCATCCAGGCCGCCGGTGATCAGCTGGGCACGGATGCTGCTCGTGTTGCTGTTGCCGTTGAGCTCCTGGGTGAAGTTGCTGCCGTCGTAGACATAGCCGGTCGTCGTCGCACCGATGGTCTTGCTGGTGCGGCGGCCTCCGATGTCATACTGGAAGCTGGCTTGCTCGGAGCCTCCGTTGTTGATGCCTTTGAGCTGGTTGCGCTCGTCCCAGGTATAGGTGAGCGCGCCGTCGCTGAGCAGGTTGCCGTTGTTGTCGTACTGGAACGCGGCCGCGCCCCATTGCTTGAGACGATTGTTCGCGTCGTACTGCGCCGACACCTCGGCCGTAGGCAGGTTCATGCGCGCCATGCTGCCGCCGATGCTCGTGCGCCGGCCCGCGCCGTCATAGCCGTAGGTCAGGTCGCCGATCACCGTATCGTCGGCCTTCTTGAACACGATGGCCTTGAGCTGACTCGCGTCGTCCCAGGTGTAGTTCATCGTCGAGCCGTTGGACAGCGTGGTCTTCAGACGGCGGCCCGCGTCGTCCGGATCCAGCTTGATCACCTGCTTGACGTTGCCATTGGCTGGCCCGGCAGCCTGCTCGATCTGGCGCAGCCGATCGGCGTCGTCCCAGGTGTAGGTGACGAGGGGCTGGTCGACCTGGCTGCCTGGCGCGCCATTGCGCACGAACATCGTCTGACGCCGGCCACCGTCGTCATAGGTGTAGTTGACCTCGGCCTGAGGCGTGACCTCCTGGGTCATCTGGTCCAGATCGTCGTAGGTGCGCTTGATCAGGCGCTTGCTGGCGATCTTCGAACAGTTCAGATTTGTCTGCGGCGTGCCGCAGATGCGGTCTTCGATGACACGCAGGCGGTTGCCCTTGTCCCAGGTCAGCTCGACCTGGCTGCGATAGGCCGTCGGATTGGCAGCCGTGGCACCGAAGCTCATCAGCTTGGCGCGGCCCAGGCTGTCGTAGGTCACTGTCGACAGCTGGCCGTTGCGGTCGATGAGTTGGCGCAGCTTGCCGCCCGGCTCGTACAGCCGCGACTCACCATTGGCAAGCGCATCGGTCATCGTGTCCAGCGTAACGATGGCCGTGGGCTTGAACTTGCGTGGGTTCTTCTTCTGGTCGATCTGCTGGATGGTGAAGCCGTTGTCGTCGTAGACGAACTCGGCTGTGCCCTTGAGCGGATCGGTGATCGACTTCAGCCGGTTCAGCGCTGTCCACTCCAAGTAGATGGTATTGCCCAACGGGTCGGATTTCGACCAGGTGCGCCCCACGCTGTCATGGCCGAAGCTGTACGTGCGCTTGAGGGGGGCCACCACGCTGGACAAATCAGCGCCGTCGTAGCTGTAGGTGACGGCCTTGTTCAGCGCGTTGGTCAAGGTCTTCAACCGGCCGGTGTCCGGGTCGTACGTGAACTTCGCGATCACGTGGTTCAGGCCATCGGTCACGCTCTTGAGCTTGCCGTCGGCGTAGTAGTCGAACGTGGTCTTGTGCTTGTTCGCGTCGGTGTAGGTGCGCGGCTTGTT
>NZ_JBBUTG010000062.1:0-3136 GCF_038066555.1 Ideonella lacteola | reverse complement strand
TGGCCGCCGGAGGACGGACAGCCCATGCCGACGATTGAGACGCTCCAAAAGAAGGCTCGGACATGCCGCTGCGCCTTAACCAACCTGCTGCCTTCTAATGCCTAACGTTCGACGTAAGGGGCCTGCCGCAGGCAGGTCCCCTTGACGGAGGGGTTAGGCGGCAGTGTCTTGAGCAAGGAAAGCATCGATTTCCTTTCGCAGCTTGCGGTCGGAGCTAAATGGCTCATGGGCTTGAGCCAATGCGCTCTTGGCCTGGCGAGCTACGGCGAGGAGGCGACGGTATTGATCTCGGTGTTGGCTCCAGTATTCGGCTCCAACGCCGAGCAAGCTAAGAAGCAAATCGCCGGGATAGTAATCGCTATCGAGCAGGGGCTCAGCCTCAGCAAAGTTGAGCGCGAGAGGAACAAGATGCCGAGCACCGACATCTTGCCCGATGAGAAGCCGGCAATCACCTGCCGACAGCGTCGCTATCGGCACTTTGCGAAGTGCATGACAGCGCGCCATGAGTGGCGTCGCGTCGGAAGGCGGGGGCGGCCATGGGTGGCCCTCAAGCTGCTCGAGAGTACGCGAGGTGTTCATTGCCGCCTAACGCTCGACGTAAGGGGCGGCTTGTGGCTTGCCGCAAGACGTCCCCTTGACGGAGGGGTTAGGGAACACGGTGTGGGCCGCCAGCTACTTGCTATTGGCCCGGGCTTCTAAGACTAGATTTTCTATCTGCTCATCAGAGAGCGCACTTAGCTCGGCGTAGGCGGCAGCTGTTGCCTCCCTTTTCCCGGTACCTTCCCCTACCAACTCATAGCGCCCGCTCTTGGGGAAAAGCATGAAGTAGAAGGGCACTGCCGGGCTGCCCTGAGCGGAGACGACAACCAAGGACTTCGCATCGGCGCAGCCATAGACTAACCACGGCACGTTGCCAAAAGTCTTTGGAATGGGCCCGGTCTCACACTTGAGCTGCGGCTGCGAACCGGCATCAGTGGGCTGCGCAAGCGTGATGACGCCAGTTGAACTGGCCAGGAGGCCGGCGAGAAGCGCAGGTAGGCGACGCATGGCAGATAAGTGGACCATTCTTGTTCCCTAACGTTCGACGTAAGGGGCTGGCCGCAGGCCAGTCCCCTTGACGGAGCGGTTAGGCAAAGCGAGTGGAGCACCGAGATGCCCGGAACGCAATGCCGCAACCGGCATGTATTTGAGGGCCGGTGGCCAGACGATGCAGTGACTGGCAAAGCAGAGTACTTGCATAACAAGCGCTACGACGTTGGGCGGCTGGGACGAAGTACTTCAGCGACCTTGGCAAAGCGCTGGAAGCTTGCCAAGACAAAGATCGCCCACAGAGTACCACCGGCCGTGACCAACGCGAGCGATTCCGGCGACCGCGGTGTGCTGATGCGGCCACCTACATGCGCCCAGGCTGACTTGAATACGGCTGGAGCCGCCACAGACCGCGCACTGGTCGCCGAAGGACGGACAGCCCACGCTGAGGATGAAGCGGGCACCCAGAAGCCGTAGACACGTCGCTGAGACTTCACCGGCCCCGCAGCCTTCTGATGCCTAACGTTCGACGTAAGGGGCTGGCCGCAGGCCAGTCCCCTTGACGGAGGGGTTAGGTTGCAGCTTGGAGGGGTGATGGCTGTGCACGATAGATGCTCTGCTCTGCACCGAAGCGATTGACATTGCCAACGAGGCAGAAGCCAAGATGCTCCAGCAACCGAACTGACGCTCCATTGGCCGACTGGGTTTCGGCTACGACGCGGGGAAGACCGAT
Organism: Ideonella lacteola; assembly: GCF_038066555.1. NCBI lineage: Bacteria > Pseudomonadati > Pseudomonadota > Betaproteobacteria > Burkholderiales > Sphaerotilaceae > Ideonella > Ideonella lacteola. The sequence goes on along the minus strand of NZ_JBBUTG010000062.1, from coordinate 1,374 downwards.
TGTGCCGAAGGCGTAGGCCAGCGCCTGCTTGACGGCTGCCCTCGCGTAGCCACGGCCCCAATGCTCGGGCAAGAAGAGATAGGAAACCTCAAGGTCTTCGAGATCGTGGTGCCGGTCCAGGAGAACGACACCAAGCAAGACCGGGCTGCCTGGAGCTGGGCGAACGGCCCAGGCCTGCCCCAAGTGGGAGATCAGCTCGGCGGCCCGCTGCTCGGCCAACTGAGGAGATAGGGGGCCACCCAAGAAAGCACGGACGATGGGCTCGGAGAACAGACGAGTGACCGGCAGCACATCGCTGGCTCGAAGCGACTCGAGTAGGCACGGAAGCGAGACCATGCAACCTAACGTTCGACGTAAGGGGCTGGCCGCAGGCCAGTCCCCTTGACGGAGGGGTTAGGCGTCGGGCGGTAGAACAGAGCTGAGACTGGCAGGAGAAGCACTTGATGCCTTGCTTGAACTTGACCTGATAGACCGGGCCCTACGCGACAACCCAAGACAGTACTGCCCCGAGACCCAAAGCATATGCCGCTGCAGAGATGGCTCGCATTTGATGGATTGACGAAATGGCAGATTCTGGTGGCTTGAGTGTGAGCAGCCTTAGAGCCCGAACGGGACCGCCTTGACGGATAGCAACCTGATGCCCCGGCCTGAAGATGGCCTCTGCATACGAGGGAAATTGCTGCTGAACCTCGCTTTGGCTTGCAACTGCCAGCAGCCACAAGTACACGAAGGCGAAGACGCTGCCCAGGCCGCAAATCAACGCGAGGAGACTCATGACGCCTAACGTTCGACGTAAGGGGCTGGCCTCAGGCCAGTCCCCTTGACGGAGCGGTTAGGCAGAGCGGCCAGAGCACCGAGATGCCAGGAACGCAATGCCGCAACCGACATGTATTTCAAACCCGGTGGCCCGACGAGCCGGTGATTGGTAAGGCAGAGTGCTTCCATAACAAGTGCTACGACGCTGGCGGGACGAGACGAAGAGTTTGAACTGCCTTGGCAATGGGCTGAAAGCTGAGCTTGGCAGAGATGACCCACAGAGTACCACCGGCGGTGACCAAGGAGAGCGATTCCAGCGACCGTAGCGTGCTGCTGCGGCCAGCCACATGTACCCAAGCTGACTTGAATACGGCTAGAGCCGCCACGGACCGTGCGCTGGGCGCCGAAGGACGGACAGCCCACGCTGACGATGAAGCAGGCAGCCGACATGCGTGGATATGCTGCTTCGGACTCAATGGTCAGCCCCTGCCTTCTGGTGCCTAACGTTCGACGTAAGGGGCTGGCCGCAGGCCAGTCCCCTTGACGAAGGGGTTAGACCTCAGCGTACCTGAACCATTTGGTTGCGCAGCGAATCCGGCACGTCCTGGAGCAGGACGA
>NZ_JBBUTG010000061.1:0-3197 GCF_038066555.1 Ideonella lacteola | reverse complement strand
CCGTGCGCTGGCCGCCGAAGGACGGACAGTCCGCGCCGACGATGAAGCTGGCACCCAGAACGCGTTGACATGTCGCGGAGACTTCACCAGCCTGCTACTTTCTGAAGCCTAACGTTCGACGTAAGGAGCCTGCCGCAGGCAGGTCCCCTTGACGGAGGGGTTAGGGCTCATTCTGCCGGATTGGCAGGTGGAAGCGAGATGGCCCGACAGTGGCGCCAGCGATCGATTCCCCAGCGTACAGGGCCTTGTTGGCTGCGGCCATCTCGGCGCTTCTTGAGATGATGGTCTCGAAGAATGTTCTATCGATCTGCGAGGTCCAGCCTTGTTGAGTGATCTCGACCGCGATCTGAAGTGCTGCCGTGAAGTAGTGTTCCTCAGTGATGGACACTTCAGATTCTCCCCCTTCCTCATCGACACGAATGTAGGTGGAAGGGAATGAATCGACTCCCATCAGTTTCAGGGTTGCCCAGGTGAACGCCGAAGGAACGAAGAGGCACAGTTTCGTCGCATCCAGTTCGGAGTAGCCCTTGGTGATCAACTCATTGACCAAGTGTTCGTCCGAACTGTGTGGAGCAACTCGAAGGATGTCGAGCATGTCTGCCACACCCTGCCCAGATACGCGATGGCTATGAGGTTGCATGATGAGCCCTAACGTTCGACGTAAGGGGCGGCCCGCTTGCGGGACGTCCCCTTGACGGAGGGGTTAGGTCTCGGGAGAAGCAAGCGCACCTCTCAGGCTTTGGAGATCAGTGTGGCTATGGCGGCCAGTGGCTAGCTGGGTTCCAAGGGGCATAAGCGAGTAGCGCGCAAATTGGCCAAGCAACAAGAAAGGCCATTGCTACCCACATTGTGATCGATAGGAGGTGTGCCGACGCCCCATTAGAGGATTCGCGTCGAGCGGATGCCGCCTTGACCAGGCACGCCAAAAACACGGCGGCGGCGATAGCCATGGCTGCCGCAACTGATGCGTGGGAGGCAAAGCGAGAAAGAACCGAATGGATGCCTACAAATAGAGCAACCGTGACAACCACGAGGCCGGCCTTTGCCGCTGTGCGTGGAGGTCGCATGTGAGACCTAACGTTCGACGTAAGGGGATGGCCGCAGGCCAGTCCCCTTGACGGAGGGGTTAGGCGTCGCGGCGCATCTGCGCGAGATCGGGTGCATAGATGAACATTGTGAAGTGCTCATAGAAAGCTCTACATCAGCCGTGGCAGTAGGCCAGGACACCGAAGTGACCTGGAAACGACCTACAGACGCCCAGAGCTTTGGCATCCCATGGAGGATCTTCCTCTACATAGGTCGATTTGCTTCGAATCCACTCGCCTCTAGGGGTGACGATCGAGTCCGTGACGCCTTCGACAGAAAGTTGCTCAACAGGAAAGACGACGAGTGGCTGATCGACTGGGATACCGGTGTACGCGGAGTAGCTGATCTGGCTTTCGTCCATCCACTCTTTCGAGCAGCACCAGTAGTAATCCCAGTGGCCGCTTTCCACCGGAATCTCATCTTTCCACATCTCGAAAGGGCGCATCAACTCTGATGCAGCCTGCTCGACCGACTTCTCGTCGGTTACGTCCGTGCCCATAGGAAGGATCAGGATGGCGAAGAACATCATGACGCCTAACGTTCGACGTAAGGGGCGGCCCGCTTGCGGGACGTCCCCTTGACGGAGGGGTTAGGCCACGTTCTTGCAAAGGTGCTCTTCTGGCGCCGACCTTCTATGAGTGGAATAGTTGACAAGCGCATTGCAAAGTTGAAGTGCGTGACCGATGGGGCTCTTTGTGCGAGGGTGTTCTACTATTTCTTGTGGCCCAGCTTCAAGTATTCCTTGATGATTTCGCTGTCACCATCGACAACTTCACCGGTATCGAGCGTGAGCTTGATGGCCCTTACTGGGAACACTGCGGCTGCGACGAACAGTGCTTCAGTACTTCGGCCAAGAACCTCGCTGTCTGCGCTCGCGAGGATTTGAACGGTCCATTGACCCTCACGCTCCTCAAACACGAGTGGGGCCTCGACGACGCAGATATAGTGGCCAAGGCACACATCTTGATCGACCCAAACGCTCTTGACGGAATGTTGGAGCATGTAGTTTCTCGCGTGGCCTAACGTTCGACGTAAGGGGCTGGCCGCAGGCCAGTCCCTTTGACGGAGGGGTTAGGCATATGCGCCGGGTAGAGGATTGATCTCAACGCTAGGCCACTCCAGTTTCAGCGCACCGAGGTCGACGGCAGGGTGGCCGTTTGGAAGGATTACATGTGTGACGCCTCCCGGAACATACCCCATCGCGCTCCAGTTGAGCGCGACTAGCTTTCCCCACGGGTAGTCAGTGGTGAACATGGCATCAAGCAAAGCTTCAGTTTCAACTCCGTGCAGGTCTTGAAAGTGTCGCGCGAGGTCCAGCGGGGTGAACACAGCAGCGCTTACGACACGAACCTGGTGCGGACCCATTTCGCGTTGAGTTCCAGAGAGACCAACGACTGTTGCTGAGTCCTTGGCCTGAATGATCTCGATTTCCTGAGGTGCGTACGAACCTCCCTCGTCAACCCAGTCGCGATGTTCGATACGCCTTGTGACTGTGACTACGGCAGAAGAGAAGGTGATCTGAACCTTGCCGACGTTGATGACCTTCATATGCCTAACGTTCGACGTAAGGGGCCTGCCGCAGGCAGGTCCCCTTGACGGAGGGGTTAGGCGCCGATTGGGGTGACGCGACCAGCCAGGGCCGAACTTGGCTACGTGAGCGCATTCTCAAGTAGGGCGGTGCCTTCAGATGAACGGCCATGGCTGAGGTGTTGAAGCTACCCAAGATGCGTTGCCCCAAATGTGGCCTCATAGAGTTCCATGACTTGTTCCCGAAACGACTCACCCTGCCATAAGCGCCAAAGGCTAACGGCAAACGAAAGGACTGCAACCGCCACGGCAAGGGAGAGTTCTGGTGCACTCTATGGACTGCCGACTCCGAATGGACGCATCGCCATGGACGCAAAGAAGAATGCTACGGCCGCGATTGCGACTGAGCCAAGCAACCGGCCAAACAGAGAGAGCAGGAGCTTTGCCATGACCATGGCTTTCGGAGCCTAACGTTCGACGTAAGGGGCCTGCCGAAGGCAGGTCCCCTTGACGGAGGGGTTAGGCCGCATTCGGCTAGGCATGCTGCGACAGGGAATTGACCCACAAGGCCACGGTGATTGAGA
>NZ_JBBUTG010000060.1:0-3292 GCF_038066555.1 Ideonella lacteola | reverse complement strand
TTCGCCGCCGCCAAGCGCATCGTCATCGCCAACTCCCACGGCGCCAACATCACCATCGCCGACGGCAAGATCGTCGTCACCTGCCCGGGAACCTACACCGTCAAGGCAGGTAAGAAGAGCTTGGTGGGGCCGCAAAGTGTGCCGACTTCTCTTCCTGCCCTACCGAAGGGCGAGCTCATCACTGTCGCGCGCTATGCGTTCTCACTTTGAAGGCTGAGCCATGCTGATCAGCCCCCCCTTCTTGCCCGCCCGTCTTGCAAACGAATCCGAAGACGATTGGATCAACCGCTGCATGTCTGGCGGTCAACCCGGAGACGGTGCATTTCCGTTGAGCCTCAATCTAGGTTGGCACGGCGGCATGCACCTGATTGCGCCGATGAACGGAGACACGCCCGAGCCAGTGCGAGCCATCGCAGACGGGACGGTTGTCTTCACGCGCACCCCGACGCCGCAGCCGAGCGGCCCACTTCCGACCGACCATCCACTGGCCTACCGTGGGCGCTGGACCGACAACGGGGTTGTCGTACTGCGCCACGAAACGGAAATCGGCGAAGGCGCCAACGCGCGGGTGGTGTTCTTCTCGATCTACATGCACCTGAGCGCCGTTCATCCAGCCCTTCAGGTAGGAAGAACCGCATATCGCAAGTCTGAATTGGGCGCCGCTGGCCAGATCTACGGTGACACGCAGCGGCGAATTCACTTCGAGATCGTCTGTGATGACGCTAACTTGGCCCGTCTCGTCGGTCGTGCCAGCGGCGATTTATCTACAACCTCAGATGGGCGACTCGATGCAGTCTACGGTCAGGTGTACTTCGTGCTGCCGTCCGGCACGAACTTCTACGACCGAAAGCCCTTGGACAATCGCTCCGTCGCGCACATCCAACCACCCAAGCCCAGCGACAACGCGCCGCTACCTCCGGTGCAACCATTGCAGGCAACCCACACCAGCGCCGAAGGCGAAATACTGGTTATAGCGCTTCGCTACTCGGATGGCCACGGTGCAGCTGGCCATCGCGGGAGCGCATGGCTAAGTACCCTCGCGCCCGACGGAACGGCCGTCGGGCAACTCTCCGAAGAGCAAGACGCTGAGTACAACCTGTACGCGCGCGCCATCGAAATCAGCAATGTCTTCCCCGCCGACGCCTGCCCGGCCCCAAGCGCGGTTTACGAGTTGCTGCGGTTTGGACGCGTCATCAACACGGCAAACGAATCCCTCATCCCGGCCGATTTACCGCACTGGCGTCGCGTCCCCTATGCCGGAGGGAGCGGCTGGGTGAATTTGAACGCTCAGGGTGTGCGCAAATTCAGTGATGCCGACTTTCCGCATTGGCAACAGTGGCGGCTGATTGACGACAGTGCCGATCAGGACAGCCGCTGCGACTCCGCTACCCTAAGGTCTTGGCTCGACATCAGTGGCGAGGGCCAAGTGGACCCCATCGAAGCTACAGCGCGCCTGGCCGATACGGCAGTCGCGCCTAGGCTGGCGCGCGCCATCTGCAAATTCCCGTCGGAATGGGATGCCTCCGCCATCGACCGACGCTGGGAATGGCTAAAAACGACGACTCCTGAAAATCCAATTCCATTCACGAACTCAGACTTCGAGTTGCTCAAGGCCCACATTGAGGCGCTAGCGTTCCTTCCCGGAGAAACAGGCCTGCCAGTGAATCATTGGCACTTTCAGCCGCGAAGCTTCATATCGCAGCTACGGAAGTCTGGCTGGCTGTCCGCATCGGAACTGAAGAGAATATATCCAGCAGCGACCGCAGCAAATATAGAAAAGTATCGACAGAAACTGAATTCATGTCGACAAAAGTATGGAATACTCAGCAACTCTCGGAATGGCCATTTTTTCGGGCAGGCGGCTGTTGAGTCACTGCAGCTCACCCTGATGAAGGAACGCTACAACGGCGATCCAGACGACTACTTTCGCAAGTACGCGAAAGCCAGAAACTTCAAGGGTTGGCTCGGAAACGTCGAATGGAATGATGGCCACAAATTTTGCGGCAGGGGACTAAAGCAAATGACCGGCCGCGACAACTATTCAAAATACTGGATCTACCGTGGCTGGCTTAGGCAATCCACTTTCAAACAACGTTGGTGGGTTGACGCACGTTGGTGGGGACTATCCGGAACCAACATTCCAACCGCTCAATTGAATACTCTCCCAACCCAAAACCCCAATCTCGTTGCGGCCGCCAGGGCAGAGAATATGCCTCCAGAGATTAATGACCCTGATCGTGCATATACAGACATATATGCGTGCATCGATACCGCAGGTTGGTTCTGGGCCAAAAATAAACTAACCCGAACCGCCGATGCCGGCGTGGAATTCGCAACAATTGACGACATGACTAGAAAGATTCGGGGCGACGCAGAGTCTGTGGGGGTAACCACCCCTTGGCCAGCTGACGCTAACCGGCCTCAACGGGGCCAGGAAACAGTGCGCATCCATTCATTTTTCGCCGAATACTAATATGATCAGTCGACTCGCGACCGGACTACTATTGGGTCCGTTCCTTTATAGCACTTGCATGGCCGCAACCGACATAAAGTGCTCGGAAGCCAATTCTCAAATTCAACTTGAACTTATCGGATCCACTAGCTCTCTGCCAGTTTCGCTGCCAAATATAACCGATGGCTGTCAACGCAGCTTCGAGTTCATTGAATCTAGTACAAATTCATTAGAGGGCCTAGTTAGAATATCGCCCATTGAACTTGGACTAAACGCTCAAAACGAGGTCTACAGAATCACCTTTAAGGGCGGAAGTGCCAGGCGTATTGGAGAGATCCCTGCCGGTGCAGAATCCGCCGGACACAACACGTTTGTCCATATAATTCAGCAGGGCTATTCGATATATAAGAACACCTATATAGCCAGCGAAACGAATATTTCACTATCCGGTGAATCGCTGGAACTGGTCACCGGTGGAACAATCTGCGCAGAAGCGGGTAAGAACGCGTACGCACTTGATATTTCCTCAAATCGAGATTGCAAGAGGCGAATCGAGGCAAGCTACAAGAAGCCTGTTTGTTTAACTCATAGTGGGCAGATAACAACGCAATCGAAGCTTGATCGTTGCTCAGAACTTTCGAACTACAAATAGAGCTTTCCTGCCAGCGCGCTGGGCGGCGCGGGTTTGCGTTTTCACCGCGCCAGCCAGGTGCAGGATCAGGACGGCGTCACGCAATTCGACCTGGCCGTGCAGTGGGGTGCGCGCACCCTCACCGCCAGCAGCAGCGACTACAAGTCCGGCCAGGTCATCAGCGCCAGCGTGCCCACCCTGGCCCCGGT
>NZ_JBBUTG010000059.1:0-3377 GCF_038066555.1 Ideonella lacteola | reverse complement strand
CTCGTGCGCTTGGCCGTCGTCCCCAGGCCCAGGCTGTGTTGTTTCATGCGCCATATCGTCTCAGCACTTCAGCTTCCCGCCAAGCACCAGGCCGCGCGATTTCTGCAGACATTCCCTAAGCCAAAGCTGAAAAGGAACATAGCAATGAACCTTCTGGTGTGTAGTAGCGAAACTCACGCAGCCCGATGCTGCCTTGAATGACCCAGTGTGCCTTCAGCTCGCTCCCGCATGTCTCATGCCTGAGTCGCGTTTTCGATGACCAGCGCTCAACCGGAACAAAGTGAAAGCTTCCACAGAGCAGGCATCTCGGCTGCGCGACTCTTGATGAGAACTGTGATGCGAAGTGCTTCAGCAACTCTGGCTCTAGATAGAGCAGATCATCGTCAATTTCGTGCCTTCTGTTGCCTTCTGGTATGCGTTGCACCGCTGCGGCTTTTAGTAGCTCATCTAGTTTTGGTACGCGCTCTGCATAGGCAGGACTGTTGCATTCAATGCACCAACAAGGAGTAGACAAGACCGGCCAGCAATGGCCTGCCGTGGCGTCAATGCTTGGGACGTCACTCAGATCAGTGTACTGAAGGACGTACGCATTCGAGAAGGGAAAGATCTCGCCACACCCTGTGCATGAAAGCCATTCGCTGCTATGACTAACCACAGTACCTCCAAGAGCCTAACGTTCGACGTAAGGGGCGGCCCGCCTGCGGGACGTCCCCTTGACGGAGGGGTTAGGCGTCCCACGCATAGGGAAGCGCTGGAACCGACCCAGCCCACTGAACGACCTTGAAATCGCGAGCTTCGAGCTCGGCCATGAATGAGGCGAAGCCACTGGCCAAGACAGCATACTCTGGTGCAGAACGAGAGAAGAACACGATAGCGCCGCTTGCGAGAAAGCCATAGAAGTTTCCGAGTTCGTCCTGGGCGAACACGACTGCTCCCTTCAACTCCCCCTGCTCAACCTTCTTGAACCACTCGGACCTGAAGCTCAAAGCTTCGTCGAGATCGCCGTACCCGACCGCGAGCAGCCATGCCTTCAGGTCTTGCGGAAGCTCTGTTTCGATGTGACGCTCGACCAGCTCAATGTCGGCTTCCGACACGGAGCGATGCAGCTCAAAGAGCGGCTGTGTTCGAAGGAACTTCCTTCGCGTTTGGGCAAGGACTCGATCGGCGAGGGCTTGCATTTGAATTGGACGCTTAACGTTCGACGTAAGGGGCGGCCCGCTTGCGGGACGTCCCCTTGACGGAGCGGTTAGGCGGACCCGGCTGAGCAACGGGATGACCGGAGCGCAACACCGCTACCGCTGATGACGACTGGCTTGACAGCGCTGAGGCACAACGCAGGTGTGCGGAGACTTCAGGCAATTGGTGCTCCGAGTTGGACCAACCCCTGCAATGCTTCTGCCGCCGGCTGTCCAAGCGCGACAACCGTGAAGCGGCAGAGACCCGTCCCAAGCCGCCGACGATGGATTTCGCCGTTGACGTGACTTGGATGCTCTGCGAACAGCGATGATCGCCTATACGTGACCAAGCAGGCAAGAAGAAGACTGGAATAGCCACGAACCGCGCGCTGGCCGCCGAAGGACGGACAGCCCAAGCTGACGCTGAAGCGAGCACTCTTCTCCCATTGGCTCCAGGCATCGAGACTGAGGCATTGAGAGCTGGGAATGGCAGATGAGGCATGAGCTCAGCTTTCAACTCGCATTGCCTAACGTTCGACGTAAGGGGCTGGCCGCAGGCCAGTCCCCTTGACGGAGGGGTTAGGTTTCAGCGTGGTGTGCGACCAGCTTTGGGCCGGCCAAGGACTCGAGAGCTTGCCTTTGCTCACCGCTGAACACCCGGAAGGGAATGGGCATTGCGCCATTGGACTTCTCTACGAGGTAGGAAGAAGAGAGCTTGTGGACCTGAGCAACTTCGCTCCAAGGCACCTCAAGAAGGCCCCTCTTGGAGGCGCGAGTGATGCCTTGAGCGCCAATAGTAAACGTGCAGGCACCAATAAGGCGTGACTTGACAATGAACGCGACGCTGCCGAGGGCGCGAACCAACAGCCTTTCATGCCAGTGCAACGGTGCCAAAGCGGTAGACCGCTTGCCTGCTGCAATAGCCCTGCGAGACTTGGCGAGCGGTAAGAAGTCAATGAGCACCTGCAGGTACTCGGTGAGCTCGTAGCTGACATGAACAGTGAGCATGCGAGTCAGGTGCGGCGTGATTGAAACCTAACGTTCGACGTAAGGGGCTGGCCGCAGGCCAGTCCCCTTGACGGAGCGGTTAGTCAAAGCGAGTGGGGAACCGAGATGCCTGGAACGCAATGCTACAACCGACATGTATTTCATGCCTGGCAGCCAGGTGAGGCGTGCGTTGGCGGAGCAAGAGACCTGCATGACAAATGCTACGACGCAGGCCGGACGAGACGAAGGACTTCAACTGCTTTGGCAAAGCGCTGTAAGCTTGCCTTGGCAGAGATGGCCCACAAAGTAACACCGGCGGTGACCAAGAAGAGCGATTCCAGCGACCTTGATGTGCTGCTGCGGCCACGCACATGTGCCCAATCTGACTTGAATACGGCTGGAGCCGCCACGGACCGGGCGCTGGCCGCCGAAGAACGGACAGCCCACGCCGACGACGAAGCCGGCACCCAGAAACCATTGACATGTCGCTGAGCCTTCACGGGCCGTGCCGCCTTTTGATGCCTAACGTTCGACGTAAGGGGCTTGCCGGAGGCAGGTCCCCTTGACGGAGGGGTTAGGCCGCAGTGCCTCAGTACTCGAAGTTCCCAGCATGGCGCTCCCAATCGAGGCTTTGAAGCTGTGACGCGATGTCCTCTGCAGGCGGGAAGGCGAACTGCTCTTGAAACCACACTACGACAAGACCAGATGCATCTCCTGTTCCGCTTAAGGTAGGCGTGTGTGAAGTGAACCTGGCGACAACCGTTACAGCGGGCAGCGCGGATGGAGTGCCAAACGGGTATGAGTGCTCCGGTGGAAGCTCTATTGGACGCTCCACAGCTGGTAGGAGAATGGGATCAACTCTATAGGGCTTGAGAGACCGGTCGCTCAACAGACGTTGGATCAATCCCTTGTTCTTCTCAACTGTCGGCAGTCCTTCCAGGAGACCCTCGTAGGTTGCGCTTTGACGAAGCTCTTTGAGAGTAATCACTCGACCGGTAAGAAGCTTGAACTCACGGCTCATTGACATCCTCTGCAGCCTAACGTTCGACGTAAGGGGCTGGCCGCAGGCCAGTCCCCTTGACGGAGGGGTTAGACGTCAGCGTACCTGAACCATTTGGTTGCGCAGCGAATCCGGCACGTCCTGGAGCAGGACGATCGCGATGCTGCCATCGGTGGCGGTGTTGTTGTGAGCCGCGACGGTGCTGAGTGACGCTG
>NZ_JBBUTG010000058.1:0-3624 GCF_038066555.1 Ideonella lacteola | reverse complement strand
CCTCGTGCGCTTGGCCGTCGTCCCCAGGCCCAGGCTGTGTTGTTTCATGCGCCATATCGTCTCAGCACTTCAGCTTCCCGCCAAGCACCAGGCCGCGCGATTTCTGCAGACATTCCTTAGGCGTGACAAGCATGACTTCGCTCACCATCAACGGAGAACAAGCCGACCTCTCGCTTCTCTGGCGTCCAGAGCGAGGCCTCAACCGCATTCGGCGCGAGTGGCGACAGGCCAGGTTTTCGCTATTGGTCGAAGCCACAGCATTCCTTTCTGCCCTCTCGGCGAACTACGAGAGTTGCGTCCTTGATCTCAAGCACGACGACTCCCTTACTGGCGAAACCGACTTCTTTGGGGAAGCCGGCTATCCCAGCCCCAGCCAACTTGTTGAGCAGCCGGAATTGCTCGCCCGAGTCGTTGACACCTTCTTTGCCGAGCAGGTCTTCATGGCTGTGCTGCCTCCGCCTCCAGCTGCATTCGAGGGCAGCTATGCCATCGGAGGCATAGACTCCATTGCTTCGTTGGAGAACGCATTCGCAATTCAAGGTCCATGCTATGCGTATCCTGACTAGGTGTCTTACGGCGGTCACGCCTAACCCCTCCGTCAAGGGGACTGGCCTGCGGCCAGCCCCTTACGTCTAACGTTAGGCCTATCAGCGTCACTTTCGAAATGACAGAGTTCGGTCCACCGGAGCAGGTCTATGTCGAGAACAAGTGGTACGACGGGCCTCGCGCCGGCGTTGCCGATGTTCAAGGCAAGCCTCATCGCTTTGTGTCGCAGTACGACGAGCAAGAAGACGAGTACCTGGGAACCTTCCTGATCTGGCCCATAGGCGAGGAAGATCTATTGCTTGAGCAGGAGCAATGGCGAATCTTTGTGAACTGGAACGAAGACTATGAAGCCGGCAAAGTCGGAGTCGAATCGCATCCCGGCCAGCCCGGCATGAGCGGGCGGTGGGATGAAATCGAAGCCATCCTCTAGGTCAAACGAGAGGCGGCTCCGAGAGATGCAAGGCGTGCCAAGGCTCAGTTGGTGTTCGAGGACGCCCCGCAACGGTACGCGCTGTCCGGTCCCAGGTACAAGTTGTCTTGGAGGCTGCTTTGAGTCTCGTCCTGCTAAGGAATCGGCCTAACCCCTCCGTCAAGGGGACTGGCCTACGGCCAGCCCCTTACGTCGAACGTTAGGCATCAGAAGGCAGCAGGCTGGTGAAGTCTCAGCGACATGTCAACGGTTTCTGGGTGCCAGCTTCGTCGTCAGCGTGGGCTGTCCGTCCTTCGGCGGCCAGCGCACGGACAGTGGTGGTTCCAGCCGTATTCAAGTCAGCTTGGTCACATGTGGGTGGCCTCAGCAGCACACCACGGTCGCTCGAATCGCTCTCCCTGGTCATCGCCAGTGGTACTCTGTGGGCAATCTCTGCCACGGCAAGCTTTCAGCGCTTTGCCGGGGTAGTAGAAGTCCTTCTTCTCTCCCGGCCTGCGTCGTAGCAACTTGTCATGCAAGTCTCTTGCTCCACCAACGTGCACCTCGCATTGCTACCGGGCATGAAATGCATGTCGGTTGTGGCATTGCGTTCCAGGCATCTCGGTGCTCTGGCCGCTCTGCCTAACCGCTCCGTCAAGGGGACTGGCCTGCGGCCAGCCCCTTACGTCGAACGTTAGGCATCACATGAGTGAGCGGTACGGCGAAATCGAGGTCATCCCGCCGGCGCTGGATTGGGCGCCAACGCAGCCGTCGATGTTCTGTAAGAGCGGAATACCCAATGCCAGTGAGGTCGCGTCTCAACTCATCTGGGCAGCAAAGCTGCTTGGGTCGAGTGACGCCAAGTTGCACATACTCAACGAGTGGTTTGTCGTGACATCCGCAACCGATTGGGTCTCCGCGGCCGCCAAAGGGCCGGCAGAGCACGAACTGTTTGTCTACATGCGCTCTTTCCCAGAGGCAGGTCAGAATGAGAATCGACCAGAGTTTGTTGCAGCTGCTTTCTCGAAGGCGGTTGTCGTCCTAGGCCCAGCTGGCATACGGGTTGTGCGAGGACATGTAGAGGACAACGATCCGATACTTGAACATCTCAGCCGGGCGCCTGAGTGGAAGCGTGCTGTTGCATTCCGAGGCGTCGGCGATGCCTAACCCCTCCGTCAAGGGGACCTGCCTTCGGCAGGCCCCTTACGTCGAACGTTAGGCATCACATGAGTGAGCGGTACGGCGAAATCGAGGTCATCCCGCCGGCGCTGGATTGGGCGCCAACGCAGCCGTCGATGTTCTTTAAGAGCGGAATACCCAATGCCAGTGAGGTCGCGTCTCAACTCATCTGGGCGGCAAAGCTGCTTGGGTCGAGTGACGCCAAGTTGCACATACTCAACGAGTGGTTTGTCGTGACATCCGCAACCGATTGGGTCTCCGCGGCCGCCAAAGGGCCGGCAGAGCACGAACTGTTTGTCTACATGCGCTCTTTCCCAGAGGCAGGTCAGAATGAGATTCGACCAGAGTTTGTTGCAGCTGCTTTCTCGAAGGCGGTTGTCGTCCTAGGCCCAGCTGGCATACGGGTTGTGCGAGGACATGTAGAGGACAACGATCCGATACTTGAACATCTCAGCCGGGCGCCTGAGTGGAAGCGTGCTGTTGCATTCCGAGGCGTCGGCGATGCCTAACCCCTCCGTCAAGGGGACTGGCCTGCGGCCAGCCCCTTACGTCGAACGTTAGGCATCAGAAGGCAGCCGTCTGGTGAAGTCTCAGCGACATGTCAACGGCTTCTGGGTGCCGGCTTCATCGTCGGCGTGGGCTGTCCGTCCTTCGGCGGCCAGCGCGCGGGCCGTGGTGGCTCCAGTCGTATTCAAGTCAGCTTTGGGCACATGTCGGTCGCCTCGGCAGCATGCCAAGGCCGCAAGTTGCTCTGCCTGGTCAGCGCCGGTGGTACTCTGTAGGCAATCTCTGCCACGGCGAGCTTTCAGCGCTCTGCCGAGGCAACTGAAATACTTCTTCTCTCCCGGCCAGCGTCATAGCATTTGTCATGCGAGTCCCTTGCTTCATCAACGCGCATCTCGCATGGTTGCCGGGCATGAAATACATGCTGGTTGTGGCATTGCGTTCCAGGCGTCTCGGTGCTCTGGCCGCTCTGCCTAACCGCTCCGTCAAGGGGACTGGCCTGCGGCCAGCCCCTTACGTCGAACGTTAGGCTCTTAAGCCGATACTACCGCGCTGAGCCACCATGACTCGACCGTCAGACATCAGATAAAGATATGGGAGTATCAATGCGAGTAGGAGTAGTTGCAGTAGCCTTGCTGGCACTTTCTGGTTGCGCTTCGACCTACGTGCAGTCAACGAGACAAGATGCTGCCAGTCTTCGAGTCTTAAACGCCGCGCGCGACGTCAACCTCGGCGTGCTGGCTTTCAAGAACCCGGAAGTCTGCAGCGGATATCTAACACTCCCCTACCCCTCAGGGCAGAAGGCGCTTCTCCCTGGTTCCGAACTGCACTTGCAGGTTGATCCAACTCAACGCTTTTCTCTGAGTCTTGGTACGACGCGCACACTCGGTGGAGGCATGTTTCAAACGTGCGCCATGATAGTGACGTTTCAACCTCAGGCATCCCAACACTATGTCCTGAAGTTTCAGTGGCCCGACGACAAGTGC
>NZ_JBBUTG010000057.1:0-3649 GCF_038066555.1 Ideonella lacteola | reverse complement strand
AAATACATTTCGATTGTGGCATTGCGCTCCAGGCATCTCGGTGCTCTGGCCGCTTTGCCTAACCCCTCCGTCAAGGGGACGTCCCGCAAGCGGGCCGCCCCTTACGTCGAACGTTAGGCGTCATGAACATTGCTCCCGCCAAAGTCGAAAGCGCTGCAGGAATCGCACGAGTTCACGTCAACTCATGGCGCACGGCCTACGCTGACATCCTCGATGGTGAGTTCCTCGCGAGCTTGTCCGTGGAGGAACGCGAGTTGCGGTGGTGCGGAATTCTCCAGAAAGAGGAATCACAAACACTCGTTGCGCAGCATGGCGAGGGCGTAGTTGGCTTCATCAGCTTCGGTAGGTGTCGCGACGAAGATGCGCCGCCAAGTCGCGGCGAAATCTGGGCCTTGTACGCGGAGCCAAGCGTCTGGGGCCAAGGTGTTGGCCGAGCGCTGCTGCAGCATGCAGTGCAAGATATGCAGTCCTCCGGTCTTGGCAGCACTTCACTCTGGGTTCTGAGTCAGAACCGGAGGGGCATTGCCTTCTATGAGGCTTTTGGCTTCCAGCGTGTCGCCGGCAGCGAGAAGCTGTTCGAGCTCGGAGGGCGTCAAGTTGAAGAGGTCCGCTTACTGTTGCAGCATGACGCATAACCCCTCCGTCAAGGGGACCTGCCTGCGGCAGGCCCCTTACGTCGAACGTTAGGCATCAGAAGGCGCAGGTTGGTGAAGGCGCAGCGGCACTTCCGAGCCTTCTTTGGAGCAACTCAATCGTCGACACGGGCTGTCCGTCCTCCGGCGGCCAGCGCGCGGTCCGTGGCGGCTGCAGCCGTATTCAAGTCAGCTTAGGCACATTTGGGTGGCCGCAGCGGCGCACCACGGCTAATGGAATGGCTTTCCGTGGTCACCGTCGGTGGTACTCTGTGGGCCATCGCTGCCAGGGCAAGCTTCCAGCGCTTTGCCAAGGTCGCTGAAGTCCTTCGTCCCAGCCGCCCAGCGTCGTAGCACTTGTTATGCAAGTACTCTGCCTTTCCAGTCACTGCATCGTCTGGCTACCAGCCTTCAAATACATGCCGGTTGCGGCATTGCGTTCCGGGCATCTCGGTGCCCCACTCGCTTTGCCTAACCGCTCCGTCAAGGGGACTGGCCTGCGGCCAGCCCCTTACGTCGAACGTTAGGCAAAGACGCAATGCCTGCATCTCAGCGAATCATTGCTGCCACTCTTCACACCCTAGCCCACGGATTCATCTTCGTGCGCAACTACTCTTTGAAGCCTGATGCTGACTTAAGTTGCATCAATGCGATTGCAGAAGCGCTCCACGATATTCCTCAGATGGTCTCTCGTTTTGACTCAATTGAAGGCGACGAAGTCGAACTGGAAGAGGGTATTCGCATGCACCTTTCGTGCTTTGAGCACAAGAGTTGGCCTCACAGCCCCAATCTCGTGGCGGTGTTCGAAGATGAACTATCACGCAACTGAGCACATCGGTTCCGGTCAATGATCGAAGTCAACGCGCGCCGACCTCATGATTCTGGGAAGCTAGTCACGTCTGCCGCCCCGGTGGTTGCCGTGCGTTCCGGTCGCCTCCTTGCTCATCCGGGTTCGCCTAACCCCTCCGTCAAGGGGACTGGCCTGCGGCCAGCCCCTTACGTCGAACGTTAGGCCCCAGAACAGGTACACCCGAAGTCGAGTCAGCACAATGAGTCAACGCGCGGTAGAGGTTGATCCAACCTTCTTCCTTCGCATTCGCGTGCAGCCCCCACTTTCCGTTCGCCAGGTAGCCACCTTGCGAAAGGTTGGGCCAGGCTTATCTGAGCATTCCCCAGCACTTCTTCTCGAAGAGTGGCGACGCATTCCAGAGATCACGCTTGGCCCGTTTGGCCGCAAATATCAGGCCGAGCGCGCCAGGGTCGAGCTAAGTGAGGCCGGTCTCGCCGCCGAGATTCTGGCAACATAAGCGCGCCCTTGGTGCCGCCAGTCTACGTGGCGTCATCTGTCGCGCCTGAAATGCGATGAACACCTCCCTTACCTTCCGCCGTCGGCCTAACCCCTCCGTCAAGGGGACGTCCACAAGCGGGCTTCGCCCACTTGCGGCCGCCCCTTACGTCGAACGTTAGGCATCAGAACGTAGCTGGCTGGTGAAGTCTCAGCGACACGTCAACGGCTTACGCGTGCCGGTTTCATCGTCGGCATGGGCTGTCCGTCCTTCGGCGGCCAGCGCACGGACAGTGATGGTTCCAGCCGTATTCGAGTCAGCTTGGGCACATATAGGTGGCCAAAGCAGCACAACACGGTCGCTGGACCCCTCTCCTTGGCCACCGCCGGTGGTACTCTGTGGGAAATATCTGCCACGGCGAGATTACAGCGCTCCACCGAGGCCGCTGAAATACTTCTTCTCTCCAGGCCCGCGTCGTAGCACTTGTCATGCAAGTCTTCTGCTCCACCAACGCACGCCTCGCGTGGCTACCGGGCATGAAATACATTTCGGTTGTGGCATTGCGTTCCAGGCATCTCGGTTCTCTGGCCCCTTTGCCTAACCGCTCCGTCAAGGGGACCTGCCTGCGGCAGGCCCCTTACGTCGAACGTTAGGTTGCCCATTCGAGTTCGAGCGCATGAGTTCATCGTCCCTTCTTAGAGCCACTCGTCAGCAGCCCAAGCTTTGGCGAGCGGGCTACGGCTTTGGCGCAGGCTTTGCTCTTGTAACCGCAGCTCAATGGCTGCCACCTCAGACGGCCTGGTACCAATTTGCAGCCCTTCTTGCGGCGGGTGCAGTCGCCATGCTTGCAGCTGCTGGCTACGCCCTCTACGCCGTCAAGTGCCCACGCTGCAATCTGGCGTGGGTTCGGTGGTCCATCGGCCATCAGTCGGCAAACAATTGGCTGCATTGGCTCTACAAGTTTGAGCAATGTCCCAAGTGCGGTCACCACTCCGCTTCATTGAGGCAATGAATCCGGTGTCCGTCTTCATCGCGCGGCAACCTAACCCCTCCGTCAAGGGGACGTCTTGCGGCAAGCCGCAAGCCACCCCTTACGTCGAACGTTAGCCGTCTGAGGGGGGCAAAGTGCAAAGTCGGTGCGAAGCATTCTTGGCCACCTCGGCGCAGCGCTCCGGCCGTCACGCTCTCTGTCCAAGGTCGCAACAGGCTTCGCCTGCTGCTCGCGCCGCCACCGTCGTCCTGAACTGGTGCCTCCGGTCAAGCCGCATCAAGCGTGCAGCGCGGGGCCGAACAAGTCTGCCCCACGCCGCACCCTTGCCGCTCGGTGCCATGGCCCGCGGTCGTGAGCTTGGTTGTTCATCGGATGAGAAATACCAAAGACCTCTGGGCGGTCATGTTGTGAGGCCAAGGTCGCCGTGCCTGGTCAGCGGGTCAGAAACAGCCCTTCGTTCGGCGTCGCGGCCTGGCGAGCAAGATTGTGGCTGTCCAAAGTCTTCGGCGCCTGGCCTACCAAGTGAAACAGCCGAGCCAGCGGTGGCACACTCCATCAAGCGCTGTCTTGCTCAATGCACAGCCGGCTAACCCCTCCGTCAAGGGGACCTGCCTGCGGCAGGCCCCTTACGTCGAACGTTAGGCATCAGAAAACAGCGGGCTGGTGAAGTCTCAGCGAAGTGCCAACGGTTTCTGGGTGCCTTCTTCATCGTCAGCGTGGGCTGTTCGCCCTTCGGCGGC
>NZ_JBBUTG010000056.1:0-3769 GCF_038066555.1 Ideonella lacteola | reverse complement strand
GTGCCGGGCGCCAGCGGCCAGCCCGCCGTGCCCCTGTTCGATGGCAAGGCACGCGCCACCTACATCGACTTCTGGGCGTCGTGGTGCGGCCCGTGCCGCCAGTCGTTCCCGTGGATGAATCGCATGCAGTCGAAGTTCGGGCCCAAAGGCCTGCGGGTGGTGGCTGTCAATCTGGACAGCCAGCCCGCCGACGCCCAGCGTTTCTTGGCGCAATCGCCGGCCCAGTTCACGCTGGCGTTCGATCCCAGCGCCGAGGCGGCGCGCCGCTTTGGCATCAAGGCGATGCCGAGCTCGGTGCTGCTGGGCGCCGACGGCAAGGTCATCACCACCCACGCCGGGTTCCGCGATGAGGACATCGCCCCGCTCGAAGCCCGCATCGCTGCGGCGCTGGGCGTTTCTTGATCGAGGAGCAAGCGTTGATGATGAACCCCAACTTCAAGCGCCGCATCGCTCGCCTGGCCGCACTGGCCGCGGTGGGCAGTGTGGCGGGCGCAGCGCTCGGCGGCTGCGCCCTGCAGCCCCCGCAGGCCTGGGAGAAGCGGGCCTTGGCCAAGCCCGAGATGACATTCGCGGGCGACCCACTCGCGGACCGTTTCGATCAACACACCTACGCGAGCAAGGAGAACGCCTCGGGTGGCTACGGAGTCGGTGGGGGTGGCTGTGGCTGCAACTGATTCCGCACTCGGCGGTGTGCTGGCTGCGGCGCTGCTGTTGCCCGGCGTCGTCGCTCCGGTGGCCCACGCAGAGAACGCGCCTGAACAGGGTGTGGTGGCGCTGAAGCTGTCGAGCTACCGCGACTGGCAGCCCGGGCTCGACCGGGTGAAGGTCGATGCGCCGTCGATCTACGCGCTCGTGCCCCTCGACACCCATTGGTCGCTGGAGGGCTCGGTGGTCAACGACGCCGTCTCGGGCGCCTCGCCGCGCTACCACAGCGCGGTGTCGGGCGCCTCGAAGATGGACGATTCGCGCACCGCCGGCGACCTCAAGCTCACCCGCTACGACGAGCGGCAGGCCTGGTCGGTGGGCGTGGCGAGCTCCAGCGAGCACGACTACCGCTCCAACACCGTGTCGGGCGAATGGCGCCTGTCCAGCGACGACAACAACCGCACCTGGAACCTGGGCCTGTCGTACGGCGTGGACGACATCGGCTCGTCCAACGACCCGACGCTCGACAAGCAGCGCCGCACCTGGCAGATGATCGCCGGGGTCACCCAGGCCTGGACGGCGAACGATCTGGTGCAGTTCAACCTGGGCCTGAGCCAAGGGCGCGGCTACTACACCGACCCGTACAAGTTCCCCGACTCACGGCCGGACAAACGCCGCCAGACCACCGCGCTGCTGCGCTGGAACCATCACTTCGACAGCTGGGGCTCCACGCTGCGCAGCAGCTGGCGCGTCTACGACGACAGCTGGGGCGTGCGGGCCCACACCCTCGATGCCGCCTGGGTGCAGCCGGTGGCCCCGGGCTGGACGCTCACGCCCAGCCTGCGCTACGCCACGCAGCGCGCCGCGAGCTTCTACTTCGACCCGGTCTACGACGGCACGCTGGGCGAGCCGTTCCCGCCCGGCTTCAGTGGCCTGACGCACTACTCGGCGGACCAGCGCCTGTCGGCCTTCGGGGCGCTCACGGCCGGCCTGCGGGTCGACTGGCAGCTCACCCCGCAGTGGAAGCTCGACCTGAGCTACTCACGCTACGAGCAGCGCGGCGACTGGCGCATCGGTGGCGATGGCTCGCCGGGCCTGGAGCCGTTCTCGGCCCAGTGGTGGCAGCTCGGCATGGCGCGCAGCTTCTGACCATGCGCGGCCTGGCCCACTTCGACCGCGATGGCTGGCACTGGCGCTTTGGTGCCATGGCCTCCCACTGCGAAATCGTGGTGGGCCACCCGGAGGCGGAGGCTCGGGCCGCCGTCGACGCGGCGGTGGCCGAAGTGCGGCGCATCGAGGCGAAGTACTCGCGCTACCAGGCCGACAGCATCGTGTCGCGCATCAACGCGGCCGCAGGCACCGGCGTGGCCACCGCCATCGACCCGGAGACCGCTGGCCTGCTGGCCTTTGCCGACCAACTGCATCGGCAAAGCGGCGGCCTGTTCGACCTGACGAGCGGCGTGCTGCGGCGCGCATGGGACTTCCGTGCTGCCCGCGTGCCGGGCGAAGAGGAGCTGGCGGCGATCCGGCCGCTCATCGGCTGGACACGCGTCGCCTGGAATGATCACCAGGTGACGCTGCCCGAGCCCGGCATGGAGCTGGACTTCGGCGGCATCGGCAAGGAATACGCCGCCGACCGGGCGCAGGCGGTGCTGTTGCAGCACGGTCTGCAGCGCGGCTTCGTGAACCTGGGTGGCGACATCCGGGTGCTCGGGCCCCGACCTGACGGGCGGCCCTGGCGCTTCGGCATCCAGCATCCCCGCCACCCCGAGGCCACCTGTGCCAGCGTCGAGCTGCGTGAAGGAGCGCTCGCCACCAGCGGCGACTACGAGCGCTTCTTCATCACGCCCGAGGGCCGGCGCTGCTGCCACATCCTCGACCCGCGCACCGGGCAGCCGGTGGCGCACTGGCAGGCCATCAGCGTGGTCGCGCCCGTGTGCGCCGCCGCCGGTGCGCTGGCCACCATCGCCATGCTGCTCGGCGAGCAGGCCTTGCCCTTCCTGCAACGCCAGGGCGTGGCCTTCATGGCCATCGATGCGAGAGGGCGGCAGCCCACTCGCGGCCCGCACAGAGATCACGACTTCGAGCCCCGTCCCCAATCTGTGAAGCCTGGGTGCGTCGAACACCTGAGGCATCAAGCCCGCTAATGCGAGGCTCTTCATTTTCTCGCTTGTGTCATCCACTGTTGTGTTCTGCAATCCAGCTTGAGGGTGACGGCCCGTCGAACAGGATCGCGTGTGTTGACGTACTCCTGCGGATGGCCCGCTCGATGGACCCTCCCGTTCAACGAAGGTCTTAGATGGTTTCAACAATCAGTCGACCGGTGAGGTCCAACACCACGCTGCAGATTGACCGCGTTCTCGCCTTGTTCCGAGCACGGGGGCATTCACTGCACGATGACGGCGGCGGCTTGTCCCACATGGAACATGGTTTGCGGTGCGCCAAGTTGGCTGAAGAAGCCGGTGCGCCGGTGCCGCTCATCGCGGCGGCCTTGTTGCACGACATCGGACACCTGCTGGATCGCTCAGAGGGCAACGACGCGAACCGAACGGGCGACCGCCATGCAGCGGCTGGTGCGAACCTGTTGGACGCCGTGCTCGGACCGACCGTCGCATTTCCAGTGCGCTGGCATCAGGACGCCCGCAGATGGTTGGCCACCAGCCGAACGCACTGCCGACTCCTCTCCTACGAGTCCCGGCGCGCCGCCTTGCGCGATGGCGGCGTGATGGGGAAGTTCGAACGCGAGACCTTCCTCTGTCGCCCCTTCTCGTCAGAATCGATCACGCTGTGTTTGTGGGAGGAACGAGCCAAGGGCGTGCGTGGCGCCACGCCCTCGCTCGAGCATTTCGCGCGCCTGATCCAAGGTCACTTCGTGCCGACGGATGGAGTGGTGGGGATCCCGGCGGGCTACAGCTCCAATCCCGTCAGGCCATTGGAATGAAGGACATCGCCTCACCTGGCACGCCTAGTCCAGTGAAACGGAGAAATCGGATGTTCGTGGACACCTGCCCGCGATGCAATCAAGGCGCCAAGCGCAGCCGGGTTGGACACCCGGCGAGCATTGGCAACGCCGAGTGCGCCGCTGGCAGGTGCCCACCCTGTGGGCCGGTGCTTGGCAGGGCGC
>NZ_JBBUTG010000055.1:0-3883 GCF_038066555.1 Ideonella lacteola | reverse complement strand
GTCACACCACTGCTTGGCCGGCATGTTGACCTGAAACCGCCGTGCTTTCTGCCAAAGAGAGCGGTAGTAGCCAGGGGTTGAGCGGACAGAACTCATTGAAACCTAACGTTCGACGTAAGAGGCTGGCCGCAGGACAGTCCCCTTGACGGAGTGGTTAGGCCGCATCTCTGGGGCGCATTGAAAGATTTGGAAGGCTGCTACTTGGGGCTACGCGGTGCGCTGATACTCTACTTCTTTTATGTCGTGTTCCGCCTCTGCCTCAGGCGGATAGTGATACCAGGCTTCGTGCGGCGAGAACTGCCCACACTCAATGCACTGCGTATGTGGCCACTTTACAGAGCACCCTGGGCAGACGCCACGGGTCCAGAAGGTGTTCCAAACCGTGCCGCATCTAGGTGTACATTCCCATCGATCCTCGGCGGTGGGACGCCAACCGCACTTTGGACAGAAGATCTGGGCCTTGTCTTTCATGACGCGATTTTCACTTCAATGAGGCAGGGGCTTGGAATGCGAGAGAAGCGCTCTTGTGCGAGTATCGCGACGAAGTATGCGTATGCGGCCTAACGTTCGACGTAAGGGGCCTGCCGCAGGCAGGTCCCCTTGACGGAGGGGTTAGGCCTTGCGAGATCACGGTAAGCCCCACTTGCCTTGTGAAGACTCGAAGGAGGCTGAACACTCGCGGTGCCCGAAAGGGTGAGCTGACTAGGTAGACGCTTCACTGTGATGCCCACCGAATTGTGGCGCCTATGCCAGGGGCAGCTTCGGCCGCTGCCACGGCCTGTGCAAGCGACGGATACCCGGCGCCGCTTGCATGGAAGACACCGCGCCCAGTGGAGGACCCAAACTGAATGTAGTAGGTGTCTTGCTCGAGATCGTTCTGGACCTCCGGCGGGTCTTCATAGTCACCGCTGCCGTATCGAGTGGGGATGTGAAGAATTCGAACATCACACTCCACCTTTCCGTCGTACAGGAAGATGCCCTCCTTGACGGCGGTTTCGCTCTGCCCGGAAGACTTCACAGAAGGCCTAACGTTCGACGTAAGGGGCTGGCCGCAGGCCAGTCCCCTTGACGGAGGGGTTAGGCGTTGCGGGCAATGCGAGCCAATTCTTCATCGAACACCTCAGATCGTGGGGGAACCAACGCACGATCGGTTATGTGCCAGTGCGGCAGACTACCCATGCTATCGACTCCTGGCTTGACCGGGACAAAGTCTTCCCGTATTGCATAGACATTCATGTGGACGTGATCTTCGTCGCCGCACGGCACCAACGCGCCAAGCCGGGCCCTGACGAAACTGAGGTCGCCGTACTCGAACCCTCGATCTTCAATGACGAAGATCGGATAGCTTGCTACCGACAATTCCACAAGTTGCTGCATAGCCCTGTTCGCATCAGGAATCGCTTGAAGGAATGCTTCTGCGGCAGAGCGATCTTTGAAGACGCCAGCTATCCAGCGCCACTTCTTTGCATTCGTCGCTTCGATCGAGAACATGGTTGACTTCGTGACGCCTAACGTTCGACGTAAGGGGCGGCCGCAAGTGGGCAAAGCCCGCTTGTGGACGTCCCCTTGACGGAGGGGTTAGGCGCTTCCGATGGGCGGCTGAGTTGACGCGTTAGGAACGACATGTTCGACAGCGCTAGAGGAGTCGCCAACCTTCTAAAGGTCGATGCTCGGCCGCTTGGAGCGCGCCCAAGGCCAACTGCTCAAGGGCTGCAACGCTGTGGGCGTTGCAGACCCACTGGCTTCCCCCGTGTTGAGTCATTCTTGCTTCCCATCCCGAGTCGACAGCGTACAAGAATACGCCGTGCTCGATAAGGGCGAGATTGCCATCCACATCAGGTGGGCTGTAAACAAAAATGCCTGATGGGGAGAACGTAGGCTGAACGCGAAAGCGATAGCCCTGCTGGACCAGACGCAGGCCAAGAGCCTCCAAGGCGGCTAGGGCAGATGTGGACACTTTGAAGCGCCTAACGTTCGACGTAAGGGGCTGGCCGCAGGCCAGTCCCCTTGACGGAGCGGTTAGGCAAAGCGAGTGGAGCACCGAGATGCCCGGAACGCAATGCCGCAACCGGCATGTATTTGAGGGCCAGTGGCCAGGCGATGCAGTGACTGGCAAAGCAGAGTACTTGCATAACAAGCGCTACGACGTTGGGCGGCTGTGACGAAGGACTTCAGCGACCTTGGCAAAGCACTGGAAGCTTGCCAAGGCAAAGATCGCCCACAGAGTATCACCGGCCGTGACCAACGCGAGCGGTTCCGGCGACCGTGGTGTGCTGCCGCGGCTACCCACATGTGCCCAAGCTGCCGCGAATACGGCAGGAACCGCCACGGACCATGCGCTGGCCGCCGAAGGACGGACAGCCCACGTCGACGATGAAGCCAGCGCCCAGAAACCGTTGACATGTCGGCGAGCGTTCACCGGCCCGTCGCCTTCTGACGCCTAACGTTCGACGTAAGGGGCGGCCGCAAGTGGGCGAAGCCTGCTTGTGGACGTCCCCTTGACGGAGGGGTTAGGCGTCACCGCGGGCTGAGTGATGAGAGGATGGTTCACGGTTGATTGCGATGATGGCGAAGAGAGGGCTTCCCGTATCAGCAAGGAATAGCAATAGCGCGAAAGCGGCAATGCCGAACTGGCCCCAAGACAGAAGCGTGCCGATTGTTAGTAATACGGACCCGACAAGGGGCACCCCGGACACAAAGCGATAGCCGTGCATGGATCCGTTGCGGCGAGCAAATAGGGCGGACCGAACGAATGACAGGTACAGATTCAGGCTTGCGAGGAGCGCTGCCACCACAAGAAGAAGCACTGACCAGAGGGCGGCCCTTTGGTTGGCGGGCGCTCGCGCGCCGACGACTAGCGACAGCAGGCACAGCACGATTGGTACAGACAGTACCAAAGAAGCGCCCAGGCGAGAGTGCTTCGTGACGACCATTGGCTATTGATGCCTAACGTTTGAGCTCACCTGCGGGCGACAGACGGCGTAGCCGGCTGGCGAACGTCAGGTGGAGCGAAGGGTTAGGCAGTGGCCGACTCACGGATACTTGGCTTTCATTGCGGCGAGCCACTCCGGACCCAGACCGAGCGATGGATCGAAACGTACACCTCGCTGCTCTAGAAAGGCAACTGCATCGCCAGTGGCAGGATGAAACTGCTGGAACGCCAATGCGACGATGCCGGGCCCAGAGAGCCGACCCCGGCTGAGGGGAAGAAGCTCCCCCCAGGAGACGCCCTCCACACCGGTGCCGAACCCAAGGCGCGCCATTGCCCAGGCTCGCATTGCTGCCAAGTTGAACGGCGTGACCATCTTGGAACGAACAACTGAGTAAGGGTACTCGGAGAAACGGCGATGCCAATCGGCGAGCCACTCCTCCACCAAAGCCTGGTGCTTTGGGCTTAGCCGCTCGTACGCATGCATGCCCAAAAGGACGGCCAACGCGGCCTTGTACCGCCGACGATGGCGAATGCGAGCAATGAGTGCGAAGGGAAACATCTCTCGCTTGCGACTGCCTAACGTTCGACGTAAGGGGCGGCCCGCTTGCGGGACGTCCCCTTGACGGAGCGGTTAGGCAGATCGGCTAGAGCACCGAGACCCCTGGAACGCAATGCCGCAACCGACACGTATTTCAAGCCCGGTGGCCCGCCGAGCCGGCGACTGGCAAAACAGAGTGCTTGCATAACAAGTGCTACGACGCTGGCCGGCCGAGACGAAAAGTTTGAACAGCCTGGGCAATGCGCTGAACATTGACCTTGGCAGAGATGGCCGACAGAGTACCACCGGCGGTGACCAAGGAGGGAGATTCCAGCAACCGTGATGTGCCACTGCGGCCGCCGACTTGTGCCCAAGCTGACTCGAATACGGCTGAAGTCGCCACAGCCCGTGCG
>NZ_JBBUTG010000054.1:0-5505 GCF_038066555.1 Ideonella lacteola | reverse complement strand
CTGGTGAAGTCGGTGATCAGGTCTGAGGCGAGGGCGGTGGTGAATGCGAAGATGTCGGCGCCTGCGCCGCCGGTCATCCGGTCGGCGCCGGCCTTGCCGTCGATCACGTTGGCAGACCCATTGCCCACCAGCACGTTGGCGCTCGTGTTGCCGGTGGCCGAGGTCGCGGTGCCCGTCAGTGTCAGGTCTTCCACCTCTGTGGCCAGCACGCAGGACACCGACGACCTCACCAGATCGTGGCCCCCGTTGGCCAGTTCGACGACGCGGTCGCCGCTGCTGTCGACGACGTAGGTGTCGTTGCCGGTGCCCCCGGTCAGGGTGTCCGCGCCTGTGCCACCATCCAGCACATTGTCGGCAATATTGCCGTAGATCTTGTTGGCCAGCGTGTTGCCGGTACCGTTGATCTTGGCGCTGCCGTACAGCCAGAGGCTTTCGATCTGGTCTTGCAGGGTGCAGCTTAACCAAGCCCGTGTGGTGTCGAAGCCACCCCCAGCCAGTTCGACCGTCTTGTCGTTGACGTTGTCGACGTAGTACACGTCGTTGCCGGCGCCGCCCACCAAAGAGTCGGCGCCTGACAGTCCGTCGAGGGTGTCGGCACCCACTAGGCCTTCGAGCGTGTTGGCGCCTGAGTTGCCAACGAGATCGTTGGCCAGGTCATTGCCGACGCCGTGGGTCGCTGCGGTGCCCGAGAGCGTGAGGTTCTCGACTTCGCTCTGCAAGGTCCAGCTGATGGACGACTCGACGAGATCGAGGCCCTCGCCGGCGAGTTCGATGGTTTTGTCGCCGATACTGTCGACGACGTAGGTGTCGTTGCCATTGGCGCCCGTCAGGGTGTCCGCACCGAGGCCGCCATCCAGGCGGTCGTAGCCCATGGCGGTGCCGGTGACGGTGATCTTGTTGTTGAGTTCGTTCCCGATGCCGATCTGGACACCGTCGTACTCAGATGTCAGCTCGAGGTTTTCCACATTGCTTGCGAGCGTGGTGTTCGGTCCGTGGGAGATGACGGTGTCGACGCCCGCGTTGATGCCCTCGATCACCAGCGTCGCCTGTTGCCTGTAGGTGTCGTCTTCGAGGATGTAGGTGTCGTCTCCCAAGCCGCCTTCCAGCGTGTCTGCGGTTGGATCATCGCCTCCGATGGAGCCGCCGCCGTCGCCCAGGACATTGTTGGCAGCGTTGCCGATGATGTGGTTGATGCCATCGTTTCCATAGCCCTCAACGGCGCTGCCGGTCAGCGTGAGGTTCTCCACCGCCCAGGCCAAGTGATGGTTGATCGACGAATAGACCGTATCGACGCCGTCATCCAGCGAGCCATTGATGATCTCGTCGGCGACCTCGTCTACGTAGAAAGTGTCGTTGCCCATCCCGCCTGAGAGTGTGTCCGCGCCCTGGCCGCCGTCCAGGATGTCGTTGCCACTGCTGGATTGGATGAAGTCCGCACCAGCGCCGCCTGCCAGAGTGTTGTTTTCGTCGTTGCCGGTGAGCCAGTTGTCCAGAGCGTTGCCCGTGCCATCCGTAGCACGGCCGATGAGGAGCAAGTCCTCGACATTGGCGGCGAGCGCCCAGCTGACCGACGCATTGACCGTGTCACGGCCTTCGCCGGTCAACTCGACGATGGTGTCTCCGGCGTTGTCCACGTAGTAGCTGTCGTCTTCGTCGCCGCCGGCAAGGGTGTCGGCGCCCAGGGCGCCATCGAGATAGTCACGATCTGCCGTGCCGGTGATCTCATTGGCAACGGAGTTGCCTGTGGCCACGCCGCCGGGGCCTGAGAGCTGCAGGTTCTCGAAATTGTCTGGCAGCGTGAATCCCCCCGCGACGATCACCGTATCGATGCCGCCGCCGCTCTTTTCGATCAAGGTCGACCCGTGGCTCGCAACGTATGTGTCGTTACCGGCGCCACCTTCCAGCGTATCCACTCCGCTGCGTCCTGTCAGGACATTCGCCCCGGAATTTCCGACGAGGTAGGTCTCGAAACTGCCTCCAGCGAGGTTCAAGGAGGCAGTGCCCGTCAGAATGAGTTTCTCGATTCTTGAGTCGTGTGCGGTGGAAAGCTCGTAGCTGACGCTTGTATAGACGACGTCATAGCCCGGCGAGAAGCTTTCGATGACCACGTCCTGCGAATTGTCGACATAGTAGGTGTCGCTACCCGATGCGCCGGACATCGTGTCGGCACCAGCACCTCCGTCCAGCGTGTCATTGCCGACGTTGCCACCAATAAAGTTGTCCAGGCCGTTGCCTGTCAAGCGCAGCGAGCCCGTCGATTCGTTGACCAGCCACTCGACGTCGCTCGGCAGCGCGTAGCTGACTGTCGTGTAGATCGTGTCGAGTCCGCCACCGGGCGCTTCAATGACAACGTCTGCCGCATTGTCGACATGGAAGATATCGTCCCCGGCAGTGCCGGTCTGCGTGTCTATGCCTGTAGCGAAGGCCATCATTAGGAAGTCGGCCGAACTGATCTGCGTACTGTCGGCGTCGGCAAGCTCGGGGCGAAGAAGAGAGGTCATGGCGGGCTTGGGTGGGTCTCGGCCATCAGGCGCCGAAAATGTAGTCAGGCAGGCTGGTGGAGGCGGTGTTGTCGAGCGTGGTCATCAACGTCAGTTCGTTGGCGCTAACGATCGAATCGGCGTTGCCCGACTTGAACAGGTAGACGGCGGAGTCGCTGCCGTTGTCCACCACGAACAGCCGGGTGTCGCCGATGGCGTAGTTGCTGTTGGCGCGGCCGATGGCGGTGGCGGCGCTGGTGGTGGAGAGGTCACCGAGGATGTTGTGGCCGACGATGACCAGTTCGGCGGAGGTGCTGAAGCCGTTGGGGCCGGTGATGGCCACGGCGCCTTCGACCTCCGTGTCGCCGTCGCCGACGCGGATGGCGGCCTGGCTCACGCGCAGCCTGTCGATGCCGCTGGTGAAGTCGGTGATCAGGTCTGAGGCGAGGGCGGTGGTGAATGCGAAGATGTCGGCGCCTGCGCCGCCGGTCATCCGGTCGGCGCCGGCCTTGCCGTCGATCACGTTGGCAGACCCATTGCCCACCAGCACGTTGGCGCTCGTGTTGCCGGTGGCCGAGGTCGCGGTGCCCGTCAGTGTCAGGTCTTCCACCTCTGTGGCCAGCGCGCAGGACACCGATGACCTCACCAGGTCGTGGCCCCCGTTGGCCAGTTCGACGACGCGGTCGCCGCTGCTGTCGATGATGTAGGTGTCGTTGCCCGCCCCGCCGGTCAATGAGTCGGCACCGGCGCCGCCGTTGAGCACGTTGGCGGCTGAGTTGCCGAGGATGGTGTTGACCAGAGCATTGCCGGTGCCGTTGATGGTGGAGGTTCCGGTCAGCGTGAGGTTTTCTACCTCGGCCTGCAGCGTGAAGCTGATGGATGACTCGACGAGGTCATTGCCACCGGCGCTCGTTTCAATGGTCTTGTCGCCAGCGTCATCGACAACGTAGGTGTCGTCGCCTCCGCCTCCCGTGAGCGTGTCGGAGCCGGCCAGACCGTTCAATCTGTTTTCGTAGTCATTGCCGGTGATGCTGTTGGCCAGTGAATTGCCGGTGGCCTGGCGCGCATAGAGCGGATCCAGGGTCAGGTTCTCGACGTTTTGTGCCAGCGTCATCGACCATTGCGACGTGACGACGGTGTCGATGCCACCGGTGGCCGTTTCGGTGATCACAGTCTCATGGCCGGGTCCATTGACGATGTAGGTGTCGTTGCCGTCGCCGCCCACCAGCGTATCTGCGGCGCCGTCCCAGTCCAGGCCACCGTTCAGGACGTTGTCCGCGGAGTTGCCAACTATGTGATTGGCGTGGCCGTCGCCCGTGCCGTTGATCGGGTCGGTTCCCGTGAGCGTCAGATCGACGGCGCTGAAGTTGAGCGTGAAGCTGACGGACGACCGTATCAGGTCGCGGCCGCCGACGCTGCCAGTGTCGTTGACCACATCGCCCACGTTGTCCACAATGTAGATATCGGTGCCGTTGCCTCCGTCCATGGTGTCGGCGCCCGCCTTGCCATCGATGACTTGGTCTCCGTCGTTGGCTGTAATGATATTGCCCAGGCTGTTGCCCGTGGCCGCGGCGGATTCGCCGGTCAGCGTCAAGTTCTCGACGTATTTCCCCAGGGTCCAACTCACCGACGAGTAGACGGTGTCGATGCCGCCGTTCGACTGTTCCACAACGACGTCGCCTGTGTCGTCGACTGTGTACACGTCGTCACCGGCAGCTCCTGTCAGTGTGTCTTTGCCCAGCCCGCCATCCAGGATCTCCGCGGCGGTGCTGCCCGTGATCTTGTTGTCGAGTCCGTTGCCATGGGCCTGTACGCCGACGGCGCTCTTGATGATCAGGTTTTCGACGTTGTCGTCCAGCCAGTAGTCGAAACTCTTAGTACCGTAGGCCTCCACGGTGTCGATGCCTTCACCTTCGGCTTCGACAATGTAGTCATTGGAGAGATTTTGGAAGGTGGACACGTAGCGGTCGTTGCCCGCGCCGCCTTCCAGCATGTCTTGGCCAGCCCCCCCGTCGAGGACGTTGTTGGCCTGCGTGCCGATGAGGTGGTTGTTCGACCTGTTGCCTGTTCCGTCGATGGCCGCGTTGCCCGTAAGGGTGAGGTCCTCCACGTTGTCCGGCAGGACATAGCTGACACCAGCCAGGACAAGGTCGTGGTACCCGTTCGGGCTGGATTCCAGGATCACATCAGCAGCGTTGTCCACGATGTACGTATCGTCGCCATCGTCGCCGACCATCGTGTCGGCTCCGGCGCCACCATCGATGACGTTTGCCCAGCGATTGCCTGTGATGACATTGCCCATTGAATTGCCGGTGCCGTTCAGTTCACCCTGGTCCGCGAGGATCAGGTTCTCGACGTGAGCCGGTAGGGTGTAGCTGACCTTCGCGTAGACGGTGTCCGTGCCGCCACCGGCCGACTCGATGATTGCGTCCGCCGCGTCGTCGACCTCGAAGTTGTCGTCGCTCGCTGTGCCGATAAACGTGTCGGCCGTCATGGGGGTGACCGTGAACGCGAAGGACCGATTCGAACAAGCGTCATCGGCAACGGTCGCTGACAACAGGAAGTCGGTGGAGCCGGGCTCGCGGCTCTCGAAGTTGGCAAGCGCTGGGCGAAGTAGGATGGTCATCTCGGGCTCGGGCAGCTCTCGACAGGGCTCGAGACGCCCATGCCGACGATTGGAAATGTCGGCGATGGCCCGTTGAGAGAGGCCGGCGATTTGTCCTGGGTCAACTCGTCGGGGTGCCGTCACGGCACCGTCAGATTCGCTCCCCCCCTTCGCCGGCAACTCGCCAACCGAGGCGGCGCCAATCTATCCCGAAGTCTAGCAATCCATTGGGACGGGCGGTCATCAAACTTGCTCAACGCATCCTGTGGGCCTCGCGCGCTGTCCGTTGCCGGTCTCGGCCATCAGGCGCCGAAAATGTAGTCAGGCAGGCTGGTGGAGGCGGTGTTGTCGAGCGTGGTCATCAACGTCAGTTCGTTGGCGCTAACGATCGAATCGGCGTTGCCCGACTTGAACAGGTAG
>NZ_JBBUTG010000053.1:0-6238 GCF_038066555.1 Ideonella lacteola | reverse complement strand
CCTTCAAATACATGCGGGTTGCGGCGTTGCGTTCCGGGCATCTCGGTGCCCCACTCGCTTTGCCTAACCGCTCCGTCAAGGGGACTGGCCTGCGGCCAGCCCCTTACGTCGAACGTTAGACCTCATGACGACCATCGTCGATGTCCAGAGCTTCATCGCTACGCACGAGCGGGCGTCGCGCCATGTGAAGTTGCACCACTCCGAGTTGTCAGGCCTTGTCAGTCGCGAGCCTGCTGTCGTGGCGAATGAGATCGTCCAGCGTTGGGGATATGGCGCGATCAACCCGCAGTCTTGGTCAGTAGTCGATGGTGCGGCAGCTGCTGCTATCGCCCGCCGGCTCCTTGGCTCAGACTTGGCGTACAAATCTGAACTCATTCGGGAGGAAACCGCAGAATACTTGGCAGAGCGCCTAGTTGGCGCTCTATCGAGATTCGGAGCTCGCTTTGTATGCAACGCCGAGTTTCATGGCACCTCAGTGTCGTGGGATCCTATAGGCCCAAGCACGTTCGAAGCAGCACTGGTCGGCTTCGATGAGTCCTGTGCTTTCCTTCTCTACGCTGAGGCAGAGGACTGACACATGAGGTCTAACCCCTCCGTCAAGGGGACGTCCCGCAAGCGGGCCGCCCCTTACGTCGAACGTTAGGCATCGGAAGTCAGGGGCTGACCGTTGAGTCCGAAGCAGCGTATCCACGCATGTCGGCTGCCTGCTTCATCGTCGGCGTGGGCTGTCCGTCCTTCGGCGGCCAGCGCACGTTCCGTGGTGGCGGCTCAAGCCGTATTCGAGTCAGCTTGGGCACATATTGGCGGCCGCAGCAGCACACCACGCTCGCTGGAATCGCTCTTCCTTGTCACCGCCGGTGGTACTCTGTAGGCAATCTCTCGCTTCGGCGAGCTTTCAGCGCATTGCCGATGTCGTTGAAATCCTTCATCTCCTCCGGCGAGCGTCGTAGCACATGTTATGCAAGCACTCTGCTTTGCCAGCCACTGGCTCGTCAGGCCACCGGGTTTGAAATACATGCGGGTGGCGGCATTGCGTTCTGGGCATCTCGGTGCCCTGGCCACCGTGCCTAACCCCTCCGTCAAGGGGACCAGCCTTCGGCAGGCCCCTTACGTCGAACGTTAGGCATCAGAAGGCAGCAGGCTGGTGAAGTTTCGGCGGCATGTCTACGGCTTCTGGGTGCTGGCTTCATCGTCGGCGCGGGCTGTCCGTCCTTCGGCGGCCGGCGCACGGGCCGCGGCGGTTCCTTCCGTATTCTGGTCAGCGCGGGCACATGTTGGTAACCGCGGCAGCATGCGAGGCTGCAAGTTGCCCTGTTTGGCCAGCGCAGGTGGTACTCTGTGGGCAATCTCTGCCACGGCGAGATTTCATCGCTCTGCCGATGCCGCTGAAATACTTCTTCTCTCCAGGCCAACGTCGTAGCACTTGTCATGCAAGTCTTCTGCTCCACCAACGCACGCCTCGCGTGGCTGCCGGGCATGAAATACCTGTCGGTTGTGGCATTGCGTTTCAGGCATCTCGGTGCTCTGGCCGATCTGCCTAACCGCTCCGTCAAGGGGACTGGCCTGCGGCCAGCCACTTACGTCGAACGTTAGGCACCAGAAGCCACGAGCGATGTCGTCTCGCCTCGATAAGCTGAACCGACGCGTCACCGAGGCGACGCTCCGAAAGACGCTGCGCACCCTTTTCTCGCCGAGGAATGACTATGGGGACCTTGATTTTGGCGAACTGAGCCAGGAGCTTGAGCGATTCGGCATAACAACGCAAGCCAAGTTCTCGTTGCTGATGAAGCGGCACCGGAGAAGGCTTGTTGAGCTCGATCGTAGGCGTCTCTCTGCTCAGGAGGTGAAATTCTACTCTGCCGAGTTTGGGAAGGAGTTCGTCAAAGATGCAATGCGCCGTCAGTACTGGTTTGCATTTCCTGCCCTCGTACGGAGCGCCCTGGAACTTGAGTTCGGCGAGGAGGCAGTTGTCCGTGAACCCCATGCCTAACCCCTCCGTCAAGGGGACGTCCCGCAAGCGGGCCGCCCCTTACGTCGAACGTTAGGCATCAGAGTGCAGCAGGCTGGTGAAGTCTCAGCGACACGCAATCGGTTTCTGGGTGCCGGCTTCATCGTTAGCGTGGGCTGTCCGTCCTTCGGCGGCCAGCGCGCGGTCCGTGGCGGCTCCAGCCGTATTCAAGTCAGCTTGGGCACATGTGGGTGGCCGTGGCAGCACGCCGCGGTCGCTGGAATCGCTCTCCCTGGTCACCGCCGGTGGTACTCTGTGGGCGATCTCTGCCTTGGCAAGCTTGCAGCGCTTTGCCAAGGCAGTTGAATCCATCGTCTCGTCCGGCCAGCGTCGTAGCATTTGTCATGCAATTCTCTTGCTCCGCCAACGCACGCCTCGCCTGGCTGCCTGGCATGAAATACACGTCGGTGGCGGTCTTGCGTTCCAGGCATCTCGGTGCTCTGGCCGCCGTGCCTAACCCCTCCGTCAACGGGACTGGCCTGCGGCCAGCCCCTTACGTCGAACGTTAGGCCATGCAAATCTACCCTGCGATTGGTGTCGATCGAGTCTTGTTCGGAATGAACGAACAAGAACTCGTTGCGCTACTGGGCCCGCCTGACAAAGTTGTGACTTCAGACAATGGGAACAGAGATTTGTGCTACTACGCATTGAAGCTGATTCTCAAGATCGAACCTAACAATGAAAGCCGGCTCGGCTGGATCTCAGTTCGAAATCGCAGTTCCCGATTGACAGGCATCGATCCTTGGTCAATGAAGCGCGAGCAACTTCTTTCGCATCTTTCCTTGAAGTTCTCCGAGGCTTATGAAGTAGACGACTATGGCGAGATGGAAAGCTACACTTTTGGTGAAATCTGGGTCGAACTGCAGTTCGAACTTGATGAGCTGACGTCAATCAACTTTGGGGTTCCATATGATCCCAACGACATGCCCATCTGGCCATCGAAATCGGCCTAACCCCTCCGTCAAGGGGACGTCCCGCAAGCGGGCCGCCCCTTACGTCGAACGTTAGGCATCAGAAGGCAGCAGGGCCGGTGAAGTCTCAGCGACGTGTCTACGGTTTCTGGGTACCGGCTTCATCGTCAGCGTGGGCTGTCCGTCCTTTGGCGGCCAGCGCGCGGGCCGTGGTGGCTCCACCCGTATTGAAGTCAGCTTGGGCACATGTGGGTGGCCTTGGCAGCATGCCATGGCCGCAAGTTGCTCTGCCCGGTCAGCGCCGGTGGTACTCTGTACGCAATCTCTGCCACGGCGAGCTTTCAGCGCTCTGCCGAGGCAACTGAAATACTTCCTCTCTTCCGGCCAGCGTCGTAGCATTCGTCATGCGAGTCCCTTGCTTCATCAACGCGCATCTCGCATGGTTGCCGGGCATGAAATGCATGTCGGTCGTGGCGTTGCGTTCCAGGCATCCCGGTGCCCCACCCGATCTGCCTAACCGCTCCGTCAAGGGGACTGGCCTGCGGCCAGCCCCTTACGTCGAACGTTAGGCCACATGAGCAAGGCCGCGGCAATCCCCGAGCATCTCCGCGAGTTCTGGAGCGCATTCGCTCAAGCCGTCGGTGGTGCTAGCGAAGAACGCTTCTACGAAGCCTTCTTCTTTGGTGACACTGAGCAGTTGGCCAATGAGCTTGCAGCCTTGGTGCTTCAAGGAACGAAGCGAGCAACCGCTGGTTCAGTCTGGTCCTTCGATGCCGAAGGCAAGCGCCCGCCTCAGGCAGGCGATCTCAGCATTGTCACAAGTTGGTCCGGCAAGCCGCTGTGCGTCATCGAAACTGAGGTCGTCGAGGTTGTGCCGTTCAACGAGGTCACGGCAGAGTTCGCAGCCACAGAGGGCGAAGGCGATGGCTCGCTGGCTTTCTGGCAGAGTGGTCACAGACGGTATTTCACCCGTGAGTGCGCCAGAGCCGGGCGCGAGTTTTCCGAGAGTATGCTGGTCGCCTGTGAGCGCTTCAAAGTCGTCTATCTGCCGTCAGCCAGCGCTGCGGCCTAACCCCTCCGTCAAGGGGACCTGCCTTCGGCAGGCCCCTTACGTCGAACGTTAGGCATCAGAAGGCAGCAGGGCCGGTGAAGTCTCAGCGACGTGTCTACGGTTTCTGGGTACCGGCTTCATCGTCAGCGTGGGCTGTCCATCCTTTGGCGGCCAGCGCGCGGGCCGTGGTGGCTCCACCCGTATTCAAGTCAGCTTGGGCACATGTGGGTGGCCTTGGCAGCATGCCAAGGCCGCAAGTTGCTCTGCCTGGTCAGCGCCGGTGGTACTCTGTAGGCAATCTCTGCCACGGCAAGCTTTTAGCGCTCTGCCGAGGCAATTGAAATACTTCTTCTCTTCCGGCCAGCGTCGTAGCATTTGTCATGCGAGTCCCTTGCTTCATCAACGCGCATCTCGCATGGTTGCCGGGCATGAAATACATGTCGGTCGTGGCGTTGCGTTCCAGGCATCTCGGTGCCCTACCCGCTCTGCCTAACCCCTCCGTCAAGGGGACTGGCCTGCGGCCAGCCCCTTACGTCGAACGTTAGGCATCAGAAGGCAGCAGGTTGGTGAGGTCTCAGCGGCATGTCTGCGGTTTCTGGGTGCCAACTTCATCGTCGGCGTGGGCTGTCCGTCCTTCGGCGGCCAGCGCACGGGCCGTGGCGACTCCAGCCGTATTCAAGTCAGCTTGGGCACATGTAGGTGGCCGCAGCAGCACGCCACAGTCGCTGGAATCGCTATGCTTGGTCACCGCCGGTGGTACTCTGTGGCGATCTCTGCCAAGGCAAGCTTGCAACGCTTTGCCAAGGCAGTTGAATTCCTTCGTCTCGTCCGTCCGGCCGGCCTCATAGCATTTGTCATGCAAGTCTCTTGCTCCGCCAACGCGCGCCTCGCCTGCCTGCCAGGCATGAGATACATGTCGGTTGTGGCATCGCGTTCCAGGCATCTCGGTGCTCTGGCCACTCTGCCTAACCGCTCCGTCAAGGGGACTGGCCTGCGGCCAGCCCCTTACGTCGAACGTTAAGCGCCACATGCAATCCACCGAGTCCGCCGGCCAATCAGCCCTCACTTTTCTCGGCAAGCAGGGGTTCGGAGAGGCAGTTCCCGTGCTTATCGATTCAGCGACTCAAGAATTCGATGAAGGTTGGGTCTTCTTCTATCAGTCAAAGAGCTACGTCGAAACGGGTGACTTCAATGAGAGTCTCGTAGGGAACGCACCGTGCTTTGTTCCTCGAAACGGATCGGCTCCGTGTTTCATCAGCTATCACCGCCCGATAGAAGAATCAATGCGCGCTTTTCGCTTGTGCGGAGATGCAAGCGCAGAGGCGAAAGCGCAAGTCAAGCTTCTTGGGTGGGAGCCAGGCGCTCTTTCTGTGTCCGCCATTCAAGTCATTCGCCGGCACTCCATGCTGGGGCTGGCCGCAGCGAAGAAGGCCGTCGATAGCTGCCTTTCTGGCAGCCCAACGCTGATCGATACAATCTCTGTCGCATCTGCAAGTGTGTTGGTCGCAGAGCTATCGAATCTCAACTTCTTGGCGGAGGTAACGTATGGCGCCTAACCCCTCCGTCAAGGGGACCTGCCTGCGGCAGGCCCCTTACGTCGAACGTTAGCCCGCAGCAGGAGCCGTCAGTGTCTGGTTGGCTCGCCTATCCGTGGTCAGTGGTTCGCGCTAATACCAATGCCCGCGTTGGCCA
The DNA here is from genome assembly GCF_038066555.1 of Ideonella lacteola. NCBI lineage: Bacteria > Pseudomonadati > Pseudomonadota > Betaproteobacteria > Burkholderiales > Sphaerotilaceae > Ideonella > Ideonella lacteola. The sequence continues at coordinate 576 of NZ_JBBUTG010000053.1, read as the reverse complement.
GCCTTGGTCGCAACAGGCTTCGCCTGCTGCTCGTGAGGGCACGGTCGCTTTGAACAGGTGCCTTCGGTCCCAACGCATCAGGCGTGTGGGGCAGGCCCGAGCAAGTCTGGCCCACCTCACACCCCTGCTGCTCAGCGTTATTGCGAGTGGTCTTCGGCGTCGCAAAGCCGGTCAAACTCATTCTTCTTGTGGCCTGCGTGGTCATGGGAATCGGAAGGGAGCCTTCGGCAAAGCAACATTTGCTGGGTTGCTTGTGGGCCAAGGTCTGAGCAGTCGGCCAGCGCGGGAAGGGAATACCTCAATTACCAAGTCTCTGCCCCGCCGCCGTCGTAGCCCGCTCTCGCGGTCAACCCGGGCGGCCAAGCAAGCCTTGGGGTGGCAAACTCCAGCAACCGTTGGCTTGCTTCAATCGCAGCGGGCTAACCCCTCCGTCAAGGGGACGTCCCGCAAGCGGGCCGCCCCTTACGTCGAACGTTAGGCCTCATGCAAGTACCGTCCTACCGCTGGTCTTGCCATGGGTGCGGCGCCGTCAATGAGCCTGGTATAGCCGCTTGCCCTACCTGCGGCCTTCCAGCT
>NZ_JBBUTG010000052.1:0-6842 GCF_038066555.1 Ideonella lacteola | reverse complement strand
CAATGGTTCAAGAGCAATCAGGTCATGCTTGGCCGTCAGCGGCCCAACCGGCCGTGAGGTCTAACCCCTCCGTCAAGGGGACGTCCCGCAAGCGGGCCGCCCCTTACGTCGAACGTTAGACCTCAAGAACATGTCGCCAGACACGCCCGAGAAGATCGCGTTTCTGTTCCTTGGCTGGCTGCTTGGCATGCTTAGCCCGATAGTGGTCGACGCCATCAAGCGCCGGCGCGAAAACACCCTAGGCCGATCGGCAATTCTCGCTGAGCTCGCTGAACTCGCCGACATCCTCGCAACGGCAGCCTACGGTGCCAAGATGCACGCGGGCACCGTTGATCGGTCATTCCTCGAATGGCTAAAGACCTACTCAGAGCAACACGCCACAATTCAAAGCCTGCAGGAATTCATTCCTCGTTTGAGAACCCAACTCTCGTGGAGTGATGCAGATTTACAGAAGATCGCGTCACACATGTCGGCTGACGATGGAAAAGGATCGATGCTTCAGCACTACCCGATTCCGCTGCTTGATGCGCGCGTGTCCGCGCTCTGGACCTTTGACACATCCTTCCAAAGGCAGCTTCTGGCTATTCGGCGCAATGTCGCGTTGCTCGATGACATAGTAGACCGGAGCAGAAAATACTTTGATCTCACCTTTAGCAAGCTGGAGGGAGAGAACTACCGCCTCGTCACAGAGAACCTTGTCCAGACTTACTCGCTCTATGCGAGTCGCGCCGTCCAAGTCGTGGATCAGATTGTCCAGCTCAAGAGCATTGCGTCGTGAGGTCTAACCCCTCCGTCAAGGGGACCTCTTGTGCCAAGGCGCAAGCCGCCCCTTACGTCGAACGTTAGGCATCAGAAGGCAGCAGGTTGGTGAAGGCGCAGCGGCATGACCGAGCCTTTTTTGGGGCGACTCAATCGTCGGCATGGGCTGTCCGTCCTCCGGCGGCCAGCGCGGGGTCCGTGGCGGCTCCAGCCGTATTCAAGTCAGCCTGGGCACATGTAGGTGGCCTCAGCAGCACGCCACGGTCGCTGAAATCGCTCCCGTTGGTCACGGCCGGTGGTACCCTGTGAGCGATCATTGCCTTGGCAAGCTTTCAGCGCTTCGACAAGGTCGCTGAAATCCTTCGTCCCAGTTGCCCAGCGTCGTAGAACTTGTTATGCAAGCACTCTGCTTTGCCAGTCACTGCATCGCCTGGCCACCGGCTTTCGAATACATGCCGGTTGCGGCATTGCGTTCCGGGCGTCTCGGGGCCCCACTCGCTTTGCCCAACCGCTCCGTCAAGGGGACTGGCCTGCGGCCAGCCCCTTACGTCGAACGTTAAGCGGCATGAAATCAGACCCAATGAAGCTGTTCGTCGCGATCCTCATGTTGTTGTCGGCAGGGAGCGGTCATTGCCAAGTCGCGCCCTCATCAATTCGAGATGAGTCACAGCGAGTCATGGCCTATCTTGGCGTCCTGTCTGCCTGGCAGCAGCAGCTAAGCATCGTGCTTCTTCAATGCAAGAAGGCTGATCCGTTGGGAACGGCCGCTCGACAAGCCGTTTACGAAGAATGGAAGAGCCGGAAGCAGGAGCAATTGGATAGAGTCGACCAATACATGAAAGACATCGCCTCTGTCATGTTGCCACCCCGACCTGGCGTAGACCCAATACGTGCACTCAATGCCGCGACAACGCTTGAAATCTCCATGCAGCTGCAAGCCCTACCAGAAGACGAATTGAGGGGCCTTTGCGCTTCGTTCAAAGATCTACCTTCAAGACTTGAACGCAATGTAGGGCCACATGTCACGGAAGCCTTTAGCGCTCTCGATCGATGGAAAGAGTCACGCGAGCAGCCATAGGCACGCTGCCGCCTAACCCCTCCGTCAAGGGGACGTCCCGCAAGCGGGCCGCCCCTTACGTCGAACGTTAGGCATCGAGAGGAGTCGTGGTGGATCTGTCGATTGAAGGCGCTGGCGAAGCGCGCTCCGTAGTCAAGGCATTTCACACTTTCTTGAACAGCCCTGGCCTAGTTCCGGAGCAGTGCTACCGCAGAAACAAAGTGAGTTACCTGCTCGTCTGCTACGTTAACAACATCATCGGTCTTTTCCTGAGCAAGAACTACGAAGTCATCCCAGTGTTCATCGCCCGTGCTGCAAAGCACATGGCAGACAATCCTGCTAGTTCAGGTTCAGTCGCGTACTACGCCGTCGCCGAAAAGTACCTCGCTCACATGAGCTTCTTTGTCAGTTCGTTTACAAGTGTGCCGCGTGAGGAAATCGATATGCACATCCCAGCTGAGCTTCTGGCTCGGGGCAAGCAAGAGCCTCCACTTCCGCCGCCATCTTTGGCTGGCGAGCTCGATGCCTAACCCCTCCGTCAAGGGGACGTCCCGCAAGCGGGCCGCCCCTTACGTCGAACGTTAGGCATCAGAAGGGAGCAGGTTGTTGGAGGCGCAGCGGCATGTCCGAGCCTTCTGGGTGGCAACTCAATCGTCGGCATGGGCTGTCCGTCCTTTGGCGGCCAGCGCACGGACCGTAGCGGCTCCAGCCGTATTCAAGTCTGCTTGGGCACATGTGGTGGCCACGGCAGCGCGCCAAGGCCGCAAGTTGCTCTGCCTGGTCAGCGCCAGTGGTACTCTGTGGGTTACCTCTGCCACGGCAAGCTTTCAGCGCTCTGCCGAGGCAGCCGAAATCCCTCTTCTCTCCCGGCCAGCGTCGTAGCACTTGTTATGCAAGCCCTTTGCTTTGCCAGTCACCGGCTCGCCTGGCCAGTCGGCTTGAAATACATTCCGGTTGTGGCATTGCGTCCCATGCATCTCGATGCCGTACCCGCTCTGCCTAACCACTCCGTCAAGGGGACTGGCCTGCGGCCAGCCCCTTACGTCGAACGTTAGGCTTCAGAAAGTAGCGGCTGGTGAAGTATCAGTGGCTGGCCTACCGTTGCTGGGTTCCGGCTTCATCGTCGGCGTGGGCTGTCCGTCCTTCGGCGGCCAGCGCACGGGTCGTGGCGGTTCCTGCCGTATTTCGGTCGGCTTGGGCACATGTGGGTCGCCGCTGAAGCATGCCAAGGTCTCAAGTTGCTCTGCCTGGCCTGCACCGGTGGTACTCTGTGGGCCATCTCTACCAAGGCGGGCTTTCAGCGCTCTGCCGAGGCAGCTGAAATACTTCTTCTCTCCCAGCCAGCGTCGTAGCACTTGTCATGCAAGTCTTTTGCTCCACCGGCGCACGCCTCGCGTGGCTACCGGGCATGCAATACATGTCGGTTGTGGCATTGCGTTCCAGGCATCTCAGTGCTCTAGCCACTCTGCCTAACCACTCCGTCAAGGGGACTGGCCTGCGGCCAGCCCCTTACGTCGAACGTTAGGCATCAGAAGGCAGCGGCCGAACGGCGAGTCCGATGCAGCATATCCACGCTTACCAGGTGCCTGCTCCGTCGTCCGCGTGGGCTGTCCGTCCTTCGGCGGCCAGCGCACGGACCGTGCCAGCTTCAGCCGTATTCGAGTCAGCTTAGGCACATGTGGGTTACCGCGGCAGCACACCACGGTTGCAGGAATCGCTCTCCTTGGTCACCGCTGGTGGTACTCTGTTGGCCATCTCTGCCACTGCAAGCTTTCACCGCTTTGCCGAGGTAGCTGAAGTCCTTCTTCTCTACCGGCCAGCGTCGTAGCACTTGTCATACAAGCACTCTGCATTGTCGGCCCCGGCATCGTCTGGCTACCGGGCTTGAAATACATGTCGGTTGTGGCATTGCGTTCCAGGCATCTCGGTGCTCTGGCCGCTCTGCCTAACCGCTCCGTCAAGGGGACTGGCCTGCGGCCAGCCCCTTACGTCGAACGTTAGGCATCTGAAGGCAGCAGGGCCGGTCAACTCTCAGCGACTTTTCTAAGGTTTCTGGGTGCCGGCTTCGTCGTCGGCGTGGGCTGTCCGTCCTTCGGCGGCCAGCGCACGGCCCGTGGCGGCTCCAGCCGTATTCAAGTCAGCTTGGGCACATGTCGGTGGCCGCAGCAGCACATCAAGGTCGCTGGAATCGCTCTCCTTGGTCACCGCCGGTGGTACTCTGTGGGCGATCTCTGCCAAGGCAAGCTTGCAGCGCTTTGCCAAGGCAGTTCAAATCATTCGTCTCCGCCGGCCAGCGTCGTAGCTCTTGTCATGCAAGTCTCCTGCTCCACCAACGCATGTATCGTCTGGCTGCCGGTTTTGAAATGCATATCGGTTGTGGCTCCGCGTTCCGGTCATCTCGGTGCTCCTACCGCTCTGCCTAACCGCTCCGTCAAGGGGACTGGCCTGCGGCCAGCCCCTTACGTCGAACGTTAGGCTTCTTCTATTGTTGTGGGCGCCATGGAACAACCATCCGATGACGAGAGCTTCCTCCGATTCGTCCTCGGCCGAGAGAGCCCGCCGCCCTCAAAGCACAGGGCTATGGCACTTGAGTTTTTGGCCGTGGATGTGTGCGCTCGGCGAATGTACTTTGAGCGACGACTATTCCAAAACGAGGATGCTCGCGCTTGGGTTCTGCTTGACCAAGCACGGAATGCCATTGCGACCGGCAACCGCCTTCAGTATGTTCAAGAGGTCTTGGATGCCGAACTCAGATCGATTGCTGCAAGCCTCCCACCCGAGAGCGCTCTCCGCGGTATCTACGCGAACCTCTGCTTGGCATTGCCCCCAGAGCCGGGGGTTGCCGCACAGGAAGCGCGTTCCTTCCATATGTCTCACCTAGTTCGCTACGCTGGATGCTGGATCGACAAAGCGCGAAGTAGTGAAGGCAGGTGGTTCAGTGAGCGCCTATCATGGTGGTTGCAAGAGGGTTCCCAGCTTCCTGATCCACTCTTGGCCTATGCCAGTGCCACCGTAGCAAATGTGCCAACCGGCGTTTCTCTCGAGCCTGAGTTGCCCGAAGCCTAACCCCTCCGTCAAGGGGACGTCCACAAGCGGGCTTCGCCCACTTGCGGCCGCCCCTTACGTCGAACGTTAGGCGGCAAAGGGCATGATCTCGCGCATTCCAGCGCTTGAATTCCTGCAGAGACTTGTCGGCTCGTATGCAGAGCTGGCTGGTCCCGTCAAGCTGCGCGTTTGGCGCTGCGGCTACGGCGTCGCCATTGATTTAACCGAAGGCCAAAAAACCATTCTTTGCGGGGTCGCAGGCGCATTCAATCAAGACATCGAGTACTTCGTGCAAATTGGCCTTCCAAACGTCACTCGCACGACAGGTCGGCTGGCCAACAAGTCAACCCTCTGCCTAGTTGCTGCTGAGCCACCTGTAGAGTTCCGTTTTACCAAGGCAACAGGTAGTCTGCTTGTCTCAATCGCTTTCAATGGCGAAGAAAAGGCCTCCTATGCGTTGCCAGCCGCCTAACCCCTCCGTCAAGGGGACCTGCCTTCGGCAGGCCCCTTACGTCGAACGTTAGGCATCAAGAGTCAGGGGCTGACCGTTGAGTCCGAAGCAGCATATCCACGCATGTCGGCTGCCTACTTCATCGTCAGCGTGGGCTGTCCGTCCTTCGGCGGCCAGCGCACGGTCCGTGGCCGTTCCTGCCGTATTCTGGTCAGCGCGGGCACATGTGGGTAACCGCGGCAGCATGCCGAGGCTTCAAGTTGCCCTGTCTGGCCAGCGCCGGTGGTACTCTGTGGGCAATCTCTGCCTCGGCGAGATTTCATCGCTCTGCCGAGGCCGCTGAAATATTCCTTCTCTCCCGGCCGGCGTCATAGCATTTGTCATGCAAGTCTCTTGCTCCGCCAACGCGCGCCTCGCCTGCCTGCCAGGCATGAAATACATGTCGGTTGTGGCATCGCGTCCCAGGCATCTCGGTGCTCTGGCCACTCTGCCTAACCGCTCCGTCAAGGGGACTGGCCTGCGGCCAGCCCCTTACGTCGAACGTTAGGCATCAGAAGTCGGCTGGTTGGTGAAGGTAAAAGCGCAGCGGCATGTCCGAGCCTTCTTTGGGGCAACTCAATCATCGGCATGGGCTGTCCGTCCTCCGGCGGCCAGCGTGCGGTCCGTGGCGGCTCCGGCCGTATTCAAGTCAGCCTGGGCACATGTAGGTGGCCTCAGCAGCACACCACGGTCGCCGGAACCGCTCTCGTTGGTCTCGGCCGGTGGTACTCTGTGGGCTATCTCTGCCAGGGCAAGCTTCCAGCACATTGCCAAGGGCGCTGAAGTCCTTCGTCCCAGCCGCCCAGCGTCGTAGCACTTGTTATGCAAGTACTCTGCTTTGCCAGGCACTGCATCGTCTGGACACCAGCCTTCAAATACATGCCGGTTGCGGCATTGCGTTCCGGGCATCTCGGTGCCCCACTCGCTTTGCCTAACCGCTCCGTCAAAGGGACTGGCCTGCGGCCAGCCCCTTACGTCGAACGTTAGGCGCTTTAGGTGCAACCCTCATCCAAGTTCTCGCTGAAGGAACTCCCAAAGACAGTTCCGTTCGCGACTTATCGCCGTCGACTGTTCACTGATGGTGGGATCAAGGGGTCGATCGTCAATGGAGACAAGATCGAGTTCGAGTTCAGTAGTGGGCATCACATCGTGTTGGCCACAAGCTACGACTACTTCGATGGATGTGAGCATTGGATCTATCTTCTAAGTCCGGCCGGCGAAATCTTGGATCTTGTCGCTATGCCCAACGTCTTTGGTTTCACTCAAGATGTTGAGGTCATCGGACCAGAAGAGCTTTCGTTTGGGTACTTCGGAACGAACGACCGCTGGAGTCTGCATGTCTGGGAAGTCGGCTACTGGTCTTTCTCGCTAGGGATGGTCTGCACAAAGCATGGCGCGACGTGCATGGACGCTGAAGAACACGGAATCTGGGCTCGAGATGCCAGAAACGGCTTCAGCCCGAGCTCTTGGGCGCCGATTCGGCGAGCGTAG
>NZ_JBBUTG010000051.1:0-7121 GCF_038066555.1 Ideonella lacteola | reverse complement strand
CAAGCAGACTTGAATACGGCTGGAGCCGCTACGGTCCGTGCGCTGGCCGCCAAAGGACGGACAGCCCATGCCGACGATTGAGTTGCCACCCAGAAGGCTCGGACATGCCGCTGCGCCTCTAACAACCTGCTGCCTTCTGATGCCTAACGTTCGGCGTAAGGGGCGGCCTGCGGCTTGCCGCAGGACGTCCCCTTGACGGAGGGGTTAGGCGCTTGCGACATAGGAGACCACCTCTTCGTTTTCTTCGAGTTCATGAACGATGCGGAAGACGCGATGCGACAGGCTGGCTTGCTGAAATAGGCTGGACAGAGAAAGCAGGACGGCCTCCGCTGGCCCTGGATTGGAGGGGCGAACTGAGCACTCATAGTGGTGAACTTCGCCCGACGATCCCGCAAACCAGAACCCAGCTACCTCCGACACCGTACTCTGCACCAGGACTCCAAAGGGATTGCCCTCCCTCTCTTCAACCGTGATCTCGAATGGGGCTTGCCCGAGAAGAGGCATGAGGCTCTCGAAACCATTTGGAACTACGAGATCGATCAAGAAGTCGTCTGCCATGGCTGCCTGAAGCGCCTAACGTTCGACGTAAGGGGCTGGCCGCAGGCCAGTCCCCTTGACGGAGCGGTTAGGCATGGTGGCCAGAGCATCGAGATGCCTGGAACGCAATGCCACAACCGACATGTATTTCAAACCCGGTGGCCCGACGAGCCGGTGATTGGTAAGGCAGAGTGCTTCCATAACAAGTGCTACGACGCTGGCTGGTAGAGACGAAGGATTTGAACTGCCTTGGCAAGGCGCTGAAAGCCTGCCTTGACAGAGATTGCCCACAGAGTACCACTGGCGCTGACCAGGAAGAGCAACTTGCGGCCTTGGCATGCTGCCGAGGCCACCCACATACGCCCAAGCTGACTTGAATACGGCTGGAACCGGCACGGCCCGCGCGCTGGCCGCCGAAGGACGGACAGCCCACGCCGACAATGAAGTCGGCACCCAGAAACCGATGACGCGTTGCTGAGACTTCACCAACCGGCTCTTGCCTTCTGATGCCTAACGTTCGACGTAAGGGGCTGGCCGCAGGCCAGTCCCCTTGACGGAGCGGTTAGGCAGAGCGGCCAGAGCATCGAGATGCCTGGAACGCGATGCCACAACCGACATGTATTTCAAGCCCGGTGGCCTTACGAGGCAGTGACGGGCAAAGCAGAGTGCTTGCATAACAAGTTCTACGACGCTGACCGACCGAGACGAAGGATTTCAACCGCCTCGGCAAAGCGCTGAAAGCATGCCTTGGCAGAGATCGCCCACAGAGTACCACCGGCGGCGACCAACGAGAGCGATTTCAGCGACCGTTGCGTGCTGGCCCGGCCACCCACATGTGCCCAAGCTGACTTGAATACGGCTGGCACTGGCACGCCCCTCGCGCTGGCCGCCGAAGGACGGACAGCCCACGACGACGATGAAGCCGACACAAAGAGGCCGTTGGCATGTCGCTGAGACTTCAACCGCCTGCTGCCTTCTGATGCCTAACGTTCGACGTAAGGGGCCTGCCGAAGGCAGGTCCCCTTGACGGAGGGGTTAGGCCTCGGGTTTGAAAAGTGCATGCAACCTCCAAGCCACCAAGGCCAGCAATACAACAGAGACCGGCCAAACACCCGAGCTGGGGCTGCCGATGGCGAACTTGAGGACAGGAGCAGCGAGGGTGGCGGCCGCAAAGCCAACGACTGACAGACGCGGCTTGAAGGCGAGGAGCACGAGGGATACTGTGACAACGATTGCCACCATGAGCTCTGGACGATACAGGCCCAACCTTTCAACGTAGCTCGAGCTCAAATACGTTTGGAGATTGTGCGCCCAGAGTAGCGGCATTGCGATGCACCAGACGGCTGTGACTATCAGCAGAAGCACGTTGAAAACGCCAAGGCGGGGTCTTGCTCGCATGAGGCCTAACGTTCGACGTAAGGGGCAGGTGCAAGTGGGCGAAGCCCGCTTGTGGCTGTCCCCTTGACGGAGGGGTTAGGCTTCACACTCGCATGCCTACCCATATGACGGCTTCGGTTGACGCGGCGACGAGTGGCGAGAGCAAGCGAAGCCATAAGGCCTGCGACTGAATGTGGGCGGCCGACTGATCATGATGTTGCTGCTCTTCAGCAACGATAGCAGCGATGGCCCTTTGGGCGGCTTCGTCTCTTCCCTGGAGGTCGACTAACTGCTGCCGCAGGTGACGGAGAACTACGCGCTCAACAGCCACCGTAGTTGCTGCGATTGCGTTCCTGCCGAAAAGCCCCGTAGCCAGACCCAAAGCGTAGCCGCCTACGCCACACAGCAAATAGCTACGGCAACGAGGTCGGCCTCGGCGCTCAAGTTCAGCCCAGAAGATTGAGCGATGCCTCTCCTCGTGGGACTTGAACTCAGCAATCTCGCCTACGAGGCTTGGAGCGGTAAGACGAGCGAGCAGCAGTTGGCCGGCATAGATGTGGACCGCGCCGTTTTCGCCAGCGTGGTTGACCTTGAGAATGCGGTCTCCGAGGAGACTCGATTCAAGTGGCGCCGTGGCCGTGCTCATGAAGCCTAACGTTCGACGTAAGGGGCGGCCCGCTTGCGGGACGTCCCCTTGACGGAGGGGTTAGGTTGAACTTCTGACGAGCGCCCACCGTAGCAGAATGCCAACAAGCACACCCACAACAGTGATGGCCGAAATAAGAAACAACAGCTGCAATGCATCCCTAGCTGCCTCAAATGGCGAAAGTGGGCAGTTGGAACCGTAGGTATCGCATTTGTACTCTTTCTCTCCTGTAACGATGTCATCACCTTGACCTCTTTGATCAATGGTGTCGATACCGGCAGAGTACATCTGGAATCCTTGGCCACCATCCACCCGTCGATAAATGTATCGGCCTCCCCACGGATCAGGCGGGACCTTCTCCACCATTCCGGCAGTTGCGAGCTGATCGAGTGAGTCAGGCAGTGAGCCATGCTTGCTCCGGTAGGAAAGAACAGTCCCACTGAGAATCCGGAGGTCAGTCTGAGCGCTTCGAAGCTTGTGGTCCCCCTCGTAGATGAATGACGGCGAGATCAATTCAAACGCCACAACTGCCGCGAAGGATAGAGCAAGCGATCCAGAAGAGACGGCCAGAATTCCTCGCATTCTCTGCAACCTAACGTTCGACGTAAGGGGCTGGCCGCAGGCCAGTCCCCTTGACGGAGCGGTTAGGCAGGGCGGCCGGAGCACAGAGATGCCTGGAACGCAATGCCACAACCGACATGTATTTCATGACCGGTAGCCACGCGAGGTGCGCGCTGGTGAAACTGGGGACTTGCATGACAAGTACTACGACGCTGGCCGGACAAGATGAAGGACTTCGACCGCCTCGGCAAAGCACTGCAAGCTTGCTTTGGCAGAGATGGCCCACAGAGTACCACCGGTCGTGACCAACGAGAGCGATTCCAGAGATCGAGGTGTACTGCTGCGGCCACCTACGTGTGCCCAGGCTGACTTGAATACGGCTGGAGCCGCCACGGTCCGCGCGCTGGCCGCCAAAGGACGGACAGCCCGAGCCGACGACCAAGCTGGCACCCAGAAACCGTAGACACGTCGCTGAGGCTTCACTGGCCCTGCTGCCTTTTGATGCCTAACGTTCGACGTAAGGGGCTGGCCGCAGGCCAGTCCCCTTGACGGAGCGGTTAGGCGGAGTGGCCAGAGCACCGAGACGTCTGGAACGCAATGCCGCAACCGACGTGTACTGCAAACCCGGTGGCCCGACGAGCCAGTGACTGGCAAAGCAGAGTGCTTGCATAACAAGTGCTACGACGCTGGCCGGACGAGACGAGAAGTTTGAATTGCCTTGGCAATGCGCTGAAAGCTGACCTTGGCAGAGATGGGCCACAGAGTACCATCGGCGGTGACCAAGGAGAGCGATTCCGACGACCGTAGCGTGCTGCCGCGGCCACCAAAATGTTCCCACGCGGCCTGGAATACGGCTGGAGCCGCCACAGCCCATGCCGACGATTGAGTTGCTCCAACGAAGGATCGGACATGCCGCTGCGCCTTCACCAACCCGCTGCCTTCTGATGCCTAACGTTCGACGTAAGGGGCTGGCCGCAGGCCAGTCCCCTTGACGGAGGGGTTAGGCAGAGCGGCCAGAGCAACGAGATGCCTGGAACGCGATGCCGCAACCGACATGTATTTCAAACCCGGTGGCCCGACGAGCCAACGACTAGCAGAACAGAGTGCTTGCATAACAAATGCTACGACGGCTTAGCCGGACGAGACGAAGGATTTGAGTCGCCTTGGCAAAGCGCTGAAAGCTTGACTTAGCAGAAATGGGCCGTGGAGTACCACCAGCGGCGAGGCGGAGCGTTTCCAGCAACCGTGGTCTGTTGCTGCAGCTACCCACATGTGCCCAGGCAGACTCGAATACGGCGGGAACCGCCACGGCCCGTGCGCTGGCCGCCGGAGGACGGGCAGCCCACACCGACGATGGAGACGCCACCAAGTACTCGTGGATATGCAACTGCGCCTCCACCAACCTGCCGCCTTCTGATGCCTAACGTTCGACGTAAGGGGCTGGCCGCAGGCCAGTCCCCTTGACGGAGCGGTTAGGCAGAGCGGCCAGAGCACCGAAATACCTGGAACGCAATGCCACAACCGACATGTATTCCATGCCTGGCAGCCAGGCGAGGCGGATGTTGGCGGAGCAGGAGACTTGCATGAAAAATGCTACGAGACTGGCCGGACGAGGCGCAGGACTTGAAGTGCCTTGGCAAAACGCTGCAAGCTTGCCTTGCCAGAGATGGCCAACGGAGTACCACCGGCGGTGACCAGGGAGAGCGATTTAAGCGACCGAGGCGTGCTGCCGCGGCCGCCCACATGTGCCCAAGCTGACTTGAATATAGCTTGAGCCGCTACGGCCCGTGCGCAGGCCGCCGAAGGACGGACAGCCCACGCTGACGATGAAGAAGTCACCCAGAAATCGTTGACACGACGCTGAGACCTGGCCGGCCCTGCTGCGTTCTGATGCCTAACGTTCGACGTAAGGGGATGGCCGCAGGCCAGTCCCCTTGACGGAGGGGTTAGCCAACCCCGTTGAATGCAGGCACTCGGATGAGAGGGACTTCATGAAACTCATTGGACTGGTGAGCAGAGCCATTCAACCATCGGTAGAAGGACTGCCGTGTTGAGCTCGTCGACTTTGGTTTCTCGACCAACCGACGAACCCATGGTGTCTTGAAATGTGGCAACGATTGACTCGCCTTCGGGCCTTAGCCAGACAGCGCGCAGTAGCCGCGCCCTTGCATACTCTTTCGCCGTGGAGAGTCCAAGCTGACCGTGGGACACGTAAGGAACAACCTGCGCGGCCCATGGTGCGTCTCGCAGAATGAGGCAAGCCACAGACAACTGAGCAACGTTAATGTTTCCGGCCTGGGCGATTTCACTCAGTTCAGCTCGGACTTGTGCCCAGGGGTCTTCTCGGCTGGTCATGGAACTTGAGGTTGGCTAACGTTCGACGTAAGGGGCGGCCCGCTTGCGGGACGTCCCCTTGACGGAGGGGTTAGGCCACAAGTGCGTTCCAGTATGCATTTTGATGGCTATGACTGGCGAATTCTCTCTGGGATCTCGGAGGCTGCCTTGAGAAGTAGCGCTTCCCCGAGAGTTTGAATCATTTCGGCGGGAAGATGCTCAGCAGTCTCTGCGTGGCCAACCAGAGGCGGGCAACTGCCTGGCATGTACAGGGTCAATCCAGGAATCTTGAGAATTGAGAACAAGGCTTCGTAGAGGCGACTGTCGTCCAATGGATCGATGCTAAAGCTGTCGATTTGATCGGCGTTCGTATCAACATACAGAGCACACTTGTCCGACACATCAGGGCCGAAGCTCAGCACGAACCACTTTGGCTCGGTCTCAATGATGAATGGGCCAAATGCTCCTCGGAGCACGGTCGCCGGGAACGAAGCTCGTTCGCCCCCAATGAAGCTGCCGACAAATAGATCAAAGCTCATATGGAAATGCGACGGACGGCGGATAGGTGACGGTGAGGCCTAACGTTCGACGTAAGGGGCTGGCCGCAGGCCAGTCCCCTTGACGGAGCGGTTAGGCAAAGCGGCCAGAGTACCGAGATGCCTGGAACGCAATGCCGCAACCGACATGTACTTGAGGGCCGGTGGCCAGACGATGCAGTGACTGGCAAAGCAGAGTACTTGCATAACAAGTGCTACGACGCTGGGCGGCTGGGGACCAAGGATTTAAGCGACCTTGGCAAAGCTCTGGAAGCTTGCCCTGGCGGAGATGGCGCACAGAGTACCACCGGCCGTGAACAACGACAGCGATTCCAGCGACCGTGGTGTGCTGCTGCGGCCACCTATATGTGCCCAAGTTGACCTGAATACGGCTGGAGCCGCCACGGATCGTGCGCTGGCCGCCGAAGGACGGACAGCCCACGCTGACGATGAAGCAGGCAGTCGACATGCGTGGATACGCTGCTTCGGACTCAACCGTCAGTCCCTGACTTCTGATGCCTAACGTTCGACGTAAGGGGCCTGCCGAAGGCAGGTCCCCTTGACGGAGGGGTTAGGCGTCACTGCGGCCTTGCAGACGGTTGCTTTGCGCATGGGAAGATTCGCTCAAGCGATGACGCCACAAGCCAAGGAGCGGGCAGATCACGCACCGTTGGGAACTGCTCCAGGTATTGCTTCACGATATCACTCAGCTGACGCTGAGTGGCGTTTGATGGAATCTTGAAGCAGACCTTGAACGAGAGCTGTTGTTCCTCGTTTAGAGCTTCTACCGTTCCGATGACGTACCCGATGGCGAAGCCATTCTGCGACGTAGAGGCGGGCGCCGAAAGGCCAGCAAGAAGTGCGTTGCCATCCTTGAAGAACGCGCGAGGCTCAGCCCCGGCTGTGCCGAGAACTAGCGCTGTCACCACGAAGCAAAGCGCTCTACGCGTTGGGAGCCTGCTCAGTGTTGCAGCCATAGTGGACTCGAAGCGTGAAGGGTTCTGTCTTGACGCCTAACGTTCGACGTAAGGGGCCTGCCGAAGGCAGGTCCCCTTGACGGAGGGGTTAGGCCGCATTCGGCTAGGCATGCTGCGACAGGGAATTGACCCACAAGGCCACGGTGATTGAGA
>NZ_JBBUTG010000050.1:0-7552 GCF_038066555.1 Ideonella lacteola | reverse complement strand
AGACAGGGCAACTTGAAGCCTCGGCATGCTGCCGCGGCTACCCACATGTGCCCGCGCTGACCAGGATACGGCAGGAACCGCCACGGCCCGTGCGCTGTCCGCCAAAGGACGGACAGCCCGCGCCGACGATGAAGCAGGCACCCAGAAGCCGTAGATACGTCGCTGAGACTTCACCAGCCCGCTGCCTTCTGATGCCTAACGTTCGACGTAAGGGGCGGCTTGCGGCTTGCCGCAAGACGTCCCCTTGACGGAGGGGTTAGGTTGCACGATTTGTATGCCTCGACCGGTGCCAAAGACCTTCAGCGAGCAGGCCGACGGAGGCCAAAGCTGAAAGAAGAAGCATCGCCAAGGAGGTAAGCCTGGCGAGCTCTGTAAGCCGCTCACTGAGACAACCTGCTCCATAGACTTTGCAATCGCTCTCCTTTTCCCATTCGACGATGTCGTCTCCTGCTCCCGCCTGGTCTTTGGCGTCGGCCCCCGTAGAGTAAAGCAAGAACTGAGGGTTGGTGGCATCGCGACGATAGCCGTATGCAGCGCTCCACCGGTCTTTAGGTAGACGCTCCAGGAACTCGGGGACCAACTGGTCCAACGTGTCGGGCAGCGATCCGCGCTGCTTCTGATAGATGAGCACGGCTTGGCGAAGGATTCGCAAATCAGCTTGGGTAGCAAAGACATTCATCCCGTAGCCGTCAATGGCCCATGGGTAGATTACTCGCAGCCCGACGAAGGTAGCAAACGAAACGGCAAGGCTACCCAGAGCAACCGGCAAAGCTCGCATGTGAAACCTAACGTTCGACGTAAGGGGCTGGCCGCAGGCCAGTCCCCTTGACGAAGGGGTTAGACCTCAGCGTACCTGAACCATTTGGTTGCGCAGCGAATCCGGCACGTCCTGGAGCAGGACGATCGCGATGCTGCCATCGGTGGCGGTGTTGTTGTGAGCCGCGACGGTGCTGAGTGACGCTGCCACAGCCTCGGGCGACAGCGTGTACATGTGACCATTGAGCGGATCAACGATGAACCAACCGATCAAGCCGCCGAAAACGAAGTTGCCAGCGATGTACCAGCCATTGGCCGATGCGGTGACGGGAATCGTCTGAGGCTGGAAGCCGGCCTTCGCAATCGTGACGGTGAAACTCTTCTTGCCCCAGTACTTGCCAGTGCTCTTCTGCAAGGTTACTGAGGTGGGCGTGGTTCCCTTGAATACCTCAACCCCAGACTCATCAACAATCGTAATGGCGGCATCGCTGGGGGTGCTCGAGATTGGAACTACTTGCGTTGGCTGACCAACGATGGTTGCGCACGCCGAACAGGCAATAGCTAACAGGATGGTGATGGTGGACCGAATCTGCATCTCAACTCTCCCTCCGCTGCACAAAGTAAAGTGAGCATGGTTGCGGACCACGCACGCTCACCAGGTGGAACGCGTATTCTCTCTGAGGTCTAACGTTCGACGTAAGGGGCTGGCCGCAGGCCAGTCCCCTTGACGGAGGGGTTAGGCGACAAGCGTCGAGCAAGGCGATGCCCGGAACGCAATGCCGCCAACTGGGATGCGTAGCTGCGCAACCGCTGCTGAAGGGAACGAAGGCGCCAGAAGACTCGTGGCAGTTGGGTTGCTGCTGATGGTATGGAGAAGTAACCACAAGCCTAAGATGCCGAATAGAAGACCTGGAATGAGATTGCCTACCCAAACGCCCCGCTTGCTGGGAAGCTTGCCATTGATTCGGCCCTCTGCCTCCAAGTACGCCCACGGGACCTCGGAGGTAAGCTGCTTTGCGACGCGATAGCCGCTGAGAAAGAGACCAAATCCTATGGCAAGAACGGCAGAAGAAAGGACTTCACCGGTCAACCAGACGCAGAGGACAAAGCCCATCAGGGCCCCGACAACGAAGATTGGCCAGCGATTTTTCTCGATTAGTTCGATTTCATCCATGGGCAACCGACGCGAAATGCTCAGGCATCTGAAGATCTGCTTCTGTGGGGTGAGTACATTGCTGCCTAACGTTCGACGTAAGGGGCGGATTGCGGCTTGCCGCAAGACGTCCCCTTGACGGAGGGGTTGGGCGTCACCGTTGAGACGGCACTAAATGGGGCGAGGGTACAACTCATGGACCGATCAATGCATAGATTTCGCGCATTTGAGGCGACACGTTGAACTGGGATTCTGGGTCGGCTTCACCGAGGCGAGACCAGTACTCGATGGTTGTTCCGTGCAAGCGCAAAGCCTGCACCAGTAGGGGCTGGAGTTCGGCCCAGGCCGCGCCCGCCTGGGAGGATGGCCCCATGTCATCAACACACTGCACGAGTATTTCCATCAGCGAGAACCGTTCGTCGTCACTCAACTTCGCCGAACGATACGCATCAAGAAATTCCTGGAATCGTTGGCTATCCGCGACCTCCCACTCCCAATCTTGCATGTCATCGGAGTACGGCAAGCCGAACCGAGACGCTAGTGACAGACGAGCAGAAGTTGCTGGGTACCGCGAGGATGCGCTGTTCATGACGCCCAACGTTCGACGTAAGGGGCTGGCCGCAGGCCAGTCCCCTTGACGGAGCGGTTAGGCAAAGGGGCCAGAGCACCGAGATGTCTGGAACGCAATGCCGCAACCGACATGTATTTCAAACCCGGCGGCCCCAGGAGCGAGTGACTGGCAAAGCAGAGTACTTGCATAACAAGTGCGACGACGCTGGGCGGCTGGGACGAAGGATTTCAGCGACCTCGGCAAAGCGCAGGAAGCCTGACCTAGCAGAGATGGCCCACAGAGTACCACCGGTCGTGACCAACAAGAGCGATTCCGGCGACCGTGGTGTACCGCTGCGGCCACCGACTTGTGCCCAAGCTGACTTGAATACGGCTTGAACCGCCACGGCCCGTGCGCTGGCCGCCGAAGGACGGACAGCCCACGCCGACGATGAAGCTGGCACCAAGAAGCCGTTGAAATGTCCCTGGGCTTCACCAGCCTGCTGCTTTCTGATGCCTAACGTTCGACGTAAGGGGCGGCCCGCTTGCGGGACGTCCCCTTGACGGAGGGGTTAGCCCTCAGGCTTGATATGCGTTGGAACGGCATTGTTGACTGCGCGCTCAAGTTGATGCCAGCACTCGTATTGGATGGCGCCAATTGTCTTGGTGGCTCCATCGCCGGCCGTGAACAAGAGCTCGCCCGCCTTTGCCTCTGGCGTGCTCTTGACAAGCGAAATCTCCTTGAATGAGCTGTAGCCCTTGACCCACTTGAGATCGGCCAGGGTTGTGCCTTTGAAGGAAATGCTCTTTGTTTGCGGATCAAACGCTAGGCTCCGGATGCTCCGATCTGGCGCGACCAATCTAAGACTGACCGTTCCTCTTGCTTCAACGGTGCACCTCTCCTGAATGAACTGCGCGCAAACCGAATGCGGAACCAAAGCCAGCGTTATGAGCGAGATGAAGAGACGCGGGTGCATTGCTATTGAGGGCTAACGTGATTTAGACGTCAACGCTGGACTCCACATGTGGATATAGATATCCAGATGTAGGGATGAAGGCGAAAACGTTGTGGTCATAGGTGGATATTTTCCGCGTCGCACCAAGGTGGCGCAAGCTGGCTGTTCCCGGAGGGCCTAACGTTCGACGTAAGGGGCTGGCCGCAGGCCAGTCCCCTTGACGGAGCGGTTAGGGCGCCGGTCAATCATAGACATGTCGCCATGTATGAGTGCTGAAATCATAGTTCTCTGTTTCAAATGGGACGAACGTACTACCGTAAAAGAACGTTGGCTTTCCCGATTCACAGAAGTAGGCGGCGTAACCGAACTCGTCCCTCAGCACTGCCTTGGTGAAGCCAATTGCCTCAAGCTCTCGCGGACATTGACCAAACTCCTTTATGTATGTTTCCAGGGCGCTTGAAATATGCTCCGCCTTCTTCTTGGCCGCGGCGAACATGATTGCGTGTGAGCCTAATACGAATGACACTCCTACGACCCAAACGCTGACCTTTGCCAACTGCTGCCGCCTGGCGTTAGGCTTAGTTGCTATGACCCGGGCGCTATGTATGAGCCAAGGCGTCAAAGGCAGTGCTAAAGCAACTAGCATGAAGCCTGCATGACGTTGACACAAGAATAGCGTGACTGATGTGCAGACAACAAGCGTGGGGACTAGAGACCGAACCGAAGGCGGCATGAGCGCCCTAACGTGATTTAGACGTCAACGCTTGACTCCACATCTGGATATAGATATCCAGATGTAGGGATGAAGGCGAAAACGTTGTGGTCATAGGTGGATATTCTGCGCGACGCACCAAGGTGGCGCAAGCTGGCTGTTCCCGGAGGGCCTAACGTTCGACGTAAGGGGCGGCCCGCTTGCGGGACATCCCCTTGACGGAGGGGTTAGGTCTCGGGAGAAGCAAGCGCACCTCTCAGGCTTTGGAGATCAGTGTGGCTATGGCGGCCAGTGGCTAGC
The DNA here is from genome assembly GCF_038066555.1 of Ideonella lacteola. Taxonomy (NCBI): domain Bacteria; kingdom Pseudomonadati; phylum Pseudomonadota; class Betaproteobacteria; order Burkholderiales; family Sphaerotilaceae; genus Ideonella; species Ideonella lacteola. Next base: position 3,126 of record NZ_JBBUTG010000050.1, on the reverse strand, counting down.
TGGGTTCCAAGGGGCATAAGCGAGTAGCGCGCCAATTGGCCAAGCAACAAGAAAGGCCATTGCTACCCACATTGTGATCGATAGGAGGTGTGCCGACGCCCCATTAGAGGATTCGCGTCGAGCGGATGCCGCCTTGACCAGGCACGCGAAAAACACGGCGGCGGCGATAGCCATGGCTGCCGCAACTGATGCGTGGGAGGCAAAGCGAGAAAGAACCGAATGGATGCCTACAAATAGAGCAACCGTGACAACCACGAGGCCGGCCTTTGCCGCTGTGCGTGGAGGTCGCATGTGAGACCTAACGTTCGACGTAAGGGGCTGGCCGCAGGCCAGTCCCCTTGACGGAGGGGTTAGGCCGGCGGTTAGTAGCGAACATGGCTTCCAAGGTTCCAGATTTGCGACAGCCCAAGAGAACCTACCTGTTTACACCGCGGGCATGCTTGATCAACAACAAGAGGAAGAAACTCGGCTTCCATTTGGAACAAGCCATTTTCGTGCGCCTCTGCTACGAGATCTCGGTATCCCGGGTTGGCTTCGAGCGCCTCACTCAGCGGTAGAGCTTCTGGAACTTCAATGACTTTGCTGCGCAGCACATGGCTCGGATCACGGGAGCGCTCAATGTGCACAAGCGCTCGTTTGCCATCGGCGCAGCCGGAATGCGCGATGTTTCGGTACCAACCGCAGCCAGTGCAGACAACGCGCACGGTATGGAAGTCGAGGCCGGGATGAATCATTTCAGGGGCCTAACGTGATTTAGACGTCAACGCCGGACTCCACATGTGGATATAGATATCCAGATGTAGGGATGAAGTCGAGAACGCTGTGTTCATAGGTGGATATTCTGCGCGACGCGCCAAAGTGGTGCAAGCGGGCTGTTTCCGGAGGGCCTAACGTTCGACGTAAGGGGCCTGCCGCAGGCAGGTCCCTTTGACGGAGGGGTTAGGCCTCAGGGTGTGGCGACCAGAAAGGCCAAGTAACCCACCCGCCGGGCCGGCAATGACCCCATAGGGCAACCACTGCTGCAATAGTTGATGGCAGAAGACTGCGGGCATTTTGTTGTGGGCGGAACGCCGGTTCTGGCCGACCGGAAGCTAAGGCACTGGTTTTTGCGCGCCGACAGGCGGTTCAGGTTCGATCGGGGCCAACTCTGACCATAGCGGGTGCAGCCCCAGTGAACGAAGGTAGATGCCAAGATCTACATGGCCTGAAGACGCAATTCTCTCAGCTTCGAACCAGGTTGCCTCGCATTCGTCGCAGACGAATACATGCCTGCGGTTAGCTCGGACTAGCATGTGTTGCACCGCGCCTTGATCGCATCTTGGACAGGGCAGCAAGAACACTCCCGTGGCATTCATTGAGGCCCAACGTTCGACGTAAGGGGAGGACTGCGGCTTGCCGCAGGACGTCTCATGCTCTGTGTGGCCTAACGTTCGACGTAAGGGGTGGACCGCTTGCGGGACGTCCCCTTGACGGAGGGGTTAGGGCGCGTTGTGGACCAGAGCATAAATTGCCAGTGGCCTTTACCTCCGGCGACGGCGGCCAAGGAAGACTTGGAGCAGAGCTGTTATAGGAACTGCAAGCAACGCGGCAACGACAACAAAGAGAACGCCCGGGATGTCGCCCCCCTCATGCATCAGTTCAACTGCGCGACCGACTTCATCACTTGATCCGAGGATTGCAACCGCGACGAGGAAGGCACCGAGCAGGCCGAGCAACAAGCAAAGGCCAACCCCAAACCATTCATATACCTCGACTGGCTTCCAGGAAATGACGGCGAAGGCGCCGAAGGCAGCAAAGCAAGACCCCCAAAGGAACATGCAGACGCGAAGGAAGTAGACGTCTGAGACAACTGCGCGAAGGTATGCGGCGATCCTCTTCATAGCGCCCTAACGTTCGACGTAAGGGGCGACCCGCTTGCGGGACGTCCCCTTGACGGAGGGGTTAGGCCGGCCCATCTTTGTGCTTGAGAAAGGGTTGCTTCCAGACATTGAATGCCTCCTGCAGCGCGGCTTGCGCGGCGGCGACCAAAGGTGCCGGATCTTCGATTGCTTCGAGATTGAGCTGGGCCTTCAGCCACTGCTTGTAGTCATCAAGGAATTCGCTCTCCTGGTACCACTCTGGGTCTTTGAAGAAGGCGACCCCATGGTAATCAATCATTGGCTCTTCGTCGAAGGTGCTCAAGCTGAGCAGCTCGGAGACATTTTGAGCCACGACCCATTCACCGCCTTCGTCGCCAAACGCGACCACCGGCCATTGATCTACAACGGCTGACGAGCCGTTGTTCCACAAGGCATAGAACGATCCCGAGGCATTTGCCATTGCAAACGGCAACAACCTGGAAAGGAACTCAGGATCAGCTGACCAGCCATGGATGAGACCGGACCGTTCACCGACGGAGAGCGTGAGTGCCTGGGAATACCGTCCATAGCCCACTACGTTCTGATATTCAAGCAGACGTAGCAGGAAGGGCGGCACCTGGTGACCAGCGAACTGCGCTACAAACGCGTTGGTATCGATCATGAGACTGCAGGCCTAACGTTCGACGTAAGGGGCGGCCCGCTTGCGGGACGTCCCCTTGACGGAGGGGTTAGGCAAAGCGAGTGGGGCGCCGAGACGCCCGGAACGCAATGCCGCAACCGGCATGTGTTTAAAGACCGGCGGCCAGACGATGCAGTGACTGGAAGAGCAGAGTACTTGCATAACAAGTGCTACGACGCTGTGCGGCGGGGACGAAGGATTTCAGCGACCTTGGCTAAGCTCGGGAAGCTTGCCCGGCAGAGATGGTCCCCAGAGTACCACCGGCCGCGACAAACGAGAGCAGTTCCGGCGACCGTGGTGTGCTGCTGAGGCCACCTACATGTGCCCAGGCTGACTTGAATACGGCTGGAGCGGCCATAGACCGCGCGCTGGCCGCCGGAGGACGGACACCCATGCCGACGAAGGAATCGGCACCAGGCAAGCATGAATGGGCTGCTTCGGACTCACCAGTAGGCCCCTGCCTTCTGAAGCCTAACGTTCGACGTAAGGGGCGGCCCGCTTGCGGGACGTCCCCTTGACGGAGGGGTTAGGCAAAGCGGCCAGAGCACCGAGATGCCTGGAGCGCAATGCCACAATCGAAATGTATTT
>NZ_JBBUTG010000049.1:0-7903 GCF_038066555.1 Ideonella lacteola | reverse complement strand
CGGAGGACGGACAGCCCACGCTGACGATGAAGCTGGCACCCAGAAACCGTAGACACGTCGCTGAGACTTCACCAGACTGCTGCTATCTGATGCCTAACGTTCGACGTAAGGGGCTGGCCACAGGCCAGTCCCCTTGACGGAGGGGTTAGGCGGCATTTTGCTGTGAATGCGTTTCGTCACAGTTGCAGCCACTTCGCGAGGTCCAGCACCTGCTCACCAAGAAGGAATCCTCTGGCCACTCTTACGATGGTGGCGGACGGGACAACGAATTCGTTCGGCACTTCCTCGCCATCTCCCGGATCGCAGCCCATGAAGACGAGCTTGGTTATCCCGTTCTTAGGAAGCTCTGAGCCGCCCAGACATCGGTACCCCGGATTATCGAATTCTGGAAGGAAGTGAACGTCGCCAACATTTCCACCGATCCGAATTGCGAGGCAGGCGTACTCTGCGCCGTCCGGCGAGAGCCAAAGATCAGCCCCGCCGCGCTCATCGCGCAAGGACAATGCTGCTTCAAGACTCGCCGCGTCTTCAACGTGCCAAGTTTGCCGATAGCCTTCCAGCTTCAAGCCAACGCTCCCCAATGCCGCCTAACGTTCGACGTAAGGGGCTGGCCGCAGGCCAGTCCCCTTGACGGAGTGGTTAGGCAGAGCGGCCAGAGCAACGAGATGCCCGAAAGGCAATGCCTCCACCGGCAAGTATTTCGAACCTGGTGGCCCGACGAGCCAGTGACTGGCAAAGCAGAGTGCTTGCATAACAAGTGCTAAAACGCTGGCCGGACGAGACGGAGGATTCCAACTACCTCGGCAATGCGCTGAAGGCTCGGCGAGGCAGAGATTTCCCACAGAGTACCACCGGCGCCGGACACGCGGGACAGCGTGAGACCTTGGCATGCTGCAGCGGCCATCCACGTGTGCCCAAGCTGCCTTGAATACGGTGCAAACCGCCGCGGACCGTGCGCTGGCTGCCGAAGGACGGACAGCCGACGCAGACGGTTGAGTCACCACCAGAAGGCTCCGGTATGCGATCGCGCCTTCACCCACCTGAAGTCTTTGATGCCTAACGTTCGACGTAAGGGGCTTGCCGAAGGCAGGTCCCCTTGACGGAGGGGTTAGCCGGCTGTGAATTGAGCACCCAACCGGCGATGAGCGGAGTTTGCCACCCCTGACGTGACAACTTGGCTCGGCTGGCCTGGCGCTGAAGACCTTGAACTGCTTCATCTGGCCAGCCAGACCGCGACGCTGGCTGACGGGCTGTTTCTACCCTGCTGACCAGGCGCTGCGAACTCAACGCCATGAGACGGCGGCCAAACTGTCTTTGGTATTCACCATCCGATGAGCGACAAGGCCGGCGATCACAGGCAATGCCACCAAGCAGCAAGGGTGCGGCGTGGGGCAGACTTGTTCGGCCCCGCGCTGCACGCTTGATGCGGCTTGACCGAAGGCACCAGTTTTCAACAACGGTGGCAACGCGAGCAGCGGGCGAAGCCTGTTGCGATAACGGTTGGAGCCCGTGATGGCCAAAGTGCTGAGCCAAGGCCAAAGACGCTGCGCACTGACCTCCCACTTTGCCTCCCTCAGACGGCTAACGTTCGACGTAAGGGGCGGCCCGCTTGCGGGACGTCCCCTTGACGGAGGGGTTAGGTGCTAGCGGTGGAGTACGCACAACATGCCATCGTGATTGATTGCGACCGCCAACTTGCCTGGAACGACAGAGATGAATCCTTCAAACACGCTTGAGTCTCCAACCAGCGATTGCACAAGCGGAAGCCGCTCAATTCTGGGCCGTTCGTGCCCACAGCGCAAAACCGTAACCTCAGCCGAAGCGTGAAGCGAAAACAAAGGGGTTGCAAGGGGCGCTTGAGCGCTCTGCTTCCACTCGGAGATTACCTCTGAATCAATGTGCTCCCAGACCCGCCAGGGATCAATCTTTGACCACCGCTTGGGATCTCGCGATATCAGCTCTGAAAACCTGGAGGCGAGGTCTTCTGGGAGAAACGCACCGAACAGGGTGCGTGCTTCCTCCAGCAACGGGTCGGAACTCATAGCACCTAACGTTCGACGTAAGGGGCTGGCCGCAGGCCAGTCCCCTTGACGGAGGGGTTAGGTTGCAGCGTCACAGCGGCCCCTGCTTGGACCGCTCGAGGAACTGAGCGGCAACACACGCGATGATGACTGTGGGAATGTATGCAGCGAGGAAGGGATACGCCATGGAAAGGAAGTCGTTGGCTGAGCCGCCTGAAAGAGGAATTGCGATCAAGCCTGCCAAGAGCGGAACGAAAGTCAGCTTGCGGTGTGAGCAGGACAGCAGTCTCGCGGTACAGCCGAGGCCAGCAAGGAGACCGACCGGCACGGCGATGAGGGCCACCAGGACTGCCAGTAAGTCACCGCCGCTGGCCCACGAACCGGCTCCTTGAGCAAAAGCGGGACTGCTTCCAAAGAACGAAAAAGAGGCAATGCCTCTCACGCCTGCGTTCACTTCATGCAACCTAACGTTCGACGTAAGGGGCTGGCCGCAGGCCAGTCCCCTTGACGGAGGGGTTAGGTGGCATTTTGAACGCGATGTAGCAACACCGACCGTACCAGTGTTGGTGCCCCAACAAACAGCCCGGCAAGGAAAAGGAAGAGGTCCGCCGGCCCACCGAACATGCCGGAGTTCAAGAATGCCTCGCTGACGGTTGACGCTCCCGCAGCCGTTCCAATTGCGGTATCAATAACCGCAAGCGCGAGAACGATCGCCAGCCATTGCGCGGCGTACTTGATGGCATCTCTCAGGGGAATGGGCGGTGGGGCCTTGGAACTCCAAAGGTAACCATTGAGAGCGCCTAAGGCAACAGCCAGAACTGCCTGAAACCAGACGGGGATATGGAGCGCCTGCTGCAGGTTCAGCACTGCCAGCAAGAGCAAGGTTCCAGTGACGAGGCCTGCGATGTGTGCCATATGCCACCTAACGTTCGACGTAAGGGGCCTGCCGAAGGCAGGTCCCCTTGACGGAGGGGTTAGGGCTCACCCGGGAAGAGGCGATGCCCTCACTCTCGGCAGGCGTGGCGAAAGGCATGGCGGTGGCTGCGGACAATGCTCAGGAATGGTGATCGAACGTGGGAATACTGTGCATTGGCGATCGAGTTGGCTACTAGGGGGACTCGATGGCTTTGACGTTACCGGCCTCGAGATTGATGCGAACGACTACGGGGCCATCGTAGAGCTTGCCGGATGCCACGCCTTCAAAGACTGCACACCAGAAGACAGGTGTCCTGCCCCTCGTTTCAGTTTCGATGTCGTCCGGCGCCACACGCGACAAAGTGCCTTCAATGCCGAGCGCGCTCGCATAAGCCATTGCCAGTGAATGCGCGTTGGCCGCGGCTTCTGCAAGCGACATGCGACGGATGCTGTCTCGCATGGACTATGAGCCCTAACGTTCGACGTAAGGGGCTGGCCGCAGGCCAGTCCCCTTGACGGAGCGGTTAGGCAGAGTGGCCACCGCACCGAGATACCTGAAACGCAATGCCGCAACCGACATGTATTTCAAATCCGGTGCCCGACGAGCCGGTGACTGGTAAGGCAGAGTGCTTGCATAACAAGTTCTACGAGGCTGGCCGGACGAGACGAAAAGCTTGAACTGCCTTAGCAATGGGCTGAACGCTGACCTTGGCAGAGATGGCCCACAGAGTACCACCGGCGGTGGCCAAGGAGAGCGAATCCAGCGACCGTAGCGTGCTGCTGCGGCTACCCACACGTGCCCACGCGGCCAGGAATACGGCCGGAGCCACCACGGCCCGTGCGCTGGCCGCCGAAAGACAGACCGCCCACGCTGACGATGAAGCTGGCACCCAGAAACCGTGGACATGTCGCTGAGACTTCACCGGCCCTGCTGCTTTCTGATGCCTAACGTTCGACGTAAGGGGCTGGCCGCAGGCCAGTCCCCTTGACGGAGGGGTTAGGCAGAATGGCCAGAGCACCGAGACGCCTGGAACGCAATGCCACAACCGATATGTATTTCAAGCCAAGTGGCCAGACGAGGCGGTGACTGGCAAAGCAGAGTGTTTGCATAACAGGTGCTACGACGCCGGCCGGACGAGACAAACGATTTCAGCTACCTTGACGGAGCGCTGATCGATCGCCGTGGCAGAGATGCCCCGCAGAGTACCACCGGCGCTGACCAAGCGGAGCAACTTGCGGCCTTGGCATGCTGCCGTGGCCACCTACATGTGCCCCAGTAGACTTGAATACGGCTTGAACCACCAAGGACCGTGCGCTGGCCGCCGGAGGACGGACAGCCCAAGCCGAAGAGTGAGTTGCCCCAAAGAAGGCTCGGACATGTCGCGGTGCCTTCACCAACCCGCTGCCTACGAACACTGCAGCAAGGTAGAGAGACGCGGCGGTGATTAGGGAGATTGCCAGCGTTCGCTTCAGACCACGCTGACGACGGAAACCCGGGACACTGACGACTGGATGCCACTCACTACCGGTGAAACTTGTGCCGCAGCTCGAGCATTGCTCAGCATAGGCCGAGACCCGCTTTGCGCAAACAGGGCAATGCATGACGCCTAACGTTCGACGTAAGGGGCGGCCCGCTTGCGGGACGTCCCCTTGACGGAGGGGTTAGACCTCACGGCCGGTTGGGCCGCTGACGGCCAAGCATGACCTGATTGCTCTTGAACCATTGTGAAGCACCTGCCTGCCACGGCCACACACCTGTTGTCGTTGGATAGATAAGCTGGACTGTGGAGAAGGGCTTCCCCTTGTAGTAGCGATCGCAGCCAAGTGCGTAGTCGTGCAGTCGGCTTGGCTTGACGGGTTCGATGTAGATCGAGAAGCCTGCCAAGAAGCCTGAGTACAGCACCCCGCGCTCGAACTTGGTGCCGGCTCGAACTTGACGGTTGTACTCATTGACCATGAAGTGACCCAAGCTCGGCTGCACCCCGATGACGATGGCTTCCGGGGCACCAGTCATTTCCTGAATGCCAACCGAATAGGAGAACGCCGGTTGCTTCTCTTCAGGATCAAAGACACTGATCACATGGCATCCGTACTCGCGGATGTCGTCCGCGACGCGCTTGTCGTTCGCTGCACGACGCTCGGCAAGAGTGCTCATGCGGTCTAACGTTCGACGTAAGGGGCGGCCCGCCTGCGGGACGTCCCCTTGACGGAGGGGTTAGGCATTGGCGGCCAGCGACACTGAACGAGGAAGAACGGCATGCGGTTAGTGCTTTTTGGTGAGTTCCACACCGTCCACGGTCATCTTCCAGGCGTCGCCATCAGCGTGCGGCGGAACTGAGACAACAAACGTAGTGGACATTGGGCCAATGCCTACAACGAAGTTGTCTCCTTGAAACTCCTTAAGCGGAGCGTCGATCGACTTGTTGACGCCACCTTCAAGGCGGCGGTAAGCAACACTACCATCCTGAGTGATGAGCAGGGCCATAGCTGTTCCGTGCCACTCTCCGACATACGCGGCTTTCTCCTTTGGAATTGGCTTGGCGCAAGCCAAAAGAGCGAACCCGAGAGCGAGGACTATGAGGTTCTTGAGTGAGTGCATCGGTTGAATTCTGATGCCTAACGTTCGACGTAAGGGGCTGGCCGCAGGCCAGTCCCCTTGACGGAGCGGTTAGGCAGAACGGCCAGAGCACCGAGATGCCTGGAACGCAAGACCTCCACCGACATGTATTTCATGCTTGGCAGCCAAGCGAGGCGCGCGTTGGTGAAGCAAGCGATTTGCATGACAATTGCTACGACGCTGGCCGGACGAGACGAAGGACTTCAACTGCCTTGGAAAAGCGCAGCAAGCTTGCCTTGGCAGAGATTGCCCACAGAGTACCACTGGCGGTGACCAGGGAGAGCGATTCGAGCGACCTGGACGTGCTGCCGCGGCCACCCACATGTGCCCAAGCTGACTTGAATACGGCTTGAGCTGCCACGGTCCGTGCGCTGGCCGCCGAAGGACGGACAGCGCACGCTGACGATGAAGCCGGCACCCAGGAACCGTTGACATGTCGGCGAGCCTTCACCGGCTTGTTACCTTCTGATGCCTAACGTTCGACGTAAGGGGCTGGCCGCAGGCCAGTCCCCTTGACGGAGGGGTTAGGCAGAGCGGTTAGGGCACCGAGATGCCTGGAACGCAACGCCACGACCGACATGTATTTCATGCCCGGCAACCATGCGAGATGCGCGTTGATGAAGCAAGGGACTCGCATGACAAATGCTACGACGCTGGCCGGAAGAGAAGAAGTATTTCAATTGCCTCGGCAGAGCGCTAAAAGCTTGCCGTGGCAGAGATTGCCTACAGAGTACCACCGGCGCTGACCAGGCAGAGCAACTTGCGGCCTTGGCATGCTGCCAAGGCCACCCACATGTGCCCAAGCTGACTTGAATACGGCTGGAGCCGCCACGGCCCGTGCGCTGGCCGCCGAAGGACGGACAGACCACGCTGACGATGAAGCAGGCACCCAGAAACCGTGGACATGTCGCTGAGACTTCACCGGCCCTGCTGCCTTCTGATGCCTAACGTTCGACGTAAGGGGCTGGCCGCAGGCCAGTCCCCTTGACGGAGGGGTTAGGCAGAGCGGCCAGAGCACCGAGATGACTGGAACGCATTACCGCCACCGACATGTATTTCCCGCCTGGGCGCCAAACGAGGCGTGCGTTGGCGGAGCAAGAGACTTGCATGACAAATGCTACGACGCTGACCGAACGGGACGAAGGACTTCAACTGCCTTGGCAAAGCGCTGCAAGCGTGCATTGGCAGAGATGGCCCACAGAGTAACACCGGCGGTGACCAAGGAAAGCGATTCCAGCGACCTTGATGTGCTGCTGCGGCCACCCACATGTGCCCAAGCTGACCTGAATACGGTGGGAACAGCCACGGACCGCGCGCTGGCCGCCGAAGGACGGACAGCCCACGCCTACGACAAAGCCGGCACACAGAAACCATTGACATGCCGCTGAGACTTCACCGGCCGTGCTACCTTTTGATGCCTAACGTTCGACGTAAGGGGCTGGCCGCAGGCCAGTCCCCTTGACGGAGGGGTTAGGCATCGCCCCGCTGTTCATTTGCCCGCCCTTGGCTTCTTGCGTTCTGGCGGGAGAGGGGGCCAAGAGTTGGTTTCGGTCATGTGGATGTTGGCTTCGACCGTTTGAATCATGGACTCTGCCTCATCTTTGACAGTGGTGTGCTCGAGGTTCTGCCAAGGGATGAGGGTGTGCCAAGTGCGCTTGTACTTGACGGCCCGATAGCTCACCGACGCAGCCTTGGAGTTCAAGTTTGTCGAAAGACCCTCGATGGTGCCAGTAGCGAGAATCTCGCGTACAAGCTGCGGCTTGTTTTGGGATCTTTGCTTCGCCATCTCCAGGGCGTCAGAGAGAAGCGCTTGGTGCTTGGCGGAGAGATCTGCCAACGTCTCCGGATCGTCTCGCACGGTTTTTCGTCGGAACGTGGCCATCGTGCTGCCTAACGTTCGACGTAAGGGGCCTGCCGCAGGCAGGTCCCCTTGACGGAGGGGTTAGGCGAACCCGACTGAGCAAGGAGATGCCCGGAACGCGACGCTACCAACGGAGGGGCACAGCGGTGCAAGTGGCACTCGGCGGAACGAAGGCTGCGGGTTGTTTGTTGCATTTCGATGGCCAGCAGTAGGCGAGTTGTTGAACTGCGACTTTCTGCATTCTGACGCCGGATGACCGAGCGGGCCAACGCCAGAATGGCAGAGGGCTTCGAGCAAGTACGGTGCGCTTGACAGACGCTTGGCTGTCCTTGGATTGCCGGGCGCTTCAACATGGACATTGTCGCGAATGCGGTAAGCAGCCAGGGAACACATGTTGATCTGACAGCGCCCTGGTAGTGAACATCTGTCCGCTTAGAAGGAGTCGGACACGTGAACACTTATGGGGTCGATCTGATGGGCCGGCGGCGT
>NZ_JBBUTG010000048.1:0-9129 GCF_038066555.1 Ideonella lacteola | reverse complement strand
CCCTCAAATACATGCCGGTTGCGGCGTTGCGTTCCGGGCATCTCGGTGCCCCACTCGCTTTGCCTAACCGCTCCGTCAAGGGGACTGGCCTGCGGCCAGCCCCTTACGTCGAACGTTAGGCATCAGAAGGCAGCAGGCTGGTGAAGTCTCAGCGACATGTCTACGGTTTCTGGGCGCCTTCTTCATCGTCGGCGCGGGCTGTCCGTCCTCCGGCGGCCAGCGCGCGGTCCATAGCGACTCCAGCCGTATTCAAGTCAGCCTGGGCATATGTAGGTGGCCGTAGCAGCACACCACGCTCGCTGGAACCGCGCTTCCTGGTCACCGCCGGTGGTACTCTGTGGGCAATCTCTCGCCTCGGCGAGCTTTCAGCGCATCGCAGAAGTCGTTGAAATCCTTCGTCTGGTACGGCCAGCGTCGTAGCACTTGTTATGAAAGCACTCTGCTTTGCCAGTCACTGCCTCTTCGGGCCTCCCGGCCTGAAATACATGTCGGTTGTGGCACCGCGTTCAGGGCATTTCGGTCCTCCCGCCGCTCTGCCTAACCGCTCCGTCAAGGGGACTGGCCTGCGGCCAGCCCCTTACGTCGAACGTTAGCCGTCTATGTCAGCCGCCGCCGCAGATCTGTCGTTTCGTCGAGCGGTCGAAGCCGATCTGCCGCTGCTCTACGAATGTGATCCGCACTCCAAGGTCCACGAGAGCCGAAGGCTCGAGCTGCGCCGCATGGTTCAACAGAACTCCTGTCTTCTCGCCGTGGCCGGTAGTCGGCCGCTTGGCTTTGCCATGTTGGAGTACAGCTTCTTTGGCAACGGGTTCATTCCGTTGATCTGCGTCGCAACAGAGCACCATGGCAATGGGGTCGGTTTGGCTCTGTTGAGAGAGCTTGAGCTCCAGTGCTACACCGCAAAGCTGTTCAACAGTGCCAATGCCTCCAATGGGCCAGCACAGCACCTCTTTTCACGAGCCGGCTTCACGCGCAGTGGCATCATTGAAAACCTTGACGAAGGCGATCCCGAGTTCATCTACTTCAAGGCTCTGCCCAAGGCCAGCCAGACGGCTAACCCCTCCGTCAAGGGGACTGGCCTGCGGCCAGCCCCTTACGTCGAACGTTAGGCCCTTCAGCGAGGAAAGGTCTTATGAAGCAGATCGAGAAGCTTGAAATCGTCAACCCAAATCACGCCTGGGTCATGGCTGAGTTCGAGCTGCTGTATGCCGAGTGGAAGGAATGGGAGTTGTCGGTGGCACAGATCGTCGATCAGCCCTACGACACGTCAAGTCAAGCTGAGGTTTATGCCGATGGCGAGGACAACATGCACAAACATGCTGTGCTTCAGGCAAAAACCCTCACATTCTTGAACAACAACATCAAGGGCCACGGCTTCATTGAAGGATTCGACGGCAAGGCGATCGATCGAAGAGATCTCAGGCTGAAGATCAGAGTCAAGCATCGTCTTCAGCAACTCGAGATGCTTCGCGCATCACTGAAGTACGCGAAAGTGCCCGAAGCCTACTGGAAGCAAAAGGGCAAGGAGCTTCTCGAGAGCGTCGCAAAGAAGACCGGAGATAGTGCAATCGAGGTAGCGGCGAGCTACCTGAAGAATCCGTTCTCATCAGGCACCACCAAGGAATGAGCGCTCATGAAGCCCTGGCCTAACCCCTCCGTCAAGGGGACGTCCCGCAAGCGGGCCGCCCCTTACGTCGAACGTTAGGCCGCATCAACACGCTTTCGCATTCTGTCTGGAGGAGCCATGGGAGCTTGGGGAAATGGTTTGCTCGAGAATGACTCTGGGTGCGATCTGTGGGACGTTCTTGTCACCGCTGGTGACTTAAGCGCCGTCGCCGCTGAGTTCGCGAGGGTCTTTCAGGAGTACGACAGGTTCGAGAACGCCGTCAAGTCAGGCAGCAACTTCGTAAGTCTCAGCCCTGAAGAGATTGAACAGCGGATAGCAGCCGCCAAAGCTACACCGGGTAGCGATAACGAACACTGGTCCGAGTTCGAGGAGGTCATGCGAGAAACCTACTCGGAGCCCATCGAATGGGAAGGTACTCGCGAGGCCGATCAGGTCCTAGCCGCTGCGCTAGTTCTTCATGCTATCGTCACCCGCACCTTGGTCACGCACCTGCCGGAAGCCTCGTCAGCATCCAACCTCCTCAACTTCGACCCGCCGGCCAATCTGCTGCTGAAGGCCCAAACCGCGCTACTACGCATCGCAGCCAACCCTGCTAAGCGCAAGGAATCGAGAGGTTGGACAAAGCGAGTAAATCAAGCGTTGGCAGCGCTGCGCGATGCAGCCTAACCCCTCCGTCAAGGGGACCGGCCTGCGGCAGGCCCCTTACGTCGAACGTTAGCCGTCATACAAATGCTGCGATTTGCCCAAGGTGACAGCTTCTTCGAGATGGATGTGCCCGTCTTCGAAGACGTCTCCCTCCAGAGCGTCAATGGTTCGGTGGTAGTCCTGCGTGTTCGCTCGAGCGGCTACGCGGGTGAAAACGACTTGTGGGTCCATACCGAGGACCTTCATCGGTTTGCCATCGGTCTCGTCGAGCTTGAACGGTCCTTAAGGGGTGAGGCCAGGCTTACCTCGATGTCGCCCAATGAACTCGATCTAAAGGTCCTTGCCGTCTCTTCTAGAGGCCATCTCGCCGTGCAGGGCACCACGGGACATCTCATTCAAGGCGAAAACCAAGTCAGTTGGGATTCGGTTTCGTTCGGCTTTGAATTCGAGCCTTCTCAGCTTAGCGCTGCAGTCGCCGAGCCGTGGGTGCGCAAGAATGCCGGCTAACCCCTCCGTCAAGGGGACTGGCCTGCGGCCAGCCCCTTACTTCGAACGTTAGGTCGCTCATGGTTCGTACCGCCGAAGCCCGCAGCGGAATGGTGCAGCTTCTTCGTGTGATCCTTGTGGTCATACTGGTGGCTCCAGTTCTTTGGTTAATCGCGTGTCGCTTCTGGCTCCCGTTCACGCCAATCTGGTTCGATGTGGCAAGCTTTGCCCTAGGAGGCTTGGCAACACTCGTCTTACTTGCTCTTGGTAGCCGCCGAGTTCCCTTTGACTACAAGAAGAAGATCACTGACTCAAGGCCGAGTGAATCGGAGACTGGTCAAAATGCCTGATAGGCCTGCGACTTTCATCCCAGAAGCCGGGTTGCTAAGTCGGCTTGCTGCCCAGTCTCGCGCCTACCGCCTTCCTACATCGAGCATATCTGCCCTGCGCCCTAACCCCTCCGTCAAGGGGACGTCTTGCGCCAAGGCGCAAGCCGCCCCTTACGTCGAACGTTAGGCATCCTGTGTCGCTGCGGTCGTTCACCAAGCTCTATGCTCTCGCAAAGGCTGGAGACACACAGGCGCTTCTTGTCCATTTGGCCGAGTTGGCCGCGGAATATCCAGAAGACAAAGACCCTCCCAATTGGGCGCTAGTGGCTGCAGCGGAGGAAAATCAACTTGAAACCGTTGCTACGTTGCTTGAGCATGGCGCCAACGTAGAAGGTGCGTCGGAGCGCACGCACATTCGCCCACTATGGAAGGCCGCCAAGCGCGGCCACCTTGAGATGGTCAAACTGCTTGTCAGCAAGGGCGCGAACATCGAGTCGACGGACAAGTTGGGGTTGTCTGCCCTCGACTATGCAAAGCGGTACTCGAACAGCAACGTTGTCGAGTACTTGGAGTCTCTCAGGTGAGGCCGATGCCTAACCCATCGGTCAAGGGGACTTGCCTGCGGCAAGTCCCTTACCTCGAACGTTAGGCTTCAGAAAGTAGCAGGCTGGTGAAGTCTCCGCGACATGTCAACGCGTTCTGGGTGCCAGCTTCATCGTCGGCGCGGACTGTCCGTCCTTCGGCGGCCAGCGCACGGGCCGTGGCGGCTCCTGCCGTATTCAAGTCAGCCTGGGCAAATGTAGGTGGCCTCAGCAGCACACCACGGTCGCTGGAATCGCTCTCGTTGTTCACGGCCGGTGGTACTCTGCGGGCTATCTCTGCCTTGGCAAGCTTCCAGCGCTTTGCCAAGGTCGCTGAAATCCTTCGTCCCAGCCGCCCACCGTCGTAGCGCTTGTTATGCAAGTACTCTGCTTTGCCAGTCACTGCATCGTCTGGCCAACGGCCCTCAAATACATGCCGGTTGCGGCGTTGCGTTCCGGGCATCTCGGTGCCCCACTCGCTTTGCCTAACCGCTCCGTCAAGGGGACTGGCCTGCGGCCAGCCCCTTACGTCGAACGTTAGCCCGCAGCAGGGGTCGCGAATGTCGGGTTGGCTTGCTTGGTCATCGACGGTGGTTCGCGCCGATACCAATGCCCGCGCTGGTCAGCCTGGGCCGCAACAGACTTCGCCTGATGCTCGCGAGGGCACGTTCGCTTTGAACTGGTTCCTTCGGCCTCCACGCATCAGGCGTGTGGGGCAGGCCCGAACGAGTCTGGCCCACCCCACACCCCTGCTGCTCAGCTGCGTCACGACTGGTCTTCGCCGTCGCCAGGCCGGTCAAACTCATTGTTCTTGTGGCCTGCGTGGTCATGGGAGTCAGAAGGGAGCCTTCGGCAAAGCAACAGGTGTTCGGTTGCTTGTGGGCCAAGGTCTGAGCAGTCGGCCAAAGCGGGAAGGAAATACCTCAATCACCGAGTCTCTGCCCTGCCACCGTAGCAGCCCGCTCTCGCGGCCAACCCGCGTAGCCAGCCAAGCCTGGGGGTGGCAAACTCCAGCCATCGTTGGCTTGCTTCAATCGCAGCGGGCTAACCCCTCCGTCAAGGGGACCTGCCTTCGGCAGGCCCCTTACGTCGAACGTTAGCCGTCATGCCAGAACACACCCACGTCTTCGCCAACTGGCCGTTCAGTGATGCGGTCAATACGGCAACCTACTGCACATCGAAGGTTGCTCGGGAGCACTTTCCGGTGCTGCAGGTTTCTCATGACTGGGATGGAGATTGGCAGTTCCTAGACGCAACCACTGAACAGCCTGAAGAGTGCGTGATCCTCTGTCTTGGCTGTGTCTTCGAAAGAGATCTCACTCTCGGCCAGATCGCAGATCTTCCAGCGGGCTGGAGTGCTTGGCGAAGCTCTATAGGATCCCCATGGACTCGCGAGGAGAATCCGCCCGATGACTAAGAAGAGCACAGGCAGCGTGACGGCTAACCCCTCCGTCAAGGGGATCTGCCTTCGGCAGGCCCCTTACGTCGAACGTTAAGCGGCATGAAATCAGACCCAATGAAGCTGTTCGTCGCGATCCTCATGTTGTTGTCGGCAGGGAGCGGTCATTGCCAAGTCGCGCCCTCATCAATTCGAGATGAGTCACAGCGAGTCATGGCCTATCTTGGCGTCCTGTCTGCCTGGCAGCAGCAGCTAAGCATCGTGCTTCTTCAATGCAAGAAGGCTGATCCGTTGGGAACGGCCGCTCGACAAGCCGTTTACGAAGAATGGAAGAGCCGGAAGCAGGAGCAATTGGATAGAGTCGACCAATACATGAAAGACATTGCCTCTGTCATGTTGCCACCCCGACCTGGCGTAGACCCAATACGTGCACTCAATGCCGCGACAACGCTTGAAATCTCCATGCAGCTGCAAGCCCTACCAGAAGACGAATTGAGGGGCCTTTGCGCTTCGTTCAAAGATCTACCTTCAAGACTTGAACGCAATGTAGGGCCACATGTCACGGAAGCCTTTAGCGCTCTCGATCGATGGAAAGAGTCACGACAGCAGCCATAGGCACGCTGCCGCCTAACCCCTCCGTCAAGGGGACGTCCCGCAAGCGGGCCGCCCCTTACGTCGAACGTTAGGCATCAGAAGGCAGCATGCTGGTGAAGTCTCAGCGACATGTCTACGGCTTCTGGGCGCCCGCTTCATCGTCGGCGCGGGCTGTCCGTCCTTCGGCGGCCAGCGCACGGTCCGCGGCGATTCAAGCCGTATTCAAGTCTCCCTGGGCACAAGTGGGTGGCCACCGCAGCATGCCAAGGCCGCCCGTTGCTCTGTCTGGTCAGCGGCGGTGGTACTCTGTGGGTCACCTCTGCCACGGCGAGCCTTCAGCGCTTTGCCAAGGCAGTTCAAATTCTTCGTCTCGTCCGGCCAGCGTCGTAGCACTTGTTATGCAAGCACTCTGCTTTACCATTCGCTGCCTCGTCGAGCCACCGGGCTTGAAATACATGTCGGTTGTGGCACTGCGTTCCGGGCATCTCGCTGCTCTGGCCCTTTTGCCTAACCGCTCCGTCAAGGGGACCTGCCTGCGGCAGGCCCCTTACGTCGAACGTTAGGCATCAACGATGGAAGTGCCCATCTCCTTTACCGTCTGGGCGAAGGTCAGTCCTGAAATGAGAGAGAAGGCGATTTCATTCGTACGGCTTCAGCACGTATTTCCATCCGAGATCGAGTTGCGCAAGGCCGTTTCGGCCGCGATACGAATCGACAGGCAAATGCAAATATCAGCTCCCCTTGGCTATGGCGCAGCCCACGGTCTGGCATCTGCTCTGGGCCCAGAGTTTTCTGACCTCACCTATTGCCAGGAGGGCTACTGGCCAGCTTCAAGTGCAGGCTTCTGCCAGGTGCACAACTTCTACTTCGGTGGGTGTTTGGGTTGCCATGTTTGTTCTGGCTTCTTTCGCCCGTAGGCATTACTCGCCGGGTCTTCTGTCCCTCTTCATGAAGCAGCGGAACGCGATGATGCCTAACCCCTCCGTCAAGGGGACGTCCACAAGCGGGCTTCGCCCACTTGCGGCCGCCCCTTACGTCGAACGTTAGCCGTCAAATGCCAGTCGTCGATGTCGAGTTGGTCAGTGTGAGCAAGGAGCAAGCCCAGCCTGTCTCTGCTGCGGCCCTCGCATCTGCATTGGGTGCCGTCTTTGGCAGCCCACCAGGTCGCACCGTAGCCGGTTGTCTGTCGCTGTCTCCTCAGCGGGTGCATGTCCAATATTCACCCAAGGCCGCTGGTAGGCAGGCATTCGGCGGCAATCTGGTAACTTGAGCGCTTCAGCCATGCGCCAGTCATTCAAATTCGTGTCGCGGTCCGCACCTCTGCCAACGGTGACGGCCAACCCCTCCGTCAAGGGGACCCGCCTTCGGCAGGCCCCTTACGTCGAACGTTAGGCATCAAGATGAGCGACTCCTGCTACATGAACGGTCTAGTTGAAACTACCGCCCTCGAACTCGTTCACCGTCACAACCTCGACGAGATCGAAGTCATTTTGCGCGAGTCGGGTGTCTCCTTCAATTTGGCCTCGAAGCTCGTTCTGCTGATTCCGAGCGCATTCGCGGCCGCATACTACGAGCCGAAAGGAATTGAGTTCCCTGCTCACTTTCAAGTTGGTCCGCCAGGCGATCTACGCGAAAGATCTTACTCAACTGAGCCCGGGTACAACGAAGCCAAGGCGCTTGCTCGACGTTGGCTGATGGAGGGGAAAATTTCGTTTGTTGGACGTGTTCTCGACTGGAGTGTGGAGGCAAATCTAATCAAAGAAGCTGAGGCGCAAGGCGAAGTCGTCGAGCGAATCTCTTCCACGCATCACGGAGAAACCTGGTGATGCCTAACCCCTCCGTCAAGGGGACTGGCCTGCGGCCAGCCCCTTACGTCGAGCGTTAGGCCGAATGTGTCAGTCGATTCGTGGTCGATACGGGAGCGTACGCAGGTGGTCTCTGCGGGCCTCGCTCCATTGCTTATTTCGGTTGTTTCGTCCGGCATTGCATCGCTCGTAGGAGGCATTCCCCCGATTCTCGTGTTTGCGGCTCTGCTCCCCTTTAGTTACGCCACTCTCTTCTTCTTTGTAATGCCGTCTCTTCTTGTGCTTCGTCGGCTCAAGCAGGAATCGCTCCCATCATTCACTTTGGTTTGCGGCCTCGCGACGCTGGTCCCGTGGTGGTTGCTCTACATGGTCTTTTTTCTCGCGAACACGGGGAGGCTCTCGGGAGCACCTACTCAGGCATTCACTATTCTTTCGGTTCCTGCCGTTCTTGCCTCCATTGCTGGGGCAGTGGTGTACCGTCTTGGTGGCCCTCACTCCGGGTCGCCTCAGCCTAACCCCTCCGTCAAGGGGACTGGCCTTCGGCCAGCCCCTTACGTCGAACGTTAGGCCTTACAACCTCGACGTGAGGTCAGTCATTGCTACACAATGCTCCACGCTGTTTTTACTCTCCTCTACTTCGCCGCGGTTTTGCTCATTCTGGTGAGGGTTTGGCGAACTTCGAGTTCCATTGCGAGTCCATACTTCCGGCTGTTCTTTCGGGCTGCCGTTGCCGTTGGATTGCTGGCGCCGTCAGCCTTCACTGGAGAAGGGGTGGCCTTTGCTCCGTTGCCCGTATGTCTGGTGGCGGCGCCAACTGCGCAGTGGCCAGGCCTTCTCTTGATCTGGCTCTACCTGGCGGTGATCCTTCTCATGGTCATACAGGCAGTTGGCTCGATCTTTATTGCCCTTAGCAAGCCAAGCGAATCAGCTCGTACAGTTGATTCCACCATTAATGCCTAACCCCTCCGTCAAGGGGACTGGCCTGCGGCCAGCCCCTTACGTCGAACGTTAGGCATCAAAGACTGCAGTTGGGTAAAGGCGCGATCGCACAACGAAGCCTTCTGGTGGTGACTCAACCGTCAGCGTGGGCTGTCCGTCCTGCGGCGGCCGGCGCACGGGCCGTGGCGGTTCAAGCCGTATTCAAGTCTGCTTGGGCACATGTGGGTGGCCCTGGCAGCATGCCAAGGCCGCAAGTTGCTCTGCGTGGTCAGCGCCGGTGGTACTCTGTGGGCCATCTCGACCACGGCGAGCTTTCAGCGCTCTGCCGAGGTGGCTGAAATCCTTCGTCTCGTCCGGCCAGCGTCGTAGCACTTGTTATGCAAACACTCTGCTTTGCCAGTCACTGCCTCGCCGTGCCACCGGGCTTGAAATGCATGTCGGTTATAGCATTGCGTTGCAGGCATTTCGGTGCCCTACCCGCTCTGCCTAACCACTCCGTCAAGGGGACTGGCCTGCGGCCAGCCCCTTACGTCGAACGTTAGCCCTCACTGAATGCAGCGTATGGCGACCACATCATCTCAATACCTCTATCGAATCTTGAGCTTTAGGGAAGGTCTGCAGAAATCGCGCGGCCTGGTGCTTGGCGGGAAGCTGAAGTGCTGAGACGATATGGCGCATGAAACAACACAGCCTGGGCCTGGGGACGACGGCCAAGCGCACGAGG
>NZ_JBBUTG010000047.1:0-9130 GCF_038066555.1 Ideonella lacteola | reverse complement strand
CGCTCGCCGAATCGGCGCCCAAGAGCTCGGGCTGAAGGCGTTTCTGGCATCTCGAGCCCAGATTCCGTGTTCTTCAGCGTCCATGCACGTCGCGCCATGCTTTGTGCAGACCATCCTTAGGCCTGGAATTTGCCAATGCCTCGCTATTCCGTTGTCGCGCTTGACCTTGAAGGTACGCTTATCTCGAACGCGATGAGCCAGATTCCAAGGCCGGGTCTGTTTGCCTTCTTGGAGCGCTGCAAAGCTCTTTTCCCTCGCGTCGTGATGTTCACGACCGTGAAGGAAGCGCGCTTCCGCAAGATCGCCCACCTCTTGGTGGAGGAAGAGGTCGCGCCAACTTGGTTCGCCCAGGTTGAGTACGTCACCTGGGAAGACGAGACCAAAGACCTCTCTTTCATTCCCGCAGCCTCAACTCAAGAAGCTCTCCTAGTTGATGACTTCGAGGTCTATGTTCACCCTGGGCAAGAGTCGCAGTGGGTGAAGGTCGACTACTTCGACTACCCGTACAAGGAAAGCGATACTGGCTTGGCTAAGGTACTTCACGATCTGGAGCAACGCCTTGGCCAGGCCTAACCCCTCCGTCAAGGGGACGTCCCGCAAGCGGGCCGCCCCTTACGTCGAACGTTAGGCCCTCCGGGAACAGCCGGCTTGCGCTACCTTGGTGCGTCGCGCAGAATATCCACCTATGACCACAACGTTTTCGCCTTCATCCCTACATCTGGATGTCTATATCCACATGGGAAGTCCAGCGTCGACGTCTAAATCACGTTAGGCATCAAAAGGCAGCAGGACCGGTGAAGCCTCAGCGACGTGTCTACGTTTTCCGGGTGCCTGCTTCATCGTCAGCGTGGGCTGTCCGTCCTTCGGCGGCCAGCGCGCGGTCCGTGGTGGCTCCGGCCGTATTCCTGGCCGCGTGGGCACGTGTGAGTGGCCGCAGCAGTACGCTACGGTCGCTGGAATCGCTCTCCTTGGTCACCGCCGGTGGTACTCTTTGGGCCATCTGTGCCAAGGCAAGCTTGCAGCGCTTTGCCAAGGCAGTTGAAGTCCTTCGTCTCGTCCGGCCAGCGTCGTAGCACCTGTTATGCAAGTCTCATGCTCCGCCAACGCACGCCTCGCCTGGCTGCCAAGCATGAAATACATGTCGGTTGTGGCATTGCGTTCCAGGCGTCTCGGTGCCCTATCCCCTCTGCCTAACCACTCCGTCAAGGGGACTGGCCTGCGGCCAGCCCCTTACGTCGAACGTTAGGCAGCATGTACAAAGGGAGCGCTATGCAAATCGACGAGGATCCCCAGGGCGAAGAGCCCACGCCCGACGAGATAGCTCTAATCCGAAGCGTGTCGCCAGAAGACGAGGCGTGGGTTGATCAGCTCCTCTTGAGGATCTGCACGCCGCAATGGAGAAAGGTGGCCATGGTGGTTGCGAAGGCAAGTCGCGAGTTTGACGCGAGGTTTGAAGAACTGCCGTATGTCTATCTGCCGCTTCGTCTTGGTGCATTAGCTGAGAGGGGTGTCGTTGAAGCGCGAGGTCGCATTTTCTTTATGCGTCACTCTGAAGTGCGTCTGGTTCAGGGTGAAGCAAACGGCGCCGCCTAACCCCTCGGTCAAGGGGACTTGCCTGCGGCAAGCCCCTTACCTCGAACGTTAGGCGTCATAGGAAGCGTAGATGCTGAGTCTTACGAGTCAACGCTGGTCCGAGCTTGAGCACGCTTATGGCGACGCCGGTGACATTCCCGCGCTACTCGAGCAACTAAGCACCTTGCCAAGGTCGCAGGGCGAGTCTGAGCCTTGGTTCACCCTGTGGAGTGCCCTAGCACACCAAGGCGATGTCTATCCCGCTTCCTTTGCAGCAGTTCCTCACGTGGTCGCTGCCATCGCCTCCGCTCCTGCGGAGGCCGATGAGTCGTACTTTCAGTTCCCTGCTTGGGTTGAAGTGTGTCGCGAGAAGCAGCAGTTTGAGGTTCCAGCTGATCTCAAGGCCGCCTATTTCGAGTCACTATCCAGGCTACCCGCCCTGGTTGCACAGGCATCCTCGCGCGAGTGGAGTCCTGGCTTTGCCGCTTGTGCGCTTTCGGCAGTGGCTGCGGCCAAAGGGCAACATGCACTCGCCGAAGCCATC
The DNA here is from genome assembly GCF_038066555.1 of Ideonella lacteola. NCBI lineage: Bacteria > Pseudomonadati > Pseudomonadota > Betaproteobacteria > Burkholderiales > Sphaerotilaceae > Ideonella > Ideonella lacteola. The sequence continues at coordinate 7,014 of NZ_JBBUTG010000047.1, read as the reverse complement.
TTGGAAATGTCGTCCAGCGAAGTTGCTCAGGAGTTCCTGCAGTGGTACTTCGACCAATGACGCCTAACCCCTCCGTCAAGGGGACGTCTTGCGCCAAGGCGCAAGCCGCCCCTTACGTCGAACGTTAGCCGTCTGAGGGAGGCGAAGTGCAGAGTCGGTGCGAAGCATTCATAGCCGCCTCGGCGCAGCGCTCCGGCCGTCACTGTCTCCGCCCAAGGTCGCAACAGGCTTCGCCTGCTGCTCACGTCGCCACGGTCGTCCTGAACTGGTGCCTCCGGTCAAGCCGCGTCAAGCGTGCAGCGCGGGGCCGAACAAGTCTGCCCCACGCCGCACGCTTGTCGCTTGGTGGCATGGCCCGCGGTCGTGTGCCTGGTGGTTCATCTGATGAGAAATACCAAAGACATCTGGGCCGTCAGTCTGTGAGGCCAAGGTTGCCGTGCCTGGGCAGCGAGTCAGAAACAGTCCTTCTTCCAGCGTCGTCGTCCGGTAAGCAAGATGAGGCTGTTCAAAGTCTTCGGCGCCTTTCCAGCCAATTGAAACAGCCGGGCCAGCGGTGGCACACTGCATCAAACGCTGGCTTGCTCAATGCACAGCCGGCTAACCCCTCCGTCAAGGGGACGTCCCGCAAGCGGGCCGCCCCTTACGTCGAACGTTAGCCGTCACATGGGACTCGACGCACAAGTCATCGCAGTTGGTCCGTTCTCCTCTGAGGTCTCGTCGGCCCTGGAGTACGGAAGAGACTTCTATGTTGGTGTTGAGCAGGGGGCCACTGTCGTGACGAATGTCTTCATTGCCGGCACTTCGGATGCAAGTCACCAACTTGCATCAGCCTTTGGGGTGGGGGCCATGGAGTTAGGAAGGCACAAACTTGACCCCGAGAAGGCCGACATTTCAAAACTCATCGAGGTCTTTGGTGAGAGCAACGTCGCGCAGTTTCAATGCCTTGCTCGTAGTGGCTTCAGCTTCTTCTATTTGCCAAATGCTTAGGTCTTCCACATCGACGGAGACGGCTAACCCCTCCGTCAAGGGGACTGGCCTGCGGCCAGCCCCTTACGTCGAACGTTAGGCATCAGAAGGCAGCGGCCGAACGGGGAGTCCGAAGCAGCATATCCACGCTTGCCAGGTGCCTGCTCCGTCGTCCGCGTGGGCTGTCCGTCCTTCGGCGGCCAGTGCACGGACCGTGCCAGCTTCAGCCGCATTCGAGTCAGCTTGGGCACATGTGGGTTACCGCGGCAGCACACCACGGTTGCTGGAATCCCCCCCTTGGTCAGCGCCGGTGGTACTCTGTTGGCCATCTCTGCCACGGCAAGCTTTCACCGCTTTGCCGAGGTAGCTGAAGTCCTTCTTCTCTACCGGCCAGCGTCGTAGCACTTGTCATGCAAGCACTCTGCTTTGTCAGCCCCTGCATCGTCTGGCTACCGGGCTTGAAATACATGTCGGTTGTGGCATTGCGTTCCAGGCGTCTCGGTGCTCTGGCCGCTCTGCCTAACCGCTCCGTCAAGGGGACTGGCCTGCGGCCAGCCCCTTACGTCGAACGTTAGGCATCAGATGAGCGAACTCTGCCTCCTGACCAATCTCTCCAGTTCCGAGTGGGCTGCTTGGGTACAGGCCGTCGGCTCAATAGCCGCAATCATCGGCGCTGCTGGCATAGCCGTTTGGCAGTCGCGCAAGCAGCACCAAAATTCAATTGAGCTACTTCGCGCCGAGAATCGTTTCACTCGCACCGAACTGGCTCGATCCTTTCTGTCGCTCAGCTCAAACTGCCGCATTGCCATGGGGCATGCTGCAGGAAAACTCAAGAACCGGGAGGCGGTTCACGCAATAGCTGAGGGTCAAGTGCACTTCGACTTTGAGGAGCTCAAGGTCATCGAAGGCGCGGTTCGTGCAATTCCACTCCACACTCTCCCAAGTTCACTGGTTGGCCTCACAATGATCGTGAGCTCGACTGTTCGGCAATTTCGGGAGAAGGTGCAATCGGCGCTTGATGCTTACCGTTCCATGGATGGAGCTGCATTTGAAGACTTCTTTCGCACCCTTGCCGAAATGCAGGAGAGCTTGGAGGCAAGCTGTGCTGACATCAGGACCAAGCTCATCGAGATCGAGCGCGATGCCTAACCCCTCCGTCAAGGGGACCTGCCTGCGGCAGGCCCCTTACGTCGAACGTTAGGCATCAGAAGGCAGGGGCCTACTGGTGAGTCCGAAGCAGCAATTCATGCTTGCCGGGTGCCAACTCCTTCGTCGGCATGGGCTGTCCGTCCTTCGGCGGCCAGCGCGCGGTCTGCGGCGTTTTCAGCCGTATTCAAGTCAGCTTGGGCACATGTGGGTGGCCGCAGCAGCACGCCAAGGTCGCTGGAATCGTTCTCCCTGGTCACCGCCGGTGGTACTCTGTGGGCCATCTCTGCCACGGCAAGCTCTCAGCGCACTGCCAAGGCAGCTGAAATGCTTCTTCTCTCCCAGCCAACGTCGTAGCATTTGTCATGCAAGTCTCTTGCTTTACCAGCGCGTACCTCGCGTGGCTACCGGGCCTGAAATCCATGTCGGTTGTGGCATTGCGCTCCAGGCATCTCCGTGCTCTGGCCACTTGCCTAACCGCTCCGTCAAGGGGACTGGCCTGCGGCCAGCCCCTTACGTCGAACGTTAGGCATCTAGCGCACACTGGCGCTGCAGTCTGCGTGAGAATCCGAACAGATCCTGTCTATCGCTCATAGCCATGCCAAGTCGCCGATCGAAGCCGCCACCGCCCCGCACGTCGATTCAGTGCGAGTACCAAGGGAAGACGTATCAGGGCACCTACTACGTCGAGAAGGGTGTCCTGTACGTTGATGGTCCGTATGGGTCGAAGAACTCCCACGCAAGCGGAGCCAGCGAGGCCATAGCGAAGGTAATTCTGGGTGAAATTGTCAGAGAGTCTCTTTCAAAGGGCTACCTTTAGCGCCCTGGCTACATCCAAAGCGCTTGGCCCACCAATCCCTAACCCCTCAGTCAAGGGGACTGGCCTGCGGCCAGCCCCTTACCTCGAACGTTAGGCCTCATGAACCAACCTCAAGGCATCCTCTTCGCTGTTGGAAGAATCGTCAAGATTGCGACGGCCCTCGTCGCCGCAATAGCCGTGCTCTGGGCCATCGCATACCGACTCATCCTCGGTTTCACCCCGCTGTGGCTGGACATGATCACCGTCGGGGCGGGAGCGGCCGGAATGCTCGTACTCTGGTTACTGAGCCGAGGAAAGCCGTTCGACTACTCTGCCCCGATCAAGATGAACCCGGATCAAACCGATTCCCGACAGTAAGAAGCCCAGAGCGAACTCGGGCGTTGCAGAGGACCTGGCGCACCAGCGGACCTTGACGCTTGAGCGCATGGAAGACCGAGTCCGAATGTCAACACAAACCATGTCCTTGGCAGCCACTGCGGTCAGCTATTGCAGCAACCAAGGCCATCCCGAAAATGCTCCCCCCAACAGCTGCCGCAATGAGGCCTAACCCCTCGCTCAACCCCCGACTCGCTACGGCAGGCGGTGTAAGCCGAGCCTGCGCCAGTCGTACTATCGTCGCAGTCCCGGCTTACACCGCCCGCCTCCGCTCGCGGGGTTAGCTCGAACGTTAGGCATCAGAGGGCAGCAGGCGGGTGAAAGCGCAGCGGTATGTCCGGGCCTTCTGGGTGACAACTCAATCGTCGGCATGGGCTGTCCGTCCTTCGGCGGCCAGCGCGCGGGCCGTGGCGGCTCCTGCCGTATTCTGGTCAGCGTGGGCACATGTGGGTAACCGCGGCAGCATGCCGAGGCTGCAAGTTGCCCTGTCTGGCCAGCGCCGACGGTACTCTGTGGGCAATCGCTGCCACGGCGAGACCTCAGCGCTCTGCCGAGGCCGCTGAAATACCTCTTCTCTCCAGGCCTGCGTCGTAGCACTTGTCATGCAAGTCTTCTGCTCCACCAACGCACGACTCGCGTGGCTACCGGGCATGAAATACATTTCGGTTGTGGCATTGCGTTCCAGGCATCTCGGCGCTCTGGCCGCTTTGCCTAACCGCTCCGTCAAGGGGACTGGCCTGCGGCCAGCCCCTTACGTCGAACGTTAGGCAACAGAATGGAGCGGGTAGGTAAGGCGTAGCGGCATGCTCGAGCCTCATGTGTGGCAACTCAATCGTCGGCATGGGCTGTGTCCGTCCTCCGGCGGCCAGCGCGCGGTCCGTGACGGCTCCAGTCGTATTCAAGTCAGCCTGGGCACAGGTAGGTGGCCGCAGCAACACACCGAGGTCGCAGGAATCGCTCTCCTTGGTCAACGCCGGTGGTACTCTGTGCGCCATCTGTGCCAAGGCGGGCTTTCAGCGCTCTGCCGAGGCAGCTGGAATACTTCTTCTCCCCAGGTCAGCGTCGTAGCACTTGTCATGCAAGTCTTTTGCTCTGCCAACGCACGCCTCGCGTGGCTACCGGGCATGAAATACATGTCGGTTGTGGCATTGCGTTCCAGGCATCTCAGTGCTCTGGCCGCTCTGCCTAACCCCTCCGTCAAGGGGACTGGCCTGCGGCCAGCCCCTTACGTCGAACGTTAGGCATCACTCAAACCCAATCTTGTCCTGCTATGCGTACACGCCTATTCACCCTTTCCGTTCTCCTGCCAGTCCTACTTAGCGCCTGCGCAAACTCCATCTATCGCACGCCAGGATCAGAGTCGGAATCGGTCACACAGCTTGCCGTGCTCGAATACAACGGCGAGTTGGGCGCCGGAGGCGTCAACATTGTCAGCGTTGACGGGAAGCATCGTGGCATTGGATTCTTCCGTCGATATGAGCTGTCACCAGGCACTCGCTCATTCACAGTGGCGCTGAACATTCCTGGAGCCAGCACGAAAACGTCTACTCTCACTTTCGTCGCCGTAGCTGCCAGAACATACGAGTTGAAGTACCAGATTCAGCGCACCAGCGCCACCGGTGGAACTTGGCGCGTCTGGATCGAAGACAAGCAGACCGGCCAGCCAGTAGTCGCTGAGCAGGGATGAGCGGCAGAACGAAGCAGCCGCCTAACCCCTCCGTCAAGGGGACGTCCCGCAGGCGGGCCGCCCCTTACGTCGAACGTTAGGCCCTTCACATCAAGCCCGAAAGGCTGTCACATGAGCCGGCTCACCTGCAGGTGCGGGAACGTCATTTCAGACTCAACGTCACCCGATCCGAATGCTGCGTACTTGGTGAACGATGTCTGGCTTACGAACGAGGCAAGTCTTGGCAGCGAGATTGCAAGTATCCTCTCTAGTCGACCCACAGAGGCCAGCGAAGCCTTCGACGCAATGATCTTTGGCGAAGTCGTCGAGAACTCTCAGCTTGTACTTAGTTGCAGCCGATGCGGGCGACTTCACGTCGAGACAACGAGAAACTCTTGGCGATTCAAGTGCTATGTTCCCGAATGACGCTGCCCTCGGCGGTCTGCACCAGCACGGTTTCCTGTTCTTGAAAACGCCACTCCTATGAAGTTGGCCCACAACACAAGTCTTCGCTTTCGCTGCGTGCATGGGCCTAACCCCTCCATCAAGGGGACGTCCCGCAAGCGGGCCGCCCCTTACGTCGAACGTTAGGTCTCAAGAACACCCATGAAGCACGTTCTCTTTGTCTGCAGCCAGAATCGCCTTCGAAGCCCAACGGCTGAGCAGGTGTTCTCGTCGCGTGAAGACATTGAGTGCGCTTCCGCTGGTCTTAACCATGACGCCGAAAATCCCGTAACTCCTGAACTGGTGAGTTGGGCCGACACAATCTTTGTCATGGAGCGCGCCCATCGAAACAAGCTCTCGTCAAAGTTCAAACCCTACTTGGCTAAAACTCGGGTGATCTGTCTAGATATCCCCGATGACTATGCGTACATGGATCCAGAGCTTGTCAGGCTTCTCAAGGCAAGGGTGAGTCGCCATCTTCCGTTTGGCATCTCAGGGTAGAGCAAGCAAATGTGCGCCCGTCACCACAGCCTGAGACCTAACCCCTCCGTCAAGGGGACCTGCCTTCGGCAGGCCCCTTACGTCGAACGTTAAGCAGCATTCAATGACCACTCGAGTCTACGTTGACTTCAACGAACTTCTCGCCCCCGATGTGATCTTGCTGTCGCAGTCCGACACCAGAGTAGACCGCGATGGTCATACCGTGAAACTGGTCGAAGGCATGGAACTCGGCGTCTACTCCGACGACAACGAGCCCGATGACATCGTCGCGGATGGGGTCGTGTGGAGAAACACTGATACTGGATGGAGTGCCCATGTGAAGTGGGTACTGAAAATCGATGCTCGGGGCATTCGATATGAGCCGAAAACTGCATAGCGAAGCCCATGCAGTCTTCCCGCTCCTGTGCAATGAATCTCTACCACAGCAGCTTAGAAGCAAGGTGGCATCTAGGCATTCAGGTGCCGAGGATCTCGCCGCCGGCCTGCTGCCTAACCCCTCCGTCAAGGGGACGTCCACAAGCGGGCTTCGCCCACTTGCGGCCGCCCCTTACGTCGAACGTTAGGCATCAAAAGGCAGCAGGGCCAGTGAAGCCTCAACGACGTGTCTACGGTTTCTGGGTGCCCACTTCATCGTCGGCGTGGGCTGTACGTCCTCCGGCGGCCAGCGCGCGGTCCGTGGCGGCTCCAGCCGTATTCAAGTCAGCTTGGGCACATGTGGGCGGCCTCGGCAGCATGCCAAGCCCGCAAGGCGCTCTGCCTGGTCAGCGCCGGTGGTACTCTGTGGGTCACCTCTGCCACGGCAAGCTTTCAGCGCTTTGCCAAGGCAGTTCAAATTCTTCGTCTCGTCCGGCCAGCGTCGTAGCACTTGTTATGCAAGCACTCTGCTTTGCCAGTCACTGCCTCGTCGAGCCACCGGGCTTGAAATACATGTCGGTTGTGGCACTGCGTTCCGGGCATCTCGCTGCTCTGGCCCTTTTTGCCTAACCGCTCCGTCAAGGGGACTGGCCTGCGGCCAGCCCCTTACGTCGAACGTTAGGCACCTTATGGTCCTCGATCCTCCGTTCGAACGCCTCAGGTGCCGTCGGTGCGACGAAAC
>NZ_JBBUTG010000046.1:0-10652 GCF_038066555.1 Ideonella lacteola | reverse complement strand
TTCGCCGCCGCCAAGCGCATCGTCATCGCCAACTCCCACGGCGCCAACATCACCATCGCCGACGGCAAGATCGTCGTCACCTGCCCGGGAACCTACACCGTCAAGGCAGGTAAGAAGAGTTTGGTCGGGCCGCAGAGTGCCACGGTGCCATTGCCCAGACTGCCTCGGGGTGGACTCGATACGGATGGCGTCGTCCCGTTCTCACTCTGACTTCACACGTTAGAAGCCACCGATGCTGATCAGCTACCCAGTCCTGCCGGCCGCGGCCATTCACGACGACGAAGACGTCTATCTGGCCAACATCATCGAAGGCCATTTGCTTCAGTACGAAGGCGTCTACCCCGTCTCAACGATCAATACCGCCCAGGGCCCGATGCACCGTTGGCACGGTGGCGTCCACCTCAGCGGGGGCGGCGAGCCCATTCGTGCCATCGCAGACGGCACAGTCGTAGCCTGCCGCTTCGCCGCGCAAGCTGAGACATACGAGCCGCTGGGCAGCTACGACACCAGTTTCGTTCTATTGCGCCACGAGACCCAAACCGGCGAGAACACCACCGTTGTGTTCTATTCGCTCTACATGCATCTGGCCAACCAATCAGCGCTGGCTGCGGACCGGCTGTCCCAGTTGCCCGCGTGGATGCGACAGAACCCCAGCACCGAAGTCAAGCGCCCGCCCAATCAGCGCGTCTGGAGAAAAGACGTCTTAGGGTTCGCCGGCCAACTCTACAACCGCGAAGCGATGCACTTCGAAGTCTTCATGCTGGACGCAGACTTTCAGCGCGTCTGGCGTGACAGCACAGCGATCACACAAGGCACCGGCAGCGACGATTGGTTTGGCGATGCACACTTCGTCATTCCGGCTGGCAGTCAGTTCGTCGAACGTCATCCCGACGCCCCAACTGACCAGGGCATCAAAATCGTTGATCTAGCCGGCAATCAACATGACGTGTACTTTCCTGCTCCTCGCGGCTCCTCAGGGCAGAATGATCAACCATTATATGTTTCGGTGTCCTTACAACGCGGCCGCCGCGTAGCCACGACGTATCGCTCAGACGGTAACGGAGGATACGAACCGGTCGGTGCGCCCATAGTTGAAGAGGACTACGAGTATGAGTTGCATCGCCTAACCAAAGTCCTCTATCCCGACTCTCCGAGTGCAGGACTTGAATGGCTCAGATTTGGCCGCCTTCTAGGCGCCGACACTACCATTCGACATCAAAACTGGCAGCAAGTTCGATATAGCGATTCAGCCATTGGCTATATCGATCTGGCTATTGATACCGTGGCAAAACTCAGCGATGCTGATTTTCCCCATTGGTTGGGATGGGAGAAGCGTGAAGAGGGTGAGACCACCAATTTCACGGACGGCATATGCGACGACCAGCGTACTCTGGACGTTCTGCATCAAGCTCAAGGCAACGAGGCAGCAGCCCGAAAACTACAGCATCTGGTTTGCAAGTCACCGAGCGAGTGGGACGACAGCGATCTGCCGGTTCGCTATGCTCGGTTGCGGGAAACAGGACAATCGCTCGAATCCGAAGACTCTTGGCAACGATTCTCGGAACACGTTCGAAAGCTAGCGTTCTGGTCTCAAGCAGAACTGAATGAACGTTCTATCTGGCACTTCCATCCGCTCAGATTCATTCACCACTTCAGGAAGTGCGCGTGGCTGACTGGCGACGAGCTTTCTCTCGCCATTCCTAGATACCCAATATATCAACAGTCCAACGGTATTTTCAGTGCGCACACCAACGGCCCACCCAGCGTCTATCAGATCACACGCCATGAAGCGAGATTACGCTTTTCGACATATTTCACCGAGCTGAATAGGACAATTCGGAAATATGCCATTCACGGAGGAGCAAGGAGGGCAATATTTATCGCACAGGTGATTCATGAAACTGACCGATGGCGAACAGTCCGAGAATATGGACTCGGCCAGCCGAATCCTGCGATACCGATGGCCCAATACTATGCAGCATTTTATGGCCGAGGAATAATGCAGCTAACGTGGGTGGGAATGTATCGCGACTACGCCAATTTCCGTGGCGATACCGCGCTCCCGCACCACAATGGCCCGTACTCCGACCCTCGAATAACTGCCCAATCGGTTCATTGGACCGGCGCGCCGACAGAGACTGGCAGCGCTCAGATTCGGTGGGCACCCAGATTCGACCCCGGTCAACTCGTTAGCGACCCATATCTAGCCTGCGACAGCGGAGGATTTTTCTGGGTGTCGAAAATGATCGGAGGCCGGCGATACAATATTAACCAGGTATGTGACCGAGGAGCAAACTCAGAAGCCGTCGGCAGAGCAAGCGTGCTTGTTAATGGCGGAGGGAATGGATATCTTGAGCGTCAGGCATATGCCCAGTATCTATTTAGATATCTCATGGATGACACCTCGCGCAGCAATCCTCAAACATTCAGCACCCCGCGCGGCAACATTTCCGTCAATTTCGATCGACCAAATGATTAAGGCACCTTTAACCAGACTCTTCCTCAGTTGGTTGCTCGTTCTTTCTCTGGCAGGAGGAGCAATTGCATCGCCTGACGAATCACAGGTTGTCACGCAAAATTCCATGATTGGAGACAAGGTCAAGAACGGAGTAGAGGCCGGCGCAAGTAGCAACCTTCAAATTTTCGGAAAGCAAACGTTACGCAGAGGCAATGATGGGGTCGGAGCATACTGGCTGGTCGCAGTACAAGAGTCCAATCAGGAGTATTGCTCCTTTTACGAAACCCAGAGTAGCGGCACCCCAAGAAATATATATTCATATATCGACTGCAAAATCAATTCCGCAGTATTCGCCGACTACAACAAAGATGGCCTCACGGATGCACTCTACCGGATCACGATAAGGAGCAATATTTACAACGCTCGCGTCAACGATGAAATATTGATTCTTTCCAATCCAAATGGATCTGGATTCTGCAAGAGTGCTCAGAACACAATATTCAAAACGGATGCGACGCACTACGCGTGCCAGTAGCTGATTCAATGGAGCTGAGCAGCGACCTACATATCCGTGTCCTCCCTTGGCGGAGCAACTATTAATTCGTAGGCCCCACGAACTCTTCTGGCCGCTCGTCGTTTCGTGAGGAACCCGCCAGTCAGAATAGCTGATCGTCGTCGAGGCCGGTGAGAATGTCGGCGGCTGCATCTGAGTGCCAGGGGCCGTCCACAAGTGTCCGTTCGCAGGGCGCCGACGCACCTTCTATTCAGATCTATGGGAGTGGATGGACAGACACACGGTCACACCTTGCGGGAAATTGCAATCAAAGACGCAGGTGGTGCCTCTGACGAAGAGCGTTTTATTTAAATTAGAATCGAACACACTCCGCAGAGATAGACGTAAAAAACCACCTGCTTGCGCTACTAGTAATTTTGTCTCCCACGGCATTTGCCGAAGAGGCAAAGCCGACGTGTTTTGACAGTGCCCCAGGCGAGGAAGGTATCCGACCAGACACTCCGGAAAAGGTTCGGTTGGTTAAGGTTACCATTTCCGATCTGGGAGACACTGGATACGTAGCCACCGAATATATTGAAGCAGCCAATCTTCAGGCCGTTTTCTATTTGAAGGAAGGCGAAAAATATTGCACGGCAGGAGATCTAGGGCCACTTACTGACTTTCACACAGATAGAAATAGAAATACAAACAGCTTTTACGACTTAATCGTGAACTCCAAGTCAGGGCGAGCAAAATTCACACGCGGCTTTAGCTTCAAAGACACGCGATATCAATTATCATGGTGCACGGTTTCGGAGTCCGGCTCAAAGGCGCGCCGCTGTACGAAAAATGAGGAAGCCCGTGCCACCCAGTAAAAGTTCGACAGATAGGCAAGTGCCAATTCACCGCACTACACCCTAAGAGGTCGCAGAAATACCTTTTTCGACCAACGATTTTTCCGACTCTCAGGGCTGCCTGACCCTGACGCATTGCCGTACTTGCAAGAATCGCCAGTAGCGTATTCTATAGGGCCTATTTTCCGAACCGGAATGGCCGCGACCACGTTATTGACCCGCTTTCGCGACCTTCCGGCAACCAGCGTTTCCTAATGTGTTCCCAGATTTCGATTTGTACGCACCATGGAATTGCCGATAACCTGTAGACTTGCACTCGTCGAGTGAAGATTTTGACAATGCGCCCTCGATTCTCCTGTTTCTCGCGTTTTCAATGTGGACCAGCACCCTTGCAGCGCGTGAAACAGATATCGATGTAGTCGGCGACCGCAGTCTGGCTCTTGCGGTTGAGAAGATGAAGGTCACGATCGAGACCAGAATTCGAATCGACGGATACGAAATGGATTGCTCCCGGAGATATATCTTAGTTTGGGGCCATCCAACATTACTCAACCCGAACAATCCTCAAGACTCCGTCATCTCCATTTTCGACGTCGCAAAGCTACAAATCGTTGGGAATGTCGCCGTTTCGAAGGGCGTCTTCTCGGCTGAGTTTTTAAAGGACAAGCCCCTGGCGATAGTTGCATCAGACGCCGAATTTCTGATTCGCCTGCCAGACGGCGAAATTCAACCCAGACCCGACGGCCTAGATTTCTCCGGTCCGCAGTTTGAGCGTGAGTCGTGCGCTCGCCCGCCAAATTCTCGCTACCGGAGATTCTCTGATCAGTAGGGATCAGGGTCCGGTTAAATATCCACCAGCTCGCAGGTATCTTTTAACTGATGGCGAGACTAAAGGTTGGTGATCGCATAGACGAAACGGCCGCCCGCCATGCGGGGTCATTAGACAATCGGACAGCATGTATATTTTCCATTTCGGCGAAAGCGTGGGCGATCGTTCTTTTCTGCTCAACCTTTTGCAGCCCCTGCATGGCCGGAAACGACATAAATTGCTCCGAAACCAATGCCCATGTTCAACTTGAGCTGATCGGATTTCCTGCACCCTTGCCAGTGCAATTGCTAGATATAACTGATGGCTGTCGACGCGGCTTCGAGTTCGTTGAATCGAGCACCGACCAGCTGGCGGGTCTCATTAGAGTATCGCCCATTGAACTTGGACTTAACGCCCAGAACGAAGTCTACAGAATTGCCTTTAAGGACGGCACCGCCAAGCGTATCGGGAATATACCCGCCGGGGCAGAACCTGCCGGAGACAACAAATTTATCCACATAATTCAGCAAGGCCATTCGATATATAAGAGTACCTACATAGCCACCGAAACACGTATTTCACTATCTGGTGAATCGCTAGAACTTGTCACCGGCGGAGTGATCTGCGCAGAATCGGGGCGGAATGCATACGCGCTGGACATTTCCTCAAACACGAACTGCAAGAGACGGATCAAGGCGAGCCACGAGAAACCCGTGTGTTTGATTCATAGCGGTCCCACGACAACGCAAACAAGACTTGATCGTTGTTCTGAACTCTCGACTCAGACCCGTCCGTGAGGCGCCTCTTTACCTTGCCATTCTTCAAGGACGTGGCAGGACCAGCGATTGCGTTGCCCTGCGCTGCAAGCGGCAAAGTTTGCTGATGGAGCCGGCAAACCAATCCTCTTAAGTTGCTCTTTCAAACCTTAGAAGTTGTCTTTGCGCCCTCACCGCCCTCCGGAACTGTCGAAAAATTGGGGGTGAGGGAATTTCAGCCCGCCAACATACGGCGGACAGATTTGGTCGCGGTCACCGCCGCGCAGCATCAAGAACATGCCAGCTCAAACGACTTCGACGGCATCACGCTCAAGCCAGGGCCGTTCACTGCCCACTCTGTCCCTGGTGCTGGGCACGGTGCCTCCTGCGCTGGCCGTGTGGATTGGCGCCACCGATCCCGCTTGGTGCTCCAGCCCCTATGTGGGTTGCCTCGCTGAGATGCTGCTGCTGGGGCCGGCTGCTTGGATGGTGGGGCTGGTGATCGGGGCGATCGGCTACTTCATCGGGCCACGTACCGTTGGGCGGCTCGTGCCGGTTGTTTTGAACGCGCTTGGCGTCGCCTTGTGCGTGGGCTACCTGCTGATGGTGTAGGTTGTCGTTCAGCGTCGGGCCCTTGTAGCGGACCCAGGCGCTTCAGCCCCTGCGCTCATTACTCTTCCATGATCAATACACTTCTCGCCGCCCTGTTGATACTGTCGACCATCGGAACGGTGTTGGCAGCGTTCCTTGAGCTCCTGAGCGGTGGGTCGGCGTCGGGCTCGCATAACTCCACGCGCGACTTCGTGCCGTTCATGGCGCTATGCCTGATCTTGGCGGTCGCATCGGCTGTGGCGCTCATTTGGCGCAAGTGGGGCCGGCGGATGGTTGCGACGGCGAAGATGGCCATTGAAAGCGCGCCTGCGGCAGAGAATGCGCCGCCCGCCTATTCGTGGACCTGCCTGGTCTGCGACACCGCGAACCCGCCAGGCAGCGGGGCTTGTGCGGGTTGCGGCAGCAGCCCTTTTCTTTCTTCGACGCAGATCGCGCAAGCCAGGCAGCGGCACATGGACGGCCGGGCCGGCTGATGTACGCGCCAAGCTTCTGACGGCGCAAAGCGGTTTCGCCCGGCTCGGCCGTCGTGCCTATCTCACCTTGTCACATTCGTATGGATCGCGTGAATCGCATGGAAGGCCTGGCCGCGCATGTCGGGGCGCTCTTCACCCCTGCCCACAGCTGTTTTGTCTGGGCCCAGCGCCATTTCGCCGCAGGCCTGCTGGGGCTGTCCACTGCGCTGGCCGTGGCTGAGCCCACAGGCATAGCCTGCGACGTGGCCAAAGGCGATGCTGAGAAGGCGATCTGCGCGGATCCGCGGCTGCGGGCGGGAGACCGTCAGATCGCTGAGACGTTGGCCCAGCTGCGGCGCGCGCCTCATGCGGACAAGGCCCAACTGGCTTCGGAACAACGGCAATGGTTGAAGCAGCGTGATGCCTGCGGCGCCGATGTTGGGTGTTTGCTGTCGCGGCACTCCGAACGAAACGAATCACTCGCTGTGCAGTGGCGTGTGGCGAGTTCGTACCACCCGGATGCAATCGACAAGGCGGCCGCCGAAGCGCTGCGACGGTCCATCGACAAACGGATGTCCACGAACGCCGAGTTCGCCCTCGAACGGGCGCTGGATGACGTGGCTTGGACGAGCCCCACGACACGTTTCGCCAATGAGATCCCGGCCAGCGAAGGCGGCGACGAAGCGAAGTGGCATGAATCAGCCTTTCCAACCGTGCGGCCAGCCGGAGTGACACCGGACGAATGGAGCGCCTTGGTCGGCAGCGGCGTCGAAGGAGGTGGCGAAAACGGCCTTGCGAGCTACACCCTGATCGACCTCGACGACGATGGTGATCGTGATCTGGTCGTGGACTCCTTCGTTGGTGGCACGGGCATATGGACGCAGGTCTCGTTCTCGGAGTTTCGCGAAGGGCGGTTCGTCAGCCCGTCCAAGCCCGTCCAGTTCTCACTCAACGGGCGCGGGGCGAACCAAGGCTACCGTTGGATCGCGCTCAACGGTCGTGCTTATGCGGCGTACATCAATGGGCAATACGGCTTCGACACCGTCTACCTGCTGCGGCCATTCGTCGCAGCGGGCGCGGTGCCCGCCATTCGGGTGGACTACGAGTACCGCTTCGAGGTGCCCCGTCGGCAAGAAACGCCGGACCGCCCACCTGTCGAGCTGGACGAGTCCACCGCCACCGATCTGAATCAAGCGGTGGGTGTCTTGAACCACACGGTCGGTGATGATCTGCTGACGAGTGAACCGCGGGCCATTTGCCCAACGAAAGCGACACAGGAAGACGCCGCTGAACCAGAGACATCGTACGGACCTGGGCACTACACCTACGACGTGGTGGCAGATTTCCCAGTCTGGCTCAGCGGTGAGTGCCATATCGGGCGGGCAGTCAATTGGTTTGGCGCCTACTACGCCGACCGTGGGCTGTTGGCGATGTTGTGGGTGCGCAGGCCCCATCAGCCCGGCGAGACCCGCGAGCCGGAAGAGAAAGAATTCGTGCTGCAGGCACGGCGCAAAGCGGTGAAGACCGCCTGGGCGTTGAAACTCTTCGAGCACCAGTAAGGCTCACCCTCTCTCCGGCGGGCTGGCCCCAGGGCCCTGAGCCTCTTCGGTTCCAGGTGCATCGCTTCGCGGGCCAGCCGCAGCAGGCCGCTTGCTGCGTGAGGATGCTTCCAACGTCAACTCGGGCGATTGGAAGGACCTCTCCCATGAAGATCTTCGGCAACTGCTGCAAGGCCACGGACGTGGTCGAGAACGCACATTCGGCGCGGCCGCGGAGTGAATCCAACCCCACTGGCCGCGCCGCCTCGCCGAGACCGGGCCTCGACGATGGCTCGCCTGCATTGCAGCCCCGGCGCCAGGCGCCAGCCCCTTCGGAAACGGCCTCCATGGCGGCCGCGCCGCGTCGGGCTCCACCCTCGGCCAAGAAGCAGGACTTTCTGGCGAGCAGGCCTGCGGAACAACAGCTGACGCTCGAACAGATCCAGCACCTGGCGGCGCACTACAAGTCGAAGCTCGGGGTCGATGTGAAAACCAGCACCACCGGCGGAACCGCGGACGTCGCTGGTGAGTTGCAGAAGCTGGCCCGGACAGCCCAGGAAACCGGAAAGCCCATCGCCTACCTGTTTGTCAACAAGAGGGTGGGGTTTCTGGAAGCAGAGGCAGTCAGCACAGGCAAGGGACACGTGGACGCCTATGTCGCGACCCCGAACGGGCGAGTACTGAACCTCGTTGCATACGACATGGCATCGTCTTACAACATCGAGTCAGCGCTCACCCAGAGCGACACGCCGGTGGCCGTGATGGATCTCACTAGGTTGTTGACCGGCTCGGGAGGCAAGGTTCACCCGCAAGGCGGCCAGACTGAATGCGGATCGCTGGGCCTGGCGTCGATGAAGGAATACCTCAAGAACAACAGCGAGCAACTCGCGAAACGCTCGTTGGTGCTGTGCACTGGCAGCCCCAAAGCAGGCGGCGCTCAAGACGGCCTGATGATCCCCTCGCCGCAGGCGCTTCGGTACAGCCAGTCTGATCTGGCGGTCAAGGTCGCCCACGCGGTCGTCACCGGCACGGACCCGCAAGCCACCGTCGAGCACAGGGGACAGAAGTACACCGTCAAGACACTCGCTGGCTATGCCCAGGACGGTGTGCCTCTCGAGCGCCCATTGGCCACGCCCGGATCAGGCCGCCTCTCCACCACTGAGTTGGACAGCTTTCGCCAGCAGTGGGCTGCCGCCTACGACCACGAAATGACCCCCAAGCGCGAAGCGATGCGCGACAGCGCAGGACGCAATGCCTACCTGGCCCAAGTGCAGCACCGGCACAACGCACGAGCACCACAAGAAGCGGCCTGATGTGCATGGCATCAGCGGCGCCGCCGCCAACACCGGCCTGCGAAAATGCCCAGCGCGGCGGAGCGCCGACTCCGCCGCATTGACCCTTTTCGCCCCCACTGCCGCATGACGATCGACTGGAACAGCTTCACCCCCTTCTCGTCCCTCGCTGGCGGCGCACTCATCGGCACGGCTGCGGCGGTGCTGATGTGGTGGCAGGGCCGCATCGCCGGCATCAGCGGCATCGTGGGCGGCCTGCTGCAAGCACCTCGTGGCGAATCGGCCTGGCGCTTGGCGTTTGTCGCGGGCTTGGTTGCTGCGCCCGCGCTGGGTGGCGTTGTCGCCCAACTGCCGGCAGTGCACATCGAGGCGGGCATGGGCACCCTGATCGTCTCGGGCCTGCTGGTGGGGCTCGGCACCCGCTATGCGTCGGGTTGTACCAGTGGCCACGGGGTGTGTGGCTTGTCGCTGCGCTCAGCGCGTTCGATGGTGGCGACCCTGGCATTCATGGGGGCGGGCTTCGCCACGGTCTTCGTCGTTCGCCACGCTTGGGCGACCGGGTTTGGCGCCTGAGCGGGTGATGGCCATGAACCTGTGGTGGGCGTGGTGCTCGGGCCTGATCTTCGGCGCGGGCCTTCTCGTCTCGGGCATGGCCAATCCGGCCAAGGTGCTGGGCTTTCTGGATCTGGCTGGCCCGTGGGACCCTTCGCTCGCACTGGTGATGTTGGGGGCCATCGGTGTGGCGGCGCCCGCCTTCGCGTTGGCGCGCCGGCGCGGCCAATCCCTGTTGGGTCTGCCCATGCAACTGCCTGAGCCGAAGGCGATAGACCGCCGGCTGGTGGGCGGCAGCCTGCTGTTTGGCCTCGGCTGGGGCCTGGTGGGTTTTTGCCCGGGGCCCTCCATCGTCGCGCTCGGCATGGGGCAGGTGAAAGCTGTCGTCTTCGTGCTGGCGATGCTGGCGGGCATGGCCCTGTTCGAATGGCTGGAGCGACGCCGCCCGCGCCGCCCGCCGGCCTGACAAGCACGCCAGTGCAGTGTTCGATGCTAGGCGGAACCTAAGAAAACCGATGGGTTTGGTCGTCTGGCGAGGCGCAAACCACAGCGACGCCCGGTGGCATCGCGAAGAATTGCAGCGACGCCAGGCGGCCAAAGGCACGGTTTGATGCTCCGCATGGCGTCGGACACTGCACTAGCCTGGATCTTTCACGAATCTGCTCGGACGAGCAGACCGGGGGGCGGTGAAGGGGCTTGGCGACTTGGATGAAGGCGATGGCGTCGCGCGAAGGCATGTTTGGGCGATTGCGGGCGCAGTACCCCCTTACCCCCGTTGTTTGTCAGCGTGCCGGAGTAGCACTCGCGGCGGGCTATGGGGCGAGCGCGCGGGCGGCCG
>NZ_JBBUTG010000045.1:0-11864 GCF_038066555.1 Ideonella lacteola | reverse complement strand
GCCGCCGAAGGACGGACAGCCCACGCCGACGATGAAGCCGGCCCCCAGAAACCGATGACATGTCGCTGAGACTTCACAAGCCTGCTGCCTTCTGATGCCTAACGTTCGACGTAAGGGGCTGGCCGCAGGCCAGTCCCCTTGACGGAGGGGTTAGCCGGCTGTGCATTGAGCAAGCCAGCGTTTGATGCAGTGTGCCACCGCTGGCCCGGCTGTTTCACTTGGCTGGCCAGGCGCCGAAGACATTGAACAGCCTCATCTTGCTCGCCGGGCCGCGGCGCCGAACGAAGGGCTGTTTCTGACCCGCTGACCAGGCACGGCGACCTTGGCCTCACAAGATGACTGCCAAGATGTCTTTGGTATTCCTCATCCGATGAACAACCAAGCTCACGACCGCGGGCCATGCCACCAAGCGGCAAGGGTGTGGCGTGGGGCAGACTCGTTCGGCACCGCGCCGCACGCTTGACGCGGCTTGACAGGAGGCACCAGTTCAGGACGACCGTGGCGACATGAGCAGCAGGCGAAGCCTGTTGCGACCTTGGACGGAGAGCGTGACGGCCGGAGCGCTGCGCCGAGGTGGCCAAAAAGGCTTCGCACCGACTTTGCACTTCGCCTCCCTCAGACGGCTAACGTTCGACGTAAGGGGCCTGCCGAAGGCAGGTCCCCTTGACGGAGGGGTTAGGCATCGGCGTCATTTGACGGGTTCGAGGTTGGCTTGAACGCTACCCCTTTTGACAGATAGTGTTGGTTGTAGTCGGTGACTGCCGATTCGAGACCCATGTCACCCGACTCCATGCGTGAGATGTAGTACTCCCAGAAGTCACCTGTGTTGGCCATCTTCTGGAAGAGTGCCGGTTTGAGTGCAAAGAAGGCGTCCTGCACACGGGTTGTGGTCTTTGGCTTTGCCTGACGAACGTGTGGACCGACATAGGAAAGAACGGTGCCGGCGAGGCGAACACAATCAGCCGCAGACCGCTGACTGATTTGACTTTGGGGAGTTGTCACCATCCTCCGCTCGGCGTGAATGTCGGTGTACATGGATGCCTCTCGCCCAAAGCCAAGGTTGACCATGATGTTGACGAAGTCCATGACCTCTTCGCGAAGGTTGGGCGCAGCCTGCAGCCAAGGCGAAAAGGCATAGGTGACCTTTTGCGAGTGATCCTCGAACAAGAGCTTCAGTCGGTGGGTAACGGCGGGATCCCTCAGGTTCCGACCGAGCCCTTCAAAGGCTTGAACAGCCTTTCCCGCCTCTTCAATACTCGACGCCGACAGGAAATACGCCCGTGCTAGATGACCGTGAGCCAGCAGAAGGGCGGCCTCCTCCAGCAGCGACTGAGCGTTTGCCAGTGCTGCATCTCGGTATTGACCGAGCAAGTCCGCGGTCAGCTCGTAGTCGCGATCTTTGATGGGCATGGCACCCCTTGTTGATGCCTAACGTTCGACGTAAGGGGCTGGCCGCAGGCCAGTCCCCTTGACGGAGCGGTTAGGCAGAGCGGCCAGAGCACCGAGATGCCTGGAACGCGATGCCACGACCGACATGTATTTCATGCCTGGCAGGCAGGCCAGGCGCGCGTTGGCGGAGCAAGAGACTTGCATGACAAATGCTATGACGCCGGCCGGCCGGACGAGACGAAGGAATTCAACTGCCTTGGCAAAGCGTTGCAAGCTTGCCTTGGCAGAGATCGCCACAGAGTACCACCGGCGGTGACCAAGCAGAGCGATTCCAGCGACTGTGGCGTGCTGCTGCGGCCACCTACATGTGCCCAAGCTGACTTGAATACGGCTGGAGTCGCCACGGCCCGTGCGCTGGCCGCCGAAGGACGGACAGTCCACGCCGACGATGAAGTTGGCACCCAGAAACCGCAGACATGCCGCTGAGACCTCACCAACCTGCTGCCTTCTGATGCCTAACGTTCGACGTAAGGGGCGGCCCGCTTGCGGGACGTCCCCTTGACGGAGGGGTTAGCCGTCACGGCGTGAGAGGGCCGAGAGCTCATGGATCGGAGGTTGACAGAACGGAACTTGATGCTCAAGGGTTGCCCGAATAGAAGGGCCCTGGGCCACTAAAGTGGAGCCCGGCGGATTTGATTGAAGCTATTCGCAGAGGACAAGCCGCGACGAGGATGAGACCAACCAGAGAGGCGGCGGCAATAGACGCCACAAATAGGACGCTCGCTCCAAACCACAGCGCCAGCACAACACCAGACCAAGTAGCCGCTTCGAACATGAGTAGACCTGGAACGAAAACCCAGGCAGGGACGAAACTGTGTAGACCGCAAGCGCTACAGGTGGCCGGGCGCTCTTCGCTAGACCGAGCAAGCTGAAGCAGCTTCAACGACTTGGCAGCGCAGTGTGGGCAACGGCGCATCTTGATTGACGGCTAACGTTCGACGTAAGGGGCCTGCCGAAGGCAGGTCCCCTTGACGGAGGGGTTAGCCGTCACGACGGGTGAGAGCGGTGACTTGAACACGGAGGCTGATGCCTCGAAGATGGCCACAAGGCTCAACTTACCAGATTACCGCCGAAGGCTTGCCGACCTGCAGCCTCTGGCGCGTAGTGAACATGCACTCGCTCGGGCGGGAGCGACAGGCAGCCGGCTACTGCATGAGTGACTTGGCGGACCTGCTCTGCGAATGCTTGGCCGACCGGCCAATGGGCTTGAAGGACCGTGACAAAGGCCGGCAACTGCTCAGCGCCTACCTCACACTCGTTTTCTGCATAGGCAGATGACGGCAGAAAGCGAACTCGTACCCACGTGCGACCCGGCGAGCTGCCGAACACGTTGCCAAGTGCTGATGCGAGAGCCGCTGCCGAGACTGGCGGCGCGTCTCGCACGCTCGCACAGACCAACTCGACATCGACGATTGGCATATGACGGCTAACGTTCGACGTAAGGGGCTGGCCGCAGGCCAGTCCCCTTGACGGAGCGGTTAGGCAGAGCGGCCAGAGCAACGAGATGCCTGGAACGCAATGCCACAACCGACATGTATTTCAAGCCCCGAAGCCAGACGACGCAGGGGCTGACAAAGCAGAGTGCTTGCATGACAAGTGCTACGACGCTGGCCGGTAGAGAAGAAGGACTTCAGCTACCTCGGCAAAGCGGTGAAAGCTTGCCGTGGCAGAGATAGCCAACAGAGTACCACCGGCGGTGACCAAGGAGGGTGATTCCAGCAACCGTGATGTGCCACTGCGGCCGCCGACTTGTGCCCAAGCTGACTCGAATACGGCTGGAGTCGCCACAGCCCGTGCGCTGGCCGCCGAAGGACGGACAGCCCACGCCGGCGATGAAGCCGGCACCCAGAAGCCGTTGACATGTCGCTGAGACTTCACCAGACCGCTGCCTTCTGATGCCTAACGTTCGACGTAAGGGGCTGGCCGCAGGCCAGTCCCCTTGACGGAGCGGTTAGGCACGGTGGCCAGGGCACCGAGATGCCTGGAACGCAATGCCGCCACCGGCATGTATTTCAAACCCGGTGGCCCGACGAGCCAGTGGCTGGCAAAGCAGAGTGCTTGCATAACAAGTGCTACGACGCTGGCCGGAGGAGACGAAGGATTTCAACGACCTCGGCAATGCGCTGAAAGCTCGCCGAAGCGAGAGATTGCCCACAGAGTACCACCGGCGGTTACAAGGAAGAGCAATTCCAGCGAGCGTGGTGTGCTGCTGCGGCCACCCATATGTGCCCAAGCTGACCTGAATACGGCTGGAGCCGCCACGGAACGTGCGCGGGCCGCCGAAGGACGGACAGCCCACACTGACGATGAAGCAGGCAGCCGACATTCGTGGATACGCTGCTTCGGACACAACGGTCAGCCCCTGACTTCTGATGCCTAACGTTCGACGTAAGGGGCTGGCCGCAGGCCAGTCCCCTTGACGGAGGGGTTAGGCAGAGCGGCCAGAGCACCGAGATGCCTGGAACGCAATGCCAGAACCGGTATGTATTCCTTAACAGCTTGCCAAGCGCGCCAACCGCTGATGGAGCAAGGTGCTTTCATGAAAAGTAGCACGAGGCTGACCTGACCAGACAAGGGATTTCAGCTGCCTTCACCAAGCGAAGAAAGCTCGCCTTGGCAGAGATGGCGCACAGCGTACCACCGGCGCCGACCAAGGAGAGCGATTCCAGCAGCCGCGGTGTGCTGCCGCGGCCACCCGCATGTGCCCAAGCTGACTGGAATACGGCAGGAGCCGCCACGGTCCGTGCGCTGGCCGCCGAAGGACGGACAGCCCACGCCGACGATGAAGCAGGCGCCCAGAAACGGTAGAAATGTCGCTAAGACTTCACCGGCCCTGCTGCCTTCTGATGCCTAACGTTCGACGTAAGGGGCTGGCCGCAGGCCAGTCCACTTGACGGAGGGGTTAGGCATCGCCGACGCCTCGGAATGCAACAGCACGCTTCCACTCAGGCGCCCGGCTGAGATGTTCAAGTATCGGATCGTTGTCCTCTACATGTCCTCGCACAACCCGTATGCCAGCTGGGCCTAGGACGACAACCGCCTTCGAGAACGCAGCTGCAACAAACTCTGGTCGAATTTCATTCTGACCTGCCTCTGGGAAGGAGCGCATGTAGACGAACAGTTCGTACTCTGCCGGCCCTTTAGCGGCTGCGGAGACCCAATCGGTTGCGGATGCCACGACAAACCACTCGTTGAGTATGTGCAACCCGGCGTCACTCGACCCAAGCAGCTTTGCTGCCCAGATGAGTTGAGACGCAACCTCACTGGCATTGGGTATTCCGCTCTTAAAGAGCATCGACGGCTGCGTCGGCGCCCAATCCAGCGCCGGCGGGATGACCTCGATTTCGCCGTACCGCTCACTCATGTGATGCCTAACGTTCGACGTAAGGGGCCTGCCGCAGGCAGGTCCCCTTGACGGAGCGGTTAGGCAAAGCGGCCAGAGCACCGAGATGGCTGGAGCGCAATGCCACAACCGACATGTATTTCATGCCCGGTGGCTACGCGAGTCGTGCGTTGGTGGAACAGAAGACTTGCATGACAAGTGCTGCGACGCTGGCCTGGAGAGAAGAGGTATTTCAACGGCCTCAGCAGAGCGCTGAGGTCTCGCCGTGGCAGCGATTGCCGACAGAGTACCACTGGCGCTGGCCAGACAAGGCAACTTGCAGCCTCGGCATGCTGCCGCGGTTACCCACATGTGCCCACGCTGACCAGAATACGGCAGGAGCCGCCACGGCCCGTGCGCTGGCCGCCGAAGGACGGACAGCCCATGCCGACGATTGAGTTGTCACCCAGAAGGCCCGGCCATGCCGCTGCGCTCTCACCCGCCTGCTGCCCTCTGATGCCTAACGTGATTTAGACGTCAACGCTGGACTCCACATGTGGAAATAGATATCCAGATGTAGGGATGAAGGCGAAAACGTTGTGGTCATAGGTGGATATTTTGCGCGACGCACCAAGGTGGCGCAAGCCGGCTGTTCCCGGAGGGCCTAACGTTCGAGGTAAGGGGCGGCCGCAAGTGGGCGAAGCCCGCTTGTGGACGTCCCCTTGACTGAGGGGTTAGGCCGCATCGCGATCAAAGTGCCTCTGGTAGAAGCCCAAGTACCGTGTGTTCACTTGAAGACAAGTGATCTGCGCATACTTTAGCCGCTCAGTCTTGGTTGACCACCTTCCGGTACCGGTGAAGGTGTGAAACTCAACTTGAGTCGCTGTTGCTCTGATTGGGCGGCCAATCGCGAACTCCGGGGAGGGGCCAAGCTCCCGCTCCAGAATCATGAGAGGGTAGTGATCAGAAAGCTGCTGAATCAGCGACTTCCACCCCTCCAACTGCAAAGGCATAGGAGCCTGAGTTCCAGCCTGAATGCCTTCGCGTTTCAAGAGGCGCTCTTGAAACTCATCGGTTTCGGTTCGCCTGACTTCCGTAATGTCTGATCGACGTAGAACAGTGAGCCCATCAAGCTGGAAGTCGCAAAGATACTCGAGAGCCACCAAGTTGTCGGAAAGGCCCACCAGAAAGCCTTGAATTCCGAAGTCGTCGACATCGCGTCGTCGAACGGAAACGAGACTTTTCGTCTTGAGGTAGGCGGGTAGTGTTTGCATCTTGAATGCGGCCTAACGTTCGACGTAAGGGGCCTGCCGAAGGCAGGTCCCCTTGACGGAGGGGTTAGGCCTCGGATCAGCCAAGGACGTGATTGAAGACTTCATGCGCCTACCCTGAAGTATTTGAATGCCATGAAGGCGACGAAGACGAAAAAAACCAACCATAGTTGGCGTTGTCGATTGCGGCGTTGGCGAGCGACCTCTTCGGCTGTTGATGTGACCGATGGCCATAGCGCAAGGAGCGCGGCAATAGCAGCAACAAGAGGCGCAAAACAAGACCAAGGAAGCCAAGACAAGAACTGGATGGAAGTCACGGCAGCTGCAACGAAT
This sequence comes from Ideonella lacteola, assembly GCF_038066555.1. NCBI lineage: Bacteria > Pseudomonadati > Pseudomonadota > Betaproteobacteria > Burkholderiales > Sphaerotilaceae > Ideonella > Ideonella lacteola. The sequence continues at coordinate 5,489 of NZ_JBBUTG010000045.1, read as the reverse complement.
GCAGCTTGGACCGTGACCAATGAAAGAACAGTTATCGCTTGGCGCTCATAGGACAACAGACCACACGAGCGGCAGGCTGCAGGCGACCAAGGAGTGGAGGAGATCTTCTCGCGAAAGGCGAGGCCGAGCTGCTGACAATGAGGACACCTTAGCATGGCGAATTCTGTCCGACCCTTGGAGGCCTAACGTTCGACGTAAGGGGCGGCCGCAAGTGGGCGAAGCCCGCTTGTGGACGTCCCCTTGACGGAGGGGTTAGGCGTCGGGATTGAACGGAGTGTCATCTGCGCCAAACTCGAAGAACGGAGTAAATGGAATGGCAGCGGCGATTGCTGCAAACGCCACAGCCCACCAAATGCCTACGCCCCCGAAGTATCGAAGAGCGGCGACGACCAGTGCAAACATTGCAAGAGAACCTAAGATGCGCATGTGCAGACCTGAAACTCAATGTGCAAAGCTTAGAAACTGTTCCTTGAGTGACATGGCCTCTTCCCAGGACGAAGCGGAACACCACCAAAGTAGCCGCGCCTCGGGGGACAGAAGCGACCTAGCCGACTCATTGTCGGTCGGAAAGAACGAGTAAACGCCGGACTCGACCCATAGTTCGTAGCGACGATGGCTTTCGCTTTCCATGAGACGCCTAACGTGATTTAGACGTCAACGCCGGACTCCCCATGTGGATATAGATATCCAGATGTAGGGATGAAGGCGAAAACGTTGTGGTCATAGGTGGATATTTTGCGCGACGCACCAAGGTGGCGCAAGCCGGCTGTTCCCGGAGGGCCTAACGTTCGACGTAAGGGGCTGGCCGTAGGCCAGTCCCCTTGACGGAGCGGTTAGGCAAAGCGGTGGGAGCACCGAGATGCCCGGAACGCGGAGCCACAACCGACATGTATTTCAAACCCGGCAGCCTGACGAGGCCGTGACTGGCAAAGCAGAGTGATTGCATCACAAGTACTACGACGCTAGCCGGAAGAGAAGAAGGGCTTCAGCTGCCTCGGCAAAACGCTGAAAGCTTGCCTTGGCAGAGATTGCCCACAGAGTACCACCGGAGCTGGCCAGGCAGATCAACTTGGGACCTTGGCATGCTGCAGCGGCCACCCACATGTGCCCAAGCCGACTTGAATACGGCTGGAACTGCCACGGCCCGTCCGCTGGCCGCCGAAGGACGGACAGCCCACGCTGACGATGAAGCTGGCACCCAGAGACCGTGGACATGTCACTGAGACTTCACCGGCCCTGCTGCTTTCTGATGCCTAACGTTCGACGTAAGGGGCTGGCCGCAGGCCAGTCCCCTTGACGGAGGGGTTAGGCTTCGCGGTGGAATCTGCCACTAGCCTTTGATGTTAGGGTGTTTGAGATGAACCGTTGGCGTGGGCGAACGCCTTGCTTGGTACGCTTAAGTCCACTAGTGCCAAACCCGCCAAAGAATCAGGGCCAGAAGAGTCACGATCAACCATCCTATTAGCTTGAGGCGAGGAAGGCTGTACCGAAGGTGTATTTCGATCTCGTCCAGCGTGTCACGCATTGCGGCGACCTGTCGAATCGGATCGCGCTTCTCGGCTTCGTGTTCGAACCGGACTTCGTCTGAATCGTCTGACATGGGTTCACTACGGGGCATCGGAGGACGTATGACTTGACGCCTAACGTTCGACGTAAGGGGCTGGCCGCAGGCCAGTCCCCTTGACGGAGGGGTTAGGCAAAGCGAGTGGGGCACCGAGATGCCCGGAACGCAATGCCGCAACCGGCATGTATTTGAAGGCTGGTAGCCAGACGATGCAGTGACTGGAAGGACAGAGTACTTGCATAACAAGTGCTACGACGCTGGGCGGCAGGGACGACGGATTTCAGCGACCTTGGCAAAGCGCTGGAAGCTTGCTCTGGCAGAGATGGGCCACAGAGTACCACCGGCCGTGACCAACGAGAGCGGTTCCGGCGACCGTGGCGTACTGCTGCGGCCACCCACATGTGCCCAGGCTGACTTGAATACGGCCGGAGCCGCCGCGGACCGTGCGCTGGCCGCCGGAGGACGGACAGCCCACGCTGACGATGAAGCTGGCACCCAGAAACCGTAGACATGTCGCTGAGACTTCACCGGCCCTGCTGCCTTCTGATGCCTAACGTTCGACGTAAGGGGCCTGCCGCAGGCAGGTCCCCTTGACGGAGCGGTTAGGCAAAGGGGCCAGAGCAGCGAGATGCCCGGAACGCGAAGCTACAACCGACATGTATTTCAAGCCCGGTGGCCCCACGAGGAAGTGACTGGCAAAGTAGAGCGTTTGCATAACAAGTGCTACGACGCTGGCCGGACAAGACGAAGGATTTCAGCTACCTTGGCAGAGCGCTGGAAGCTTGCCGTGGCAGATGTGACCCACAGAGTACCACTGGCGCTGACCAGGCAGAGCAACTTGCGGCCTTGGCATGCTGCCGAGGCCGCCCACATGTGCCCAAGCTGACTTGAATACGGCTGGAGCCACCACGGCCCGTCCGCTGGCCGCCGAAGGACGGACAGCCCACGCTGACGAGGGAGTTGCCGCCCATAAGGCTCGGACGTGCCGCAGTGCCTTCACCAACCTGTTGCCTTCTGATGCCTAACGTTCGACGTAAAGGGCTGGCCGCAGGCCAGTCCCCTTGACGGAGTGGTTAGGCAGAGCGGGTAGAGTGCCGAAACACCCGGAACGCAATGCCACAACCGACATGTATTTCAGGCGCGGTTGCCAGACGCGGTGCGGGCTGATAAGGCAGGATGCTTGCATGACAAGTACTTTGGCGCCGGCAAGGCGAGACCAAGGATTTCAGCAGGCTGGGCAAAGCGCTGAAAACACGCCTTGGCAGAGATGGCCCACAGCGTACCACCGGCGCCGACCAAGGAGAGCGATTCCAGCAACCGTGGTGTGCCGCCGCGGCCACCGACATGTGCCCAAGCTGACTGGAATACGGCGGGAGCCGCCACGGTCCGTGCGCTGGCCGCCGGAGGACGGACAGCCCATGCCGACGAAGGAGTCGGCAGCCGGCAAGCGTGAATGGGCGGCTTTGGACTCACCAGTAGGCTCCTGCCTTCTGATGCCTAACGTTCGACGTAAGGGGCCTGCCGAAGGCAGGTCCCCTTGACGGAGGGGTTAGGCGTCGGGGTTTGCAAACTGACCTTGGAAATCTTCATGGCTCAACGATTTGCACTGACTCAGCGTGACTCAAAGCCTCATTCACAAAGCGCCTGAAGGCTACTGAGGCTACTTCGTTACTTACGAGATGATCGACGAAGTGGAAACCGTCATGCTCAATTTTGAAGTTGTAGATCTCTGTCATTGAGGGCCCATCGATTGGGCTTGGAAGCTTCTTGAAAAGGCCAGACGGATCGTAGCTTTCAGGAACGCAGAACTTGATCTTGTATTCGATTCCAATTACGACTCCGGGTGGATGACTGCGATCCTTCGGCGACGCCTAACGTTCGACGTAAGGGGCCTGCCGTAGGCAGGTCCCCTTGACGGAGCGGTTAGGCAAAGCGGCCGAAGCACCGAGACGCCTGGAACGCAATGCCCCAACCGACATGTATTTCAAACCGGTCGGCCAGACGACGCAGGAGCTGACAAAGCAGAGTGCTTGCATGACAAGCGCTACGACGCTGGCCGGACGAGACGAAGGATTTGAACTGCCTTGGCAAAGCGCTGCAAGCTTGCCTTGGCAGAAATGTCCCACAGAGTACCACCGGCGGTGACCAAGGAGATCGACTCTAGCGACCTTGATGTGCTGCTGCGGCCACCCCCAATGTGCCCAAGCCGACTTGAATACGGCTGGAACCGGCGCGGACCGCGCGCTGGCCGCCGGAGGACGGACAGCCCATGCCGACGATTGAGTTGCCCCAATGAAGGCTCGGACAGGCCGCTGAGACTTCACCAACCTGCTGCTTTCTGATGCCTAACGTTCGACGTAAGGGGCTGGCCGCAGGCCAGTCCCCTTGACGGAGCGGTTAGGCAAAGCGAGCGGGGCGCCGAGATGCCTGGAACGCAATGCCACAACCGACATGTATTTCATGCTCGGCAGCCATACGCGGCATACCTTGGTGGAGCATGAGACTTGCACGACAAATGCCACGACGCCGGCCCAACGAGACGAAGGATTTCAACTGCGTTGGCAAAGCGCTGAAAGCTTGCCTTGGCAGGGCTGGCCCACAGATTACCACCGGCGGTGACCAGGGAGAGCGATTTCCAGCGACCGTGGAGTGCTGCCACGGCCACCCACATGTGCCCAAGCAGACTTGAATGCGGCTTGAGCCGCCACGGCCCGTGCGATGGCCGCCGAAGGACGGACAGCCCACGCTGAGGATGAAGCAGGCACCCAGAAGCCGCAGACACGTCGCCGAGACTTCACCGGCCCCGCTGCCTTCTGATGCCTAACGTTCGAGGTAAGGGGTGGCCGCAAGTGGGCGAAGCCCGCTTGTGGACGTCCCCTTGACTGAGGGGTTAGGCATTGCTGGGTTGCTCACAAGTGTGGCTGCCGCACAGGAAGCTGAATGCCCGCAGCGGTGCAAGCAAAGTGCGTTGCCACACCAGCGATGACAAGAAAGGCGCCTGCGGCAGCGACTAGGGCTGCGCCTCGTAGCCGCTTTGCGAGCAGCGCGAAGACGGCAGAGAGAACTAACCAATGGACTATCGTCAACGGCAAAGCAAACGGCCAATCAAGGTAGCGATGAACTCCGACTGGCGAGGTGTGGACCCAATCTCCGGCAAAGAAGTACGGATACAAGCGGGCGAGAGCGGGTACCCAGAGAAGCGCAATGACAATGCCAAGTTGGGGCAGAACAAAGCAAAGAACTATGAGGAACAGGGGAAACAATGCAGCCACCGCCAGCATTGCACCGAATGCGGTAACAGGAAACTTGGAAAGGGCAATGGCTCTGAAATGCATGCGATGCCTAACGTTCGACGTAAGGGGCTGGCCGCAGGCCAGTCCCCTTGACGGAGTGGTTAGGCACGGCGGCCAGAGCACCGGGATGCCTGGAACGCAATGCCACAACCGACATGTATTTGAAGCCCGGTGGCCCGACGAGGCAGTGACTGGCAAAGCAGAGTGCTTGCATAAAAAGTGCTACGACGCTGGCCGACCGAGACGAAGGATTCCAACCGCCTCGGCAAAGCGCTGAATGCATGCCTTGGCAGAGATCGCCCACAGAGTACCACCGGCGGTGACCAGGGAGAGCGATTCAAGCGACCGTGGCGTGATGCCGCGGCCACCTACATGTGCCCAAGCCGACTTGAATACGGCTTGAGCCGCCGCCGACCGTGCGCTGGCCGCCGAAGGACGGACAGCCCACGCTGACGATGAAGCCGGCACCCAGAAACCGTAGCCATGTCGCTGAGACTTCACCAGCCTGCTGCCTTCTGATGCCTAACGTTCGACGTAAGGGGCTGGCCGCAGGCCAGTCCCCTTGACGGAGGGGTTAGGTTTCACGCGGCGACAGAACAAAGTAGCGTTCCTTTCCAGAACCCAACGAGAAG
>NZ_JBBUTG010000044.1:0-14733 GCF_038066555.1 Ideonella lacteola | reverse complement strand
ACGGGTTGTCCAGGGATGCAGGGCAAGGCGCCCGACGCCGCCCAGGCTGGTGCCTGGGCAAGTTGGGCAACGCCGCCATGCGCCCTGGACGGCCCGTTCCCGAAGGGTTGCCACCAGAATCAGCCGCCCGCAGCGTTGCAAAGCCTCGCCGGGGCCGCACCCCGGCTTCGTTTTGCGCCTTGCGCTCGACCGGTTCTGGTGGCAACGCATCGGGGCTCCGTCGTGTGAACACGCCCTAACGCCCGGGCGCGTTCGTGTCGAGGGTGTTGACACGCGAATTCGTTTGAATACAATTGTGTTCAACGGAACACGAAGGCATTCACCCCATGGTCAGCACCACCGTCTCGATGGAGCCGCTGTCCGCACGCATCCCGAGTGACCTCTATCTGTGGCTGGCCCAGCTGCAGGTTGAAGGGGCCACCACCAACAGCGACAAGCTGCGCGTGCTGCTCGGTCAACTCAAACGCCAACACGATGGCGCCTTCGATTTCGTGGCGGCGCACGCCTGGTCGCGCGATCTGGTGGGCCGCCTGCGCGACGCGCTGGTGCGGGTCGAAGGCACGAGCGGGCGCCACTCCGAGGTGCTCAATGCGGTGCTGGACCAACTGGCCAGCACGCTCGCACTGGCCATCAGCCAAACCCCGGCCGACGCGGCGCAAGCCGCCCAGCTGGAAGACGCGATGGTGCGGCGCGCCTTTGCACTGGCCGAGGCGCTGCTGCGCCAGGGCCTGACCGACGAGGCGGCCGCGTACGACCCCGAGGTGGTGAAGCGGCACATGCCCGCTACCATCCAGCTCGCCTCAACCCTCAAGACACTGAATCCCAAGGGAGCCTGACATGGCCGATTCACTGAAGACCCGGGTAGGCCGCGTGATCGCCGGTGGCGTGCACGCGCTGCTGGACCGCCTGGAAGACCAGGCCCCTGAAGCCATGATGGAACAGGCCATCCGCGAGGCCGACAGCGTGGTGGCCGACGTGCGGCACGAGCTGGGCACCACCTCGGCGAACCGGCACCTCGCGCAGCAGCAGCACCTGAATCTGAACCGCCAGCACGAGGTCTTGAGCGAGCAACTGAACCAGGCCCTGGCCCAGCAGCGCGAAGACCTGGCCCGCGTGGCCGTCGCCCGGCAACTCGACATCGAGGCCCAGCTGCCGGTGCTGGAATCGACCCTCGCCGAACTGGCGCGCCAGGAGGCCGAGCTGCGCGGCTACGTCGAGGCCCTGCTGGCCAAGCGGCGCGAGATGGACACTGCGCTCGCCGATTTCCGCAAAAGCCGCCAGGCGGCCCACGCCCACGTCGCGCCAGGCCGCACGGCGGGCCAAGGCCCGGCAGACCAGCGCATGGCCGCGGCCACGCAAGCCTTCGACCGCGTGCACCTTCGCCAGACCGGCCTGAACGCGGCCGCCGCCGGCGCCACACTGCAGCAGGCGGCCTCGCTGAAAGAACTGGAAGAGCTGGTGCGCCAGAACAAGATTGAAGAGCGCCTCGCGCAATGGAAGGCGCAGCTGTGAAAGCCCCCCGCCCGTGAGCCTGTTCATCACCGCCGAAACCCTACCCTTCGGTATCGCCTTCGCGCTGATCATCGCGCTGGCGCTGATCGAGGGCCTGGGGATGCTCGTCTCACTGAGCCCGAGCAGCCTGCTGGACCACCTGGTGCCGGACGTCGACGCGACGGACGTCGACACCGGCCTGGACCGCGTGCTCGGCTGGCTGCATCTGGGCCAGGTGCCCTCACTGGTGCTGCTGGTTCTGTTCCTGGCCGGCTATGCGCTTTTCGGCTACAGCCTGCAGGCGGTGGTGCACGGCTTGTTCGGCGTCTACCTGCCCGCGTGGATCGCCGGCCTGCTGGCCGTGCCCCCGGGCCTGGTGACGGTGCGCACCCTGGGCACCTTGATCGCCCACCTCGTGCCGCGAGACGAGACCAGCGCCGTCAGTGAGCAAACGCTGATCGGACGCACCGGAGTGATCAGCGGCGGCGTGGCCCGGCGCGGCCTGGCCGCGCAGGCCCGGGTGCGCGACAGCCATGGCCGCACGCACTATCTGATGGTCGAACCCGATGTGGACGACGAGGTCTTCGATGATGGCATCGAGGTGCTGATCGTTCGCAAGGTCGGCAGCTTCTACCGTTGCATTCGCAACCCCTATCCGACCGTGCTGTGACACGGCGGTGCTTTTGACGTTCGATGTTTGAGAGGGAGGGACTTTGACGATGGACAACCTGATCCAGCTGGGCGGCATGGCGGCCCTGATCCTGATTGCGCTGCTGACGATCGGCGTGATCTTCGCGCGCCTGTACAAGCGCTCCACCAAGGAGATGGCTTTCGTGCGCACCGGCCTGGGCGGCCAGAAGGTGATCATGGACGGCGGCGCGATCGTGCTGCCGGTGTTCCATGAGCGGGTGCTGGTCAACATGAACACGCTCAAGCTCGAGGTGATGCGGCGCGAGCGCGAAAGCCTGATCACGAAAGACCGCATGCGCGTCGACGTGACCGCCGCCTTCTTCGTGCGGGTGAAACAGACCGAAGAAGCGGTGAGCACCGCCGCGCAGACGCTGGGCGCTCGCACGCTGAGCCCGAACGAGCTGAAGGCCCTGGTGGAAGACAAGTTCGTCGACTCGCTGCGCGCCACCGCGGCCACGATGACCATCCAGGAGCTGCAGGACAAACGGCGCGAGTTCGTGCAGGCCGTGCAGAACGCCGTCGCCGAAGACTTGGAGAAGAACGGCCTGGAGCTGGAATCGGTGTCGCTCACCAGCCTGGACCAGACCGACAAGCAGTTCTTCAACCCGAACAACGCCTTCGACGCCGAAGGCCTGACGCGGCTGACCGAGCAGACCGAGGCGCGGCGCAAGCAGCGCAACGACGTCGAGCAGGACACTGAAGTGCAGGTGCGCACCAAGAACCTCGAGGCCTCGCGACAGAAGCTCTCGATCGAGAAGGACCAGGAGTTCGCCACCCTGACCCAGAAGCGCGAGATCGAGACCGCGCGCGCCGAGCAAACGGCTCAGATCGCCACCCAGCAGGCCGAGCGCAGCCGCGAAGCCGAGGCGGCGAAGATCGAGGCCGAGCGCCAGGTGAGCCAGAAGCGCATCGAGGCCGAACGCGAGATCCGCTCGGCGGAGATCGACAAGAACCTGGTGCTGCAGACGCGCGAGATCGAGCTGGAGCGCAAGACCGAGGTGCAGCGCGCCGACCAGCGCAAGCAGGTCGAGATCGCTCGGCAGGACACCCAGATTGCCATCGCCAACAAGTCGCGCGAGCAATCTGAGGCCGACGCAGCAGCCAACCTGGCCCGGGCCGAAGTGGCCAAGGCCGAAGAAGGCGTGACCACCTCACGCCAAGTGGCCGTGGCCGAACGGGAGAAGGCGATCCAGCTGATCGAGGCCTCGAAGGAAGCCGAGCAGAACGCGATCGCCGTCACGGTGGCGGCCTCTGCCGAAAAGAACGCCGCGATGGACCGCGCCGAGGCCATCACCATCGAAGCCAAGGCGCGCCAGGCCGCGTCGATCGCTGAAGCCGAGGGCAAGCGCGCGATCAACGAAGCCTTGAACACGCTGTCGGCCGCTCAGATGGACTTGCAGATCCGCACCCAGCTGTTGCAGCAACTGCCGCTGATCATCCAGCAAGCGGTCAAGCCGATGGAGAAGATCGACTCGATCCGCATCTTCCAGGTCAACGGCATGCCGGGTCAGCCCGGTGCCGACAGCGGTGCCGCTGGCGCCGGGGGAGCCAGCGGCGCGACCTTTCCTGAGCAGGTGATGAACTCGGCGCTGCAATACCAGCTCGCCAAGCCCATCGTCGATGCGGTGATGAAGGACGCCGGCCTGTCCAACGAGGGCATCACCGGCATGGCCCACGCGCTGTCGGGCATGCTGCAGGCGCCCAAGACCGCCGGGGCCACCGGCGCCGGCACACCGCCCGCGGCCCCGCCGCGCGGCGGCCAGGCCTGAAGGCCGGGCTGATTCAACCCGCCGTGACCACCCGGTTGCGGCCGGCGATCTTGGCGGCGTAGAGCCGCTTGTCGGCCAAGGTGAGGAGCGCCTGCGCCTCGGCGGCTTCGGAGGCATCGGCGACGCCCAGGCTGGCCGTGACCCGCAGCTCCGGTGACACCTTGGCCCAGGCGTGGTCCGCCACCGCCTGTCGCACCCGCTCGGCCACATCGGTGGCACCGTCGCGCGACGTGCCCGCCAAGGCCAGCACGAACTCTTCGCCTCCGTAGCGCACCGCCCGGTCCTGGGCCCGGCAGCCCACCCCGAGGAGCCGGGCCACCTTGACCAGCACTTCGTCGCCGACACCGTGGCCGAAGCGGTCGTTGATCTGCTTGAAGTGATCCAGGTCGAGCAGCACCAGCGAGAGCGTTTCGCCTCGATCGACGCGCGGCAGGTGTTCGGCGAGCCAGGCCTGTAGCGCACGGCGGTTGCCCAAGCCCGTCAAGGGGTCTTCGCTGGCTTCGCGGGCCCACTGGCTGGTCAGGCGCGCCAGCTCGATGCGCAGTTCGCGTCGCATGACCGCACGCTGCGCGGCATCGGCTGAGCACTGCCGCTCCAGCGCTCGCAGCTGCTTGAGCGCCGCCAGCGCGGCGGCCGGGTGGCCGAGCGCCTCTTCGGCCAGCGCCAAGCCCTCCAGGGCCGCCATCCGGTCTTCCACCGTTCCGCCTTCATTCAGCACCACGAGCGCCGCCAGGTACTCGTCGCGTGCTTGGGCGTGGCGTCCGAGTGCGACCAGGCAGTGGCCCAGCTCGGACAGGCACAGCCCCTCGTTCGGACGCATGCCCAGGGCCCGGTACTCGGGCAGCAAGCCGCGCAGCTCGGCGGCGGCCTCTTCGTCGCGCCCGAGTGCGTGCAGCGTGATGGCCCGATTGCCCAGCGCCATGGCCCGCATGCGCCGGTGATCAGGGCCTTCGCAATCGTCAGCCAGGGCCTGCCACGCCGGCACCAGGCCGCGGCAAACGCTGCGCCGCAGCAGGTCGGTGGCGGGCAAGCCCTCGACCTCGCGGTTGTGCGCATTCAACAACGAGAGCCGCGCGTTGATCTGATCGGCCATCGAGCCCACCCGGCGGCACAAGGCTTTCGCCTCGGTCAGGCACGACACCGCATGCTGGTGGCGCCCGAGGATGGAACTGTTGATGCCGATCATCCGCAGGGCCTGCGCCAGTTTGTGCTCATCGCCCTGAGCGCGCGCGTGCTGCTCGACGCGCTCCAGCAGCTCGATGGCGGCGGCATGATCCCCCGCCGCCCGCAATGCCGTCGCCGCGCGCAGCAAGGCCTCATGGGCACCGGCCGCGTCGTCGCATTCGGTGAACAGGGCATCGGCCGTCAGTGCGGAACGCAAAGCCTCGGAGAAGTGGCCGGCCGAGTTGCAGGCGCTGGCCAGGGCCAGCAAAGCCCACCCGCGCGCCGCGCCGGTGGTGTGGTTGGAGCGCTCCCGGGCCAGCGACACGGCGCGGTCGATCTCGCCGCGCTGAATCAGCCGTTGGGTTTGCGCATCGATGTCGTCGTCGCTCATCGTCGCGAAAGCGGCCGCATGCCGCCGTGAACAGGCCATCAAGCCGCACAGTCTGACAGCATTCACACCCCATGTAATCGTTCTCAGCGCTCACGATCGTGTCTTGGCGCGGCGCGCCCCGCCTTTGCACCACCGCAGGGCGTGCGTCGCTCGCAGGCTCTGGTGCAGTGCTCGACGCCATGCGGAACATCAACCCGTGCCTTTGGCCGCCGAGCGTCGTTGCAAATCCTCGCGATGCCACCGGGCATCGCTGTGGTTTGCGCCTCGCCAGACGACCAAACCCATCGGTTTTCTTCAGTTCCGCCTGGCATCAAACACTGCACTAGGGGTGCAGACCGACACCACCCCTGTGGTCGAATAAAGCCATGAACACCTTCCTCGACCCCCTGATCGACCCGCTGTTCAAAGGCTATCCCGCCCAGGCGCCTGCCCTGCGCCGCTCGCAAATTGGCGAGCAGGGTTGGAACGTGCTGGCCGACCAGTTGCCGCTGCCGCTGGCTGTCGTGCACCGCGATGCGCTGACGCACAACCTGAGCTGGATGCAGCGGCTGGCCAACGAGGCGGGTATCGCGCTCGCGCCGCACGGCAAGACGACCATGTCGCCGCAGTTGTTCCAGGCCCAACTGGCGGCCGGAGCCTGGGGCATCACCTTCGCCAACGTGCAGCAGCTGACGATCGGCGTGGCTTCGGGCGTGCGGCGCGCCGTGGTGGCGAACCAACTGGTGCAAAAGGCCGAGCTGGCCGCGCTCGCCAGCCTGCAACGGCAGACACCCGATCTGCGCGTGGCCTTCCTCGTCGACTCGGTGGAGCAACTGGCCCGCATCGAGCAAGCCGATCAGTCGATCGCCTTTGAAGTGCTGGTCGAGCTGGGCCTGCCCAACGGCCGCACCGGCGCCCGTACTGATGAAGAGGCACTGGCGCTGGCGCGCCGGCTTCATGCCAGCCCCTGCGTGCGCCTGGCCGGTGTGGAGGTGTACGAAGGCCTCTGGGCCAAAGGCGAAGACACGGAAGATGCCGCCCTGGTCAATGGGCTGATGCAGCGGCTGCATCGCCTGGTGGCGGCGTGCGATGCGGAGAAGCTGTTCGATGTGCCCGAGATCCTCGTCAGCGCCGGCGGCTCGGCGGTGTTCGATCTGGTGGCCCGCGGCCTTCGCGGTGCCGGCTCGCCGCGCCCGATGCAGGCCTTGCTGCGCTCTGGCTGCTATGTGACGCACGACGACGGCGCGTACCGGCGTTATGCGCAGGCGGTGAATCGGCGCCTGGGTTGCAGCGATGCCAGCGGCTTGCGCGCAGCGCTGGAGGTGTGGACCGTCGTGCAGTCGCGCCCCGAGCCGGGGCTGGCCATCCTCAACGCCGGCAAACGCGATGTCTCGACCGACTGGGGCCTGCCCGTGGCCACCAAACTGGCACGCGCCGGCGAACGCGAGGCGGTGGACGCACCCACCGGCTGGTCGATCGACAAGCTCAACGACCAGCACACCTATCTGCGCCTGAACGACGCCGGGCTGGACCTGAAGGTGGGTGACCGGGTGGCGCTCGGCATCTCGCACCCCTGCACCACCTTCGACAAGTGGCGCTGGATGGCGGTGGTCGATGAACACTACCGCGTGGTGGATGCGCTGACGACCCACTTCTGACCCCAGCGGCGTTGCCGCCCTTGGCGAGCGGGGCGCGGCGGATCACCCGCCATCAGCCCCGCGCGCGGCAGGGCGCTGAGCGCGGGCCACTCAGCGGCGGTCGTTGAGCGCCAGTCGTTGAGCGGCGATCGTTGAGCGGCGATCGTTGAGCGGCGGTCACTGAGCGCCGCTCACTCGCCGTCGTCGCTCACTCGCTGTCGTCGGTCAGCGGCGTCTGCTCAGCCAGCGCCTGGCCCAGCAGCGAGCCTTCCATCAGCTTGGCGCCCGCCAGCGGCGGGAACTGCTTCGTGGTCTTCACGACCTGGCCCGGCGCCAAGGCCACGTTGGTGAGCTTGACCACCTGGCCGTAGACGTCGGTCAGCTTGAAGTCGTATGGCCCCGTACCCATGCCGCCAGCCGGGATGAAGACGTTGTACAGCTCGCGCGGCACGGCCACGAACGGCTTGCCGCTGCCGGTGACGCGCCAGGCCAGCTTGGCCAAGGGATAGCGGTGATCCCGCACCTGGACGGATGTCCACCATTGGCTGGAACCCGGGTCAAAGTACAGCGACAGCGTCGGCGCGGTGCAGGCGATGTATTTCCAGGTGATGGGAATGCGCCCCTGCCACAGCTCGGCGATCTGCGCGAAGGCCTCCTGGTCGAGATCGACATCGCCGGGCGCGCACTCGGGGCACCGGTCGTCGATGCGCACCTGCACCGTCTTGCCATTGGCCGGATTGGTGACCGCAATACAGCCGCCACAGGCCTTGGCGCCGTCGTAGTCCGTGTTGTTCATCGCGGCGGTCAGCATCGTGGGCGGCGGGAAGCTGCAGTTGCCCCCCTCGGTGTACTGGTAGTACGTGCCCTCGCCTTCGTGCACCGACTTCCAGCCCCCCGTCGCCTGCTGCTGCGCACTCACGCCACCGGCCATCAACGCCAGGCACGCGACCGCGCCCCAGCTCCAGATCGTCTTCACGTTCATCTCAGCCTCCTCGTGTGGTTGCGCCGCGATTGTGCGAACACATGGCTCGGCCGTGTGCAAACGGCCGAGCTCCACCGGGAGCAAAGCGCATCAAGATGTATCGACCGCCCGAACCCCGCGCGTCACGGTGCGCGAGGTTCGTCCGATCAGGGCTTGCCGCCCGACCCGGGACTCTCTGCCGGCTTGCATTGGTGAGAAATCAGGGTCCAGCGCTGCAAGTTCTCGACCTCGGGCTCGTTCGAAGTCGCCGACCCGCCGCCGCGCTGGATGGCGGCGATCTGCTGCCGCAGCACCGCGGCTTCCTGGGGCGAGGCCGTCCGCGCCGCCGCTTCCATTTTCTCGATCACCGGCGCCATCGCCTGCGCGACCTGCGGAGGCAAGCCGCCTGCGGGGCTGCCCCCGGGCACCGGCGAACTCTTCAGGGTCTTCTCCCACTCGGTGGGGCCGATCTTGCGCCACACCACCCGCTGGGCGCGCCCATCGCAGGTGAACGAAGCCGTCACGGTGTCCACACCGCTCTGGGTCTCTGCCCGGCAGTTGCCGACCACGACGGAGGCCGTGGGCCCCTGGCACTCACGCCGGGGGCCATCGCCCGGGAGCACCGTCACCACCGGCCGCGGAGCCGAGGGCGACTTGTCGGTCACCGTCACTCGGCCCGTGGCGCCATCGACCTGCTCCACCTTTTCCATCACGCCCATGGGCGTCGTCCACCGAAACGTGCTGGTCTGGTCCAGTTGGTACAGGCCCGGCGGGGGCATCGCCTGGGCCAGGCAGGCCAACGGCGTACCGGCCGCCAATGCGGTGAAAGCGGTCAAGGCGGTCCAGCACGCCGGGGTCCGGCGCGGCCAACGAGCTGAAGAGTGCATGGTGAGAAGACAGGGCATTCGATCGAACGGCACGCCACGGTACATCACGTCGTCGTGGACGCAGGCGGCGCGTCGCTCGTCGTTTCAAAAGGCCACCGAAAGGCGAGTACGGTGTCGACGGGATAGGCGTTTTCGCACACCGAGCCCCGTTGGTTGCCGCCGAGCAGCCACACGTGCTGGGCGTCGTGGCGCAGGTAGAAGCCGACGTGGCCTTTCCAGCTGTCGGGCGATTCACGCCACAACACGGCAATGCAGCCAGGGCGCGGCGCCGCCAACGCCCGGCCCCAATGCAGCCACGATCGGGCCAGGGCCGAGCCGGTCCCGGCCACGCCAGTCTGCGCGAGGCACCAGTGGACGAACGACGAACACCACGAGGCCTTGTCGTCATAACCGGCGATGTTGGTGCCCGCGTGGTAGGCCGTGATACGCGGGTTGCTCTGGCCGACCGGCCCGGCGACGACGCCGAGCTCTCGGCGCGCCACCTCGATCCAGGGGGCGTCGGTGCTCATGCGGCTTCGGCGAAGTGCCGCCGGTATTTGACGAAGCCCCGCTTCGCCTCGCCATCGAACCCCTGCCGGTCGAACCACCGGTGGGCGCGGGTGCGGGAGGCGGCGCTGGTCAGCATGATCTTGCTGCAGCCGGCGTCGCGGCAGCGGGCCTCGGCGTGGGCGAGCAGGTGGCCACCGATGCCCAGGCCGCGGCAGGCCTCGTCGACCACGATGTTCTCGATGACGGCAAACGGCTGGTCGGCGAACATCACATCGGCGCACAGGCACAGCAGCAGCGTGCCGCACACCTCACCACTCCGATCGGCCACGAGCACGACGCTGCCGGCGTCATTGGCCAGGGCGGCGAGCCGGTCGGGCCGCACGCTCACCTGCGGATGACTGACGAGCTGGCGGTAAAGCCGTTCGATCGCCGGCGCATCGGCCGCCAGCGCCCGCCGGATGACGAGCGTCGGCGGCGTCATCCCGCGGCCCCATCGGTGCGGAACATGGCCTTGATGCCGCGCACGGCCTGGCGGATGCGGCTTTCGTTCTCGATCAGTGCGAAGCGCACGTGGTCGTCGCCGTGGTCGCCGAAGCCGATGCCCGGGCTGACGCACACCTTGGCCTTCTCAAGCAGTTGCTTGGCGAACTCCAGCGAGCCGAGGTGCGCATAGGCCGGGGGAATCTTGGCCCAGATGTACATCGAGGCCTTCGGCACCTCGACGGGCCAGCCGGCCTCGGCCAGGCCCTTGGCCAGCACGTCGCGCCGCTTCTGGTAGCTGGCCGCGATGTCTTTCACGCACTGCTGATCACCCTCGAGTGCAGCGATCGCCGCCACCTGCAGCGGCGTGAAGGTGCCGTAGTCGTGGTAGCTCTTGATGCGAGCCAACGCGGCGACCAGGTCCGGATTGCCGACCATGAAGCCGACGCGCCAGCCGGCCATGTTGTAGCTCTTGCTCAACGTGAAGAACTCGACCGCGATGTCCTTCGCACCGGGCACCTGCATGATGCTGGGCGCCTGGAAGCCGTCGTAGACGATGTCGGCATAGGCCAGGTCGTGCACCACGAAGATGTCGTGCTTCTTGGCCAGCGCGATCACCTTGTGGAAGAAATCCAGCTCGACGCACTGCGCCGTCGGGTTGCTGGGAAAGCCCAGCACCATCATCTTGGGCTTGGGATAGCTGCCGCGGATGGTGCGCTCCAGCTCGGCGAAGAAGTCGACGCCCGGCACATTCGGCACCGAGCGGATGTCGGCCCCAGCGATCACCGCACCGTAGATGTGGATCGGGTAGCTCGGGTCGGGCACCAGCACCGTGTCGCCCCGGTCCAGCGTCGCGAGCATCAGGTGCGCCAGCCCCTCTTTGGAGCCGATGGTGACGATGGCCTCGCGTTCGGGATCGATCGCGACGGCGTAGCGATCGCGGTACCAGTGGCTGATGGCACGGCGCAGCCGCGGGATGCCCTTGCTGGCGGAGTAGCCGTGGGTGTCGGGACGCTGAGCGACCTCGACCAGCTTGGCCACGATGTGCGGCGGCGTCGCGCCATCGGGGTTGCCCATGCTGAGGTCGATGATGTCCTCACCACGTCGGCGTGCGGCGAGTTTCAGCTCGGCCGTGATGTTGAAGACGTAGGGTGGCAGGCGGTCGATGCGCGCAAAGCGGCGCTGACCGGAAGAAGAGCCGGTGGCCATGGTGTCAGTACCTTGTCGACGTAAGCGCCCGGAACCGTCCGAGCGACGAGGGCCGGCACCTTGCGCGCCGGCCTGGCCATCGTATGCGAAAGCGCCATTCGGCGACACTGGGCGGATGTCGCCTGCGCCCAACGACCCGTTCGTCGACTGGCTGCCCCAATGGCAGTTCGAAGAGCGCCATGAACGCTTCGCCACCGCTTCGCCGGCGGCGGTGCTGGCCGCTGCGGCAGCCTACCGGCCGGAGCACGACCGCCTCGTCGCCGGCTTCATCGCCATGCGCGAGTGGCCGGCCCGCGCGGCCGCGGGGCTGGGCCTTCAGAGCGCGCTGTCGGGCCGGTCGTCTTTCGGTTTCGACGATTTCACCCTCATCGGGCAGACCGTGGACACGCTCGTCTACGGCCTCATCGGCCGCTTCTGGGAGCGCGACTATGGCCTGCGGCCCATCCGCGATGGCGAGGGCTTTCGCCAGTTCGCCGAGCCGGGCACCGCCCGGCTGCTGCTGGGCTTTCATGCCGCGGCCGAGAGCGACGGGACGCGTTTGTCGACGGTGACCCGCATCCACTGCCCCGATGCCCAGGCGATGGCGAGGATGCGGCCCTACTGGCTGCTGATCCGTCCGGTGAGCGGCTGGATTCGACACCGCATGCTGGCCCGCATCGCCGAGGCTGCATCGGCCGCCACCGCTGCCTGAAACTTTTTTTGGGCCGGCGCGAATCCACGGTGATCGATCACGCCTCTTGGAGATGGGCCCGCCACGGGGGCGTGCCCAAGCCGACCAAGTAAAGGAATCGAGCATGTGGTACGTGAAGAATGTTCCGACGGGCGAGCGGGTGGTGCGGGTGGCGTGCGGCGCCGTCTCGGCCGGGCTGGCGCTGGCGGTGTTGTCGGGCCCCTGGGCCTGGATCGCCGCCGCGGGCGCGGTGGGCCTCAGCGCCTCGGGCCTGGTGGGTTTTTGCCCCATGTGCGCGATGGTCGGGCGCAAGCTGCCCGGCCCGGGGCACTGACCCACAAGGCGTGCGATGGCGTTCGTGATGGAGCAACACGGCCCGCTGCTGGCGGCCGCCCACCAGGGTGACAGCCAGGCGATGGAAGCCTTGCTGCGCCTGGCCCGCCCGGACCTGCGACGCTACGCGCAGCGGCACTGCCTGGTCAGCGATGTGGACGACGCGGTGCAGGAGGCGTTGTGGGTGCTGTCGCGTCGCCTGCACCAGCTGCGCGCCCTCGCCGCGTTCTCCGGCTGGCTGCTGCGCACGGTGCAGCGCGAATGTCGGCGCCTGGGCCGGGTGGCGCTGCGCCACGATCCTTACGACGAAGCGGCCGTCGACGCTTGGCTGGCGCGGCATGACGACGATGGCCTGCGGCGCGAGCTGGCGTCGGCCATCGAATCGCTGCCACCGCACTACCGCGAGGTGCTGCTGCTTCGCGACTTCGAAGAGCTGACGATCGCCGAGATCGCCGCCCGCGTCGGCGACAGCACCGCGGCGGTGAAAAGCCGCCTGCACCGGGCCCGCACCCTGGCCCGGGAGTACCTGCTGGCCTGAGCGGCCGAGGTGGGCGTGCCGTCTCGGGCCGCGACACCGACAATCGCGGCATGAGCCGCACCGCCCTGATCGCCGCCATGCACGAAGAACTCGCCGCGCTGCTGCCGGCGATCGAAGACGCCCGCACTGAGCAACGGGGCGGGCGCGAGTTCTGGCTCGGGCGGCTGGGTGAGCACGAGGTGATCGCGGTGCGCTCGGGCATCGGCAAGGTTGCCGCGGCCGTCACCGCCACCTTGCTGCTGGATCACTACCAGGCCCAGCGGGTGCTGTTCCTCGGTGTGGCCGGTGGCCTCGGCCCGGGCGTGAAGGTGGGCGATGTGGTCGTGGCCGACGCCTTGCTGCAGCACGACATGGACGCATCGCCGATCTTCCCTCGCCACGAAGTGCCACTCACCGGCCTGGCACGCTTTCCGGTCGATGCGGCGTTCAGCGCCGCGGTGGCGCGTGGTGCAGCGGCGGCGATCGCGCAAGCCGGCCGCAGCACCGAGGCGGCCGAGCTGGTCGGTCATCCCAGTCGCGTGCACCGCGGGTTGATCGTCAGCGGCGACCGGTTCGTGTCCACGTCGGCCGAGAGCCAGGCCTTGCGCGAGGCGCTGCCGGACGCGCTGGCCGTCGAGATGGAGGGCGCGGCCGTGGCGCAGGTTTGCCATGCTTTCGATGTGCCGCTGGCGGTGGTGCGAAGCATCTCCGACCGGGCCGACGACACTGCGCACATCGACTTCGGTGCCTTCCTCTCTCGGGTCGCCGGGCCGCTGGGCCTGGCCATCGTGCAACAGGCGTTGCGTTTCTGATGACCGGCGCGCCCACCGACAGGTTGTGGCTGCGGCCCATGACCGACAGCGACATCGCGATGCTGCATGGCTGGTGCAGTGTTGATGCCAGGCGGAACCGAAGAAAACCGATGGATTTGGTCGTCTGGCGAGGCGCAAACCACAGCGATGCCCGGTGGCATCGCGAGGATTTGCAACGACGCCAGGTGGCCAAAGGCTCGGTTTTATGTTCCGCATGGCGTCGAACACTGCACCTGCTGCAGCGGCCGCACATTGTGCGGTGGTGGGGCGGCGAGGCTGAGCGCCCCCGGAGCCTGGCGGAGACACGGCGCAAGTACCTGCCCAGGGTACTGGCCGAAGAACGGGTCACGCCCTACATCGCCATGCTCGGCGATCGTCCGCTGGGCTATGCCCAGTCGTACGTCGCGATGGGCAGCGGCGACGGCTGGTGGGAGGACGTGACCGACCCCGGGGTTCGCGGCATCGACCAGTCGCTGGCGGACGAGCACGATCTCGGCCGCGGTTGGGGCACGCGGCTCGTCCGCACCTTGGCCGAGCAGCTGTTTCGCGACCCCTCGGTGACGCGCATCCAGACCGACCCGCATCCAGACAACGGGCGCGCCATCCGCTGCTACGAGAAGGCCGGTTTTCGGGCCGTGCGCGAGATCGTCACGCCCGACGGCCCGGCGCTGTACATGGTCTGCGACCGCCCGTCCCCACGCGTCGAGCCGCCGTCAGGCCCGCGCTGATCTGACCGGTTGCATACCGGTCGGACCCATGAAACACCTGCAAACTGGTATTACTGGTCTCATACTGGTTTCTTCCGATGACACCGCGACCATGCGGCTTGAATACTGCACTCGAGCATTCGAGGCGTCGTGGGCTGTGCCGTCGTGGAGCGGCCCGTCAAGGAGATCAGCAGATGAATGAGTCCCCCGTTTCCCGGCCCAGAAGGCTGGATTGGCTGAAGGTCCTGTCGGCCGCCGTGGCCGTGGCCGGCTCGGCCGCACCGTTGTCGGCGCAAGCGGCAGCGCCGGTCCAAATGGCCGTGCCCGCCTGCCAGCCTTGGCAGGCCAGCGTCGCCTACTCCAAAGACGACACCGCCACCCAGAACAACCGCGCTTACCGCGCCAACTGGTGGACGCAGGGGGATGACCCCGCCACCCACAATGGGCCGGTCGGCAGCGGCCAACCGTGGACGGAGGTCACCAGCTGCACGCTGCCACCACCGCCGCCCCCGCCCCCGCCGCCCCCCCCTCCACCGCCGCCCCCACC
>NZ_JBBUTG010000043.1:0-15304 GCF_038066555.1 Ideonella lacteola | reverse complement strand
AGGTTCATTGCTATGTTCCTTTTCAGCTTTGGCTTAGCAGAGCAGCGCCTCGCCCGAGCGCCTAACCCCTCCGTCAAGGGGACGTCCCGCAAGCGGGCCGCCCCTTACGTCGAACGTTAGGCGTCTGCAGGCCTCTTATGAGCAGCATCCGAGCCTTGTGGCAAAGCACCAAAGAGATGCCCGCGTTGTTCCGCATGTTCTGCCAGGGAGCAATGGTCGCTCCGCCGCTCCTGGGTATTCTGTTGGTGCTTCCAGTCACGAACTGGACGGTAAACGGGAGGAGCGTTACGTATGAAGAGCTTTGGCAATCCGGAGCGGGGCTCACCATGCTCGTCCTCATGGTCTTTGCTGCCTCAAGTGCCTGGGGTTCGGCAGCTCGCGCCGGCTGGGCTAGGTGGGCTTGGGTGGCCACTCCTATCGCTCCCCTATTGGTTGCCGCCGCCCAGCCAAAGACTTGGTTCACTGAGCCCGCGGTCACCGATGTGTCTATGTGGCTGAGCGCTTTCGCTACTTCTGCAGTCATCGCCGCTGGCTTGTTCTTAGTTCCATCGGTGCATGCATACTTTGGCGGCAATCATGACGCCGACGCCTAACCCCTCCGTCAAGGGGACTGGCCTGCGGCCAGCCCCTTACGTCGAACGTTAGGCGTCGCCATGTCGAACCTGCACGAAGGAATGCAGCTTCTGTTCGAAGCGGCGAATCGCTATCTGGAAGGCGAGTCGTCAGTGCACGAACTGAACGGAATTGCATCCTCGTGCCTCCAGCTTGCGCGCAGAGAGCAGGCATCTCAAAAAATCTTCGAACTGCTCGAGGACTGGCTGACGATGATCAACCGTCGTTGGAACGAGTGGGGCTTGGAGAAGCTTCCTCTATCAGAGCCCGAGTTTCAAGGTTGGCTGCGCGAGCAACTACCATTTACTCAATGAGCCGCCACAAAGCGTCTATGCAGAGCGCAGGCTTTGCCTCGCCCTCTTCTCTGGACCTCGGTCCGTCCGCGCCTCATTCCGCATGGCGTCAGCGATTTGAGCGCAAGACGCCTAACCGCTCCGTCAAGGGGACTGGCCTGCGGCCAGCCCCTTACGTCGGACGTTAGGCATCAGAAGGCGGCAGGTTGGTGAAGGCGCAGTTGCATATCCACGAGTACTTGGTGGCGTCTCCATCGTCGGTGTGGGCTGTCCGTCCTCCGGCGGCCAGCGCACGGGCCGTGGCGATTCCCGCCGTATTCGAGTCTGCCTGGGCACATGTGGGTAGCTGCAGCAACAGACCACGGTTGCTGGAAACGCTCCGCCTCGCCGCTGGTGGTACTCCACGGCCCATTTCTGCTAAGTCAAGCTTTCAGCGCTTTGCCAAGGCGACTGAAATCCTTCGTCTCGTCCGGCTAAGCCGTCGCCGTATTCAAGGCAGCCTGGCCACATGTGGGTGGCTGCGGCAGCACGCCACGGTCGCTGGAATCGTTCTCCTTGGTCACCGCCGGTGGTACTCGGTGGGCAATCTCCGCCACGGCATGCTTTCAGCGCTCTGCTGAGGTAGCTGAAGTCCTTCTTCTCTCCCGGTCAGCGTCGTAGCACTTGTCATGCAAGTCTCTCGCTCCACCAACGGATGTCTCGCTTGGTCAGCGGGTTTGAAATACATACCGGCTTGGGCGTTGCGTTCCAGGCATCTCGGTGCTCTGGCCGCTCTGCCTAACCACTCCGTCAAGGGGACTGGCCTGCGGCCAGCCCCTTACGTCGAACGTTAGGCCTCGTCAGCGGTGAAGAAACAGCCGGGCCAGGTGCAGTTTGAATTGCCAGCGCGGCGGGCCGGCAAGCATGAGGGCAATGGCGCCGTTCGTCGGACGGTTGGCTCATATAGCCAGCAAGCTGATGAGGCTCCGCCAACAGTCAGGCAGTTGAGTCGGCTCCGCCGAGAGTCAGTGTGTCGAGTGATCAATGCCTTGCTGCCGCAGGCGCTTCACGGTCAAATCGCTCAGTCAGCCGAGAAGCAGCCGGCCTAACCGGCAAAAGCCAAATGCCTGAAGCCTCCATTCCTCACGCCTCATGCCAGTGGTTGCGTTCTCCGGCCCAGGTTGGGCTCTCGGCGTGGCGTTCCGGGCGTCTCGTTGGCAACCCGCAGTTGCCTAACTGCTCGGTCAAGGGGACCTGCCTGCGGCAGGCCCCTTACCTCGGACGTTAGCCGTCAATGGAACCCCAACCATCTCAAGTCGCGAAGGTTCGTGCCGAGCGCTACGCGCAGTGGGAGAGAACTGCGCCAGCAACTTGCGCGGCACTGGTCGTCGCCGCCTCAGTCGCCGCCTACACGTACCGCCCCAATCTGTTTGTCGTCGCGGGCCCATTCATTGGTGGCTTGGCGTTCTTCTTTAGCTGGCGGGCGGCTCTTCTTGATCGTCACAATGTGGCCTTGGTTCATGCCTTGGTTGGCGTTGTCGTTGCAATGTCAGGAGTAGTCTTCGCTGGCGAGGTCGGCGTGATTGTCATGTTCTCTCAGAGCTTTCCTTGGCTCGGCCTTGGGATGTTTCTCCCCATCTGGTTTGCCCGTCGCCCTAGTCCAGCACCATAGCCACTTGCGGTGCACCGTCATGCTTCAGGCCTCTTCGCTTCCACCACCGTTGACGGCTAACCCCTCGGTCAAGGGGACTGGCCTGCGGCCAGCCCCTTACCTCGAACGTTAGGCGTCATGAGTCTCCTCGCGTTGATTTGCGGCCTGGGCAGCGTCTTCGCCTTCGTGTACTTGTGGCTGCTGGCAGTTGCAGGCCAAAGCGAGGTTCAGCAGCAATTTCCCTCGTATGCAGAGGCCATCTTCAGGCCGGGGCATCAGGTTGCTATCCGTCAAGGCGGTCCCGTTCGGGCTCTAAGGCTGCTCACACTCAAGCCACCAGAATCTGCCATTTCGTCAATCCATCAAATGCGAGCCATCTCTGCAGCGGCATATGCTTTGGGTCTCGGGGCAGTACTGTCTTGGGTTGTCGCGTAGGGCCCGGTCTATCAGGTCAAGTTCAAGCAAGGCATCAAGTTCTTCTCCTGCCAGTCTCAGCTCTGTTCTACCGCCCGACGCCTAACCCCTCCGTCAAGGGGACTGGCCTGCGGCCAGCCCCTTACGTCGAACGTTAGGCTTCAGAAGGTAGCTGGCTGGTGAAGTCTCGGCGGCAGGCCTACGGTTTCTGGGTGCCGGCTTCATCGTCGGCGTGGGCTGTCCGTCCTTCGGCGGCCAGCGCACGGGCTGTGGCGACTTCAGCCGTATTCGAGTCAGCTTGGGCACAAGTCGGCGGCCGCAGTGACACATCACGGTTGCTGGAATCACCCTCCTTGGTCACCGCCGGTGGTACTCTGTTGGCCATCTCCGCCACGGCAAGCTTTCACCGCTTTGCCGAGGTATCTGAAGTCCTTCTTCTCTACCGGCCAGCGTCGTAGCACTTGTC
This sequence comes from Ideonella lacteola, assembly GCF_038066555.1. Taxonomy (NCBI): domain Bacteria; kingdom Pseudomonadati; phylum Pseudomonadota; class Betaproteobacteria; order Burkholderiales; family Sphaerotilaceae; genus Ideonella; species Ideonella lacteola. The sequence goes on along the minus strand of NZ_JBBUTG010000043.1, from coordinate 11,889 downwards.
ATGCAAACACTCTGTTTTGTCAGCCCCTGCGTCGTCTGGCTACCGGGCTTGAAATACATGTCGGTTGTGGCATTGCGTTCCAGCCATCTCGGTGCTCTGGCCGCTCTGCCTAACCGCTCCGTCAAGGGGACTGGCCTGCGGCCAGCCCCTTACGTCGAACGTTAGCCGTCTGAGGGAGGCGAAGTGCAAAGTCGGTGCGAAGCATTCTTGGCCACCTCGGCGCAGCGCTCCGGCCGTCATGTTCATCACCCAAGGTCGCAACAGGCTTCGCCTGCTGCTCACGCCGCCACGGTCGTTGTGAACTGGTGCCTCCGGTCAAACCGCATCAAGCGTGCAGCGCGGGGCCGAACAAGTCTGCCCCACGCCGCACCCTTGCCGCTTGGTGCCATGGCCCGTCGTCGTGAGCTTGGTGGCTCATTGGATGAGAAATACCAAGGACATCTGCGCCGTCATCTTTTCAGGCCAAGGTTGTTGTGCCTGGGCAGCGGCTCAGAAACAGCCCTCCCCCCAGCGTCGCGGCCTGGCAAGCAAGATGAGGCTGTTCAAAGCCTTCGGCGCCTGGCCAGCCAAGTGAAACAGCCGAGCCAGCGGTGGCACACTGCATCAAACGCAGGCTTGCTCAATGCACAGCCGGCTAACCCCTCCGTCAAGGGGACCTGCCTGCGGCAGGCCCCTTACGTCGAACGTTAGGCATCAAATGAAGCGCGACAAACCGTTGTTCATTGAGGATCACAGACCAGATCGGCTTGAGCTAGTCGTCCGCTTTGTCTGCGGCTTGGTCGCTGGAATTTTCTTGGCCTGGTTTCTATCGGCAAGGCTTCGCATTCACGATACCTCGCTAATAGTCGCCCTATTCTTTGCAGTTGTGGTGGGGTTTGTCTGGGGTGCCATGCGCCATGGAGATGCGTTCTGGTTGAGGATCTTCGGTCGCGACTAAGCGCGACCCCTTCAATGAAGCGGTCTCGTCTTGTTTCCACCGCCCTGCCGAGGGAATTCCCATATGTACTCATCCCGTTGCACTACCGCTGCGATGCCTAACCCCTCCGTCAAGGGGACTGGCCTGCGGCCAGCCCCTTACGTCGAACGTTAGGCATCAGAAGGCAGCAGGTTGTTGGAGGCGCAGCGGCATGTCCGAGCCTTCTGGGTGGCAACTCAATCGTCGGCATGGGCTGTCCGTCCTTTGGCGGCCAGCGTACGGACCGCAGCGGCTCCAGCCGTATTCAAGTCAGCTTGGGCACATGTGGGTGGCCGCGGCAGCACGTCAAGGTCGCTCGAATCGCTCTCCCTGGGCACCGCCGGTGGTACTCTGTGGGGCCATCTCTGCCAAGGCAAGCTTGCTGCGCTGTTCCAAGGCACTTGAAGTCCCTCGTCTCGTCCGGCCAGCGTCGTAGCATTTGTCATGCAATTCGCTTGCTTCACCAACGCGCGCCTCGCTTGGCTGCCAAGCATGAAATACATGTCGGTGGCGGTCTTGCGTTCCAGGCATCTCGGTGCTCTGGCCGTTCTGCCTAACCCCTCCGTCAAGGGGACTGGCCTGCGGCCAGCCCCTTACGTCGAACGTTAGGCGCTTCATGCATCTATCCGATGTTCTGCTTCATCCCAGCGAGTATGACTGCACCGCAGTCGAAGCACCGTGGAGCTGGCTTCTCGCCAGCGACGTTTCGCTGCTACACGTGTCTGTCTTCGGGCATCTTTTCCTGTCGGGCGGCGACGGTCGTATCTGGCTTCTTGATAGTTGGTCTGGTCAGCTTTACTGCGTTGGTCAAAGCTACGAACAGCACAAATCCCAAGTGCAAACCGATCAGGAGTTTTTCGAAACCTGCTTCTTTGCAGATCTTGTAGCCGCGTTGAACACGGCAGGTCTTAGCCGTCTACCTGGCCAAGTATTCGCCCCGTATGTTTCACCAGGGATTGGCGGGAGCTTGACCCCTGAGAACTTTTCGAGTGCACCGATCAGAGCCTATGCAGCCATCTCAGCTGCAGAGGCGAAGGTACTCCGGGAATCCAGCCAATGAACCTGCGCGCAGCGCCTAACCCCTCCGTCAAGGGGACGTCCCGCAAGCGGGCCGCCCCTTACGTCGAACGTTAGGCCTGGAGAACTAATGCGCGTCGCTACGTTCTGTCTTGTGCTCACTCTCTGTTCCGAGGTTGCCGCTGCGCAGTCGACCTCGCAACATAACTACAAGCCCGTCGCCGGCTACGTTCCCAATGCAGCTACCGCAATTCGAATTGCTGTAGCGGTGTGGACTCCAATCTATGGTGAAAAGCAAGTCGCTGAGCAGGCGCCCTACAACGCCGAACTGATTGAAGGGGTCTGGCACGTTACGGGCAGCTTGGGGTGATCTTGGCTTCGGTGCCGAAACTGCCGGTTTGATCTTCGCGTAAACCCTAGCGCCTTCAGAGAGCGGCGTAGCGCAGCGCCGTCCGTATAGTGCCGCGCACCTACCTGTCTCTTGGAGGTGCCAGTTGTCGTCCTATCGCCAGCGCTTCGTCGGCCTGACAGAGCTTCCTAAAGGTCTCAGCGAGTTCGACGCCGAGCATGCTTTCGGGCTTTCTTCGGCGGACGTCGAACGGATACGCAAGTTCCCCGTGAAAGCTCGGCTAGCAGCCGCCGCTCAATTGGTGCTGGTACGTGCCACCGGGCGCAGCTTCGCCCATACAAAGACACTCCCGCCATCGCTGCTGCAGTACTTGTCGCAGACGCTTGGAGTTGCCGACCTCACGATCGCATCGCTTCGTGCTCTGTACTCACGGCAGCGCACGCTGTTCGAGCATAGGAAATGGGCATTTGAGGAGGCTGGGTTCCGAGTCAGTGAGGCCGCAGACATTGAGGCAATGCTGACGTCGCTGCGGGCTCAGGCTGGCAATGCAATCTCCATCGACGACCTGGTACGCGCCGGAGAGCTCTGGCTCTTCGACCGCAAGATCCAGCTGCCTTCCGATCGCGTGATCCGCGATGTAGCGCGTGACGCATTCGCCGGTGCCGGTCTTTGCGCGTTGGACGTTGTTCGCCTGCACCTGCCCCCGGCGAAACTGGACCAAGTGCTGAAGATCGTGTTCGCAAAGCGCCTTGGCCGCAAGAGCGCCACCGTTGTCGAATGGCTGAAAGTGCCCACCGGCAAGCACAGCCCCAGCAACCTGAGCGAGGTCATCGCGAAGATCCAGTTCCTGAAGGAACTGGGCGTGAATGAGTGGACCCTTGAAGGGATTCCACTGCGCAGGATGCAGTCCTTCGGTCAGAACGTTGTGAACCGACCGCCGGCGCAGACCCAACGTCTGGCGCGAGAAACCCAGCATCTGGAGATCGTCTGCTTCCTACGCATGACGCTGCTGGAGTTGACCGACATTGCCCTGTTCATGTCCGGGCGCCGGATCGGCAATCTGGTCAACAAGGCATCGGCAACGGTATCGCGTCGCAAGCTGCAGAGTGTTGGTGAATTCCGGAATCGCGAGATCCAGGCCAGGTCGCTGCTCTATGACCTCAAACTGAGCGCAGAGAAAAAGGTCGCGGAGCTGCAGGCGCTGTTCCCAGACGACAAAGCGTCCAAGAATTTCAGCCATGCCGCACAGGTGCGCCAAGCGATGAGCGAGGACCATGTGCGCGTGAAGACGCTGATCAGCGACATGATGGCGCTCGATTTCCAAGGTAGCGAAGGCTTGTCTGCGATGAAGCAGATCTCGGCGCTGCGTGACCTACATGCGAAGAACGCGAACGAGCTGCCCAAGGACTTCGATGCGGGCATGGTCGACCCCACTTGGCGCGACATCGTCAGCGGCCCCGACCGCAAACAAGGCCTCACTGGTCTGCGTGCCTGCGCTCTGATGTCGGTACGAAAGAGCCTCAAGGGCGGCCGAATCTGGATCGATCACAGCGAGGACTTTCGCAGTCGCGACGAGATGCTCATCACGAAGGACGAGTGGAAGAGCAAGCGCAGCTTGCTGGTAGGCTCGCTGAACATGCCGTTGGATCCAGTGCGTTTTCTGGAACCGCTGCTGGCCACGCTGGCTGTGGGCATGAAGGCGATGGCAGAAGCTCAGGAGGCCGGCAAAGTCGAAATCAATGATGCGGGACACATCATCATTGCGCCGATCGAAGCACTGGAGGTGGACGAAAACGTCACGCGCACGCGAGATCAGATATTCAAGGTCATTGGCAAGGTGCAGCTCAGCGATGTGATCGTCGATGTCGACGTCGCGTGCAATTTCAGCGAGGCGCTGCTTGGTCACAAGGCCGATTCGGTGAACGAACTACTGGCCGTCTATGGCGCGTTGCTAGCGCACGGCACAGAGGTGTCTGCCAAGGTCGTGTCGGCCATGATCCCGGGCATCGAGGTGCCCCAGATCACCAGCGCTATGCGCGCACTCGAAGCGCATGGCCGGCTGAGCAAGGCGAACGAGCGCGTGCTGAGGTATCAGCTTCAATTTCCCGTTACCCAACTCTGGAGCGCTGGCGACAAGGGATCATCGGACATGATGTCGCTCGACGCAACGCAGCATCTGTACAGCGCGCGCATCGATCCCCGCCGTCGCACTCATGCCGTGGGCATCTACACACACGTTCTGGGCTCCTACGGCATCTTCCATGACGAAGCCATCGTCCTGAACACGCGCCAGCAAAGCATCGCAGTGCATGGTGTCGAAACCTACAACGCCACGCGCGAGAGCGACGAGATGCGGCTGTCGCTGTTGGCGGTTGACACCCACGGCTATACGAACGTAGCCATGTCCGTGGCCAAGGGGCTCGGGTTCGATCTGTGCCCGCGGCTAAAGAACCTGGCCGAGCAGAAACTCTTCGTGCCGCGCGGCTTCGACGTGCCCCAGGTGCTCGAGCGAGCGACGGCGGCGGAGGTATCGCTCAAGCCGATTGCTGCAGGGTGGGACGACTTCCTGCGCATGCTGGCCTCGATCAAGACGGGGCGGGTCTCACCGAAGTTCTTGCTTGAGAAGCTGGGCAGTGCAGCCCAAGGCGACGCGCTTCACAAGTGTCTGGACTCGCTGGGCAGGCTGTTGCGTACGGCTTACCTGTGCGACTACTACACCAACCCAGAATTTCGCCGCGAAATCCACACCTTGCTCAACCGCGGCGAGTCGGTGCACCAGCTGCAGCGCGCGGTCTACTCCGGCCGCCTAGAGCCTGAACGCGGCCGCCGTGATTCTGAGATGCGCGCCATCTCGGGCTCGCACGCTCTACTGTCAAACGTCCTGCTTGCCTGGAACACGGCCCAGATCCAACTCGTGGCGGACAAGTGGAAGAAAGAGAAGCACGCGATCGAGGACGTCTGGCTGAGACGGCTGGGGCCCGCTCATTTCGGGCACGTCAACTTCCGCGGCATGCTGACGTTCGGGGTCGAGAAGTACCTTGACGCGCTGTTGCGCGGCCATGAACCGGTGCCACGACGCGCTCAGCGCTGAAGGCAAGCCTCGCCGGAAGCGATGCGTTGGGACGGTGCAGAAAGTGACGCCCTGGCAACACAACTCAAATGAAATCAACAACTTACGAATGTATCCGATTCGAGAACATTCGTTGGATTGGTGCAGAAAGTGTCGGTCGGGCGCGGATGTCGACGAATTATCGGGGTCGCGATAACTGCCGATAAAGTCTTCACAGGGCCTCCCGAAGGGCCGTCAATCTATCCGACGCTGGGCCTTGACTCGTTGCCCGGATGCTGTTCAAAATCACAGTGCGCCAACTGAGCCTCAAGCTGGCGGCTTTGATCTCGAGGCGACCAGGAGCGGCCATGCCGACCAACTCGAAACAGACCTCGCCAAGCGTCGCGTCGACTGCGGGCAAGACGCTGCAAAGTCCTTCCGCCAGCTCGCTTCAAAAGTCCCTTGCCGGCTCGGCACTGCGCCAGGCCGGTACGCCGGCGCAAACCGGCGCCGCGACCGAAGGTAAGGCGTCACGCGCGCTGGATAGCGCGAAGTCAGCGCCCTTGACGCGCACGCTCGCGGGTTCGGTCGTTTCCCAGTCGAACAAGAAGCGTTAGATACGGGGGACGAGTAGCGCCACTGCAGCGCCGCCGACCAGTGTCCCTTCGTTACGCCTCGTCCGCCAGGCTGAATCTGCACTGCCGTGACGAATCGCAGCCCGGCGGTGCAAAGTGGTCAGAAGGGACGGAATCAGGGTGTCGACTTGGCCCGCGAGCCGCGAGAAGCCAGCCCGTCGCGGGGCGGCTGACCAAGAGCTACATGGCCGACCGGTAGGCGGAAAAGTCGATCGGCGCAACCGTGCCAACCTGCTGCAATCTCTGCAGCAGCCCGGACAGGAAGAACACCAAACCGGTGTCGGGAGCCGACGTTGGCCAAGTTTCCGCGGGCGTAACCCTTGAGTGCGTCGACAGTCGCCAGTTCGAGCGCAAACGACGGAAAAGCCAGTCCGGCCAGTGTTCGCCAGCGCTTAAGGATCCTGATCTCATCAACGCGTCCAGAGTCCGCGATGTGCTGAACGTGCCGATCGACGTTGGTCTGAGTCCACGTCTGGGCCTTGTTGCGCCATAGCGAGAACCAGTCCTGGTAGCCAGATTGCAGACGTCCTGGCACCAGGTCGAAAACGCCAGCGCGCGGCGACGGGGCCGACTACTTGCACCAGGCGATAACACTGGTGGGCCTGCATCACCTTGATGGGTCGGATGGGATTCCTAAACCTCTCGCAGAAACGACCTTAAGTCATTGTTGCGTTTAAAGTTTTCACCGTAGCCGGTTGCCGCACTCGACCTCTAGTGCAGGCGCCGAAGGCCTGTCCGGCGGGGACGCTGGCGGTAGGTCGCCAGCCATCTATAGCGAAGTTAAGAACCTTATAAGAAATTGATAAATCGCAGTAAGGTCGCTATGAACGGCCCCTGTACTGCCCGGCAGTCTGCCAACGATAGGGCCGCTCCGGGTTCGCGCACCGTGGCCATCTGAAGGGCCGCGGGCGGCGGCGCGCTACCGGATACGTACCGCGGTATTCCCGATAGAGTTGTTCGCAACACATCCGCCACACGTCCTGGTTTCGGCCAGGGTTCTGCTCTCGCAGACGTGCAAAAGGCGGGTTTTCCTTTTGAGCGGCCATTCGCCCATCGATGCGCCAATGCCGCTTGACCCCTGGAGCTGGAGCTGTCCCGGGGCTACTCTCACCAGTGGTGAGAGCTTTGGCGCGTCACCCTGACGACGTCTTTTTCCGCGTGGCCTTCGCAGGCGCTGTCGGTACATCTGGCGGACCGATGCGATCCAAGAGAGCCTGTACGGTCTGGGCCTCAGCGCGATAGCGCGTGGCTTCTTGCCGGCTGATGAGCAACTGCTCGCGCGTGCTGCGCAACTCCTGCTCGATGGCCTCGTGGGTGCGCCTTAGGGCCAATTCGGCCGCTACTGCGCCGTCGCACTTGGCTTGCAGCTTCGCCGTCGCCTCAACGTGCTCGAGCGCCACCTGGCGTTCCCGGGTGTCCGCCGACGAGAGTTGCCCGCGCAGTGTGTCGACCAGTTTGTCGGCCTTCGAGCGTGCTTGGCGCTCCCGCTCGATCTCCATCAGCGCGCGCTTTTCGGTCGCCGCCGCGCGTCGATCGGCGGCTTGAACAGCTTCGCCGGCCTTGCTGAGATCGGCGCTGAAAGCCTCCTGCTGCCGGTGCTGCTGCGCGCGGGCCTGATCGAGCTGCGTCTGCAGTTCGTGCAGGCGAGCCATGGCGCCGGAGTGTGCACGCCGTTCGGCCTCGAGCTCGGTGCGAGCCTGGGCCGCAGACTCGTTCGATGCGGCGAGCTCGAGGCGCAGTTGCTCAATCGTGGCCAGCGCCTGGGTTGCGGCCTGCTGCGCCTGCGCCTGCTCGTCGCGCGTGCGCTCCTGATCCGCCTGAAGTTCGACCCGGATCGCCGCCAACTCGTTGCGGGCCGCGTCTGTCGACTGCCGCCAGATCCCGGCGATCGCCTCGGCCGCGATGGCCTTGACCGCAGACGGCAGGTCCGGGTGATCAACCTCGACGCGCGCCTTGGCGCGCAGCTCGTCCCAAAACTTGGCCAGCGCCTCAGCGGGCGTGCTCATCGTGCCCTTGCGCACGTACTGGTAGAGCTTGTTGGTCGTAGGCGTGATCCCGTACCTAAAGAACAGCAGCGCGCAGACCTCGCGGTACAGCGCCTTCGTGTCGCTGAATCGGGCCTTCAGGGCGTCGACTTCGGCCAGGATCTCGGATTCGTCGCTCATTAATTGATATTACAACGTAATACGTTGGTAAACTTACTTTTTCTGTCAGGATTTTGACATTAGCTCTCTAGTGTCAAAATGAGATGAAAATGCCTCAAACAAAATGAGCGAGACCCATCTGCCTGCACTTGGTGCCGTCGGATCTCCTGCTTCCCTGGAGTCCGCGGCTGTAATCGACGGGCTGTCCGGTCGCGACGGCACGAACCGATCTCGTTCGGGCCATTGCCAACTCGCAGCCGACACGGATCGCGAAGCGGTGTTGGCATGGTTGGCGCGATACGCTGGCAGCCCTAACACGCTGGCCAATAGCCGGCGAGAGGCCGAGCGGCTGCTGTTGTGGGCATTGGCGGAACGCGGCAAGCCGTTGTCCTCCCTCACACACGAAGATCTGCTGCTGTATCAGCACTTCCTGGCCGACCCGCAACCAGCTGAGCGCTGGGTCATGGCTCCAGGACGCAAGCTGGCTCGTGGCCATCCGGCTTGGCGCCCATTTGCAGGCCCGCTATCGCCCGCCAGCGTGCGCCAGGCCATGGTGATCGTGAATTCGATGCTGTCTTGGTTGGTGCAGGCGGGCTACCTCGCCGGCAATCCGCTTTCGCTCAGTCGTCACCGACGCAGTGCCGCTCCGCCACGAGTGGTCCGATTCCTCGAGGACGATCTATGGAGCGAGGTGCGGTCGGCGATCGCGACGTTGCCGAAGGCGACAGAGCGGGAACAGGCAACGTACTGGCGCGCACGCTGGCTCTTCAGTCTGCTGTATCTGTGCGGCCTTCGAATTTCGGAAGTCGTCGGCAACACCATGGGCGGCTTCTTCTCGCGTACCGACCCGAAGACTGCGAAGCTGCGTTGGTGGCTGCACATCAACGGCAAGGGTGACAAGGACCGACTAGTGCCGGCAACCGATGAACTCATGCTGGAGCTGACCAGCTATCGCCACTGGCTCGGACTGAGTCCGTTGCCACAGTATGAAGAGCCATCGCCTTTGCTCTTTCCGGTGTGGTGGCAGGCTCCGTCCCGAGGGGCGATTCAATGGCCTGTCCAGATGACGCGCGCTGCGGCGCACGCCGTCGTGAAGGACATATTCGAAATCGCCTCGCAGCGCTTACGCGCAAAAGGGCCGGAGCATCATGCGCGTGCCGACAAATTGCGGGCGGCCTCCTCGCATTGGTTGCGCCATACGATGGGTTCGAGATTGGCCGACGGCGTGGACCTGCGGCACATCCGGGACACCTTCGGTCACGCCTCGCTGACCACGACGGGTATCTATCTCCACACCGAGGACGATGCACGCCATGCCGCCATCAACGGCAGGCACCGACTGGGGTGGGACAGCCTCGCGTCCTGAGGCTGTCTGGTCCCGGGGGGCGGGCGCACGGCCTCCGATCCTTGCGCAAATTCTTGACACTGCCCCACAGGCGGGGCACCGGTTTGACAACCTGGTTCCCGCGATCTTGCTTGAGGGCTTCATGCGCAAGCAAGTTCGCTTATGAACTCACGTTCAATGAGGCCAATGCGGCACGTAGCCGACGGAGTTCCTCGCGGGCAGCACCGCGTATCGCTTCGCGCTCTAAGGGTTGCCGGTCCGCGAGGAGGCTCTCAATCCACAGGTCGCGGGTCTCAAAGGTCTCTACGGCGAAGTCCAACCAGCTGGCGTAGCCATCTGGAGGAGGCGGCGGATGATTGGTCGTCATGATGTCTTTGATCGGCACGGGTGTGAGATGGCTGTCAGCGCCGATAGGGGACTGGCGCGCTTTGATTGGATCCTTCCTATGGCGGAGCTTGTCCGGAATTTTGTGTGCGAGGCATAGCATGACCGACCTGGAGCATGTATGCCACCAAGCAAGACGAAGTTGAAGAACGCGGCGATAGCTGCGAAGTCGGCGGCCCTGCCGAAGATTCCCAAGGAACTGCTGGACCAGTTTGTCAGCGGGCCGATGAGCGGCGAGGCGGTCAACGCTGCGTCGATGGCGTTCAAGAAGGCGCTGATCGAGCGCGCTCTGGGCGCCGAGCTCGACCACCACCTGGGCTACCCGAGTGGCGCCCACAAGCCGGCCGAGACGGTCAACCAGCGCAACGGCAAGACTGCCAAGACCGTTCTGACCGAGGACGGCCCGCTGCGCATCGATGTGCCCCGCGACCGCGAGTCGAGCTTCGAGCCGCTGCTCATCCCCAAGCACGAGCGGCGCTTCACCGGCTTCGACGACAAGATCATCGCCATGTACGCACGCGGCATGACCGTGCGCGAGATCCAGGGATTCCTCACCGATCAGTACGGGGTCGATGTCAGCCCCGAGTTGATAAGCTGCGTGACCGATGCGGTGATGGCCGAGGTCGGCGCCTGGCAGAGCCGCCCGCTCGAACCGATGTACCCGGTGGTGTTCTTCGACGCGTTGCGCGTGAAGATCCGCGAGGACGCTGTCGTGCGCAACAAGGCGGTCTACCTGGCGCTGGGCGTGTTGCCTGACGGCACCCGCGACATCTTGGGCATGTGGATCGAAGGAACCGAAGGCGCGAAGTTCTGCGATGTTGCGTGTTCAACGACCTGAAGACTCGCGGCGTCAACGACATCCTGATCGCCGTCACCGATGGCCTGAAGGGTATGCCGGAAGCGCTGGGTGCGGTGTATCCGGCCACGACGCTGCAGACCTGCATCGTGCACCTGATCCGCAACAGCCTCGACTTCGCCAGCTGGAAGGATCGCAAGGGCCTGGCCGCTGCCATCAAGCCGATCTACGCGGCCACCAGTGCCGAGGCCGCCGAGCGCGAACTCGATGCCTTCGAGCAAGGCCCATGGGGACAGAAGTTTCCCACCGTCGTTGCCGCCTGGCGTCGGGCCTGGGACCGCGTGATTCCGTTCTTCGCTTTCCCGCCGGCCGTTCGTCGCGTGATCTACACGACCAATGCGATCGAGAGCATCAACTCGCAGCTTCGCAAGATCATCAAGTCCCGGGGTCACTTCCCCAGCGATGACGCAGCGAACAAGCTCATCTGGCTCGCCTTGCGCAACATCACGGCCGACTGGGGACGTGCGGCGCACAACTGGAAGGAGGCGATGAATCAATTTGCCATCCTCTATGCGGACCGGTTCACCAAGCCGCTCGCGTAGGATGGAGACCGACCGTCCCACCGCGTCGGTCGGTGTCGCAAGCGCCGACCGCCGCCGTGGAAAAGTCTCAGAGCGCCTCAAACACAGAATTTCGGACACTCCCCTATGGCGCGAATACCGATCCTCGATATCCTTGGCGATGCCACCAATAGCATGATGCGGCTTCGAGTCCGGCGCAGTCTAGTATTTCTATACGTCCTCGGCGATACCTGATCTCATCTTCAGGATGTCGACTACTTAGCCCAGCGTCAACTGGACTTCGCTCGACGTTGTGTGGTCCAGCGTCATCGCTACCTGTGCGGCAGAGCACTTTGGACACCCTGCCGCCGCGAAAGTGGTGCCTAACGGGCGTAGGCACGTTACCGGATCTCGGCTGGTGCGTCCGTCGAGTTTGACACTCGGCATGGAGCACTGAACCCGTATCTGAAAAGACCAAGCTCTACTGAGGGTCCCGGTCAAAGCGGAACACGCTCACCAGCTCGGTCAGACGGGATGCCTGGCCCTTCAAGCTTTCGGCCGCCGCGGCCGATTGCTCCACCAGGGCCGCGTTCTGCTGCGTCATCTGGTCGAGCTGGCTCACCGCCCCGCTCACCTGGCCAATGCCCGAGCTCTG
>NZ_JBBUTG010000042.1:0-16417 GCF_038066555.1 Ideonella lacteola | reverse complement strand
TGCTGATCGAGGTGGCGGCGCGGCTGCGCAGCTGCGTGCGGCATTCCGACCAGATCGTCGAGGGCGTGGTCGAATCCGCCGGCACCCGCACCCACCGTTCGCTCGAAGCGGTGGGCCGGCTGGGCGGCGACGAGTTCATTGCCCTGCTGCCCGAGGTGGGCGACGAGCACGACGCGGAGCGCGTCGGCCAGCGCATCCTCGACGTGCTGCGCGAGCCGGTGTACGCCGGCGGCCAGGAATGCTTTGCCACCGCCAGCGTCGGCATCGCGCTGTACCCGCGTGACGGCACGAATGTGCACGACCTGATGCGCAACGCCGACGTGGCCATGTACCGCGCCAAGGACGACGGCCGCAACCGGCTCACCGTCTACAGCCCGCAGGGTGCCACCCGCGGCCGCGAAAAGCTGGAGCTGGAAACGGCGCTGCACAAGGCCATCGAGCGCGACGAGCTGGTGCTGCACTACCAGCCGCAGGTCGAGATATCGACCGGCCGCATGGTGGGCGTCGAGGCGCTGATGCGGTGGAAACGTGGCGACCAACTGGTGCCGCCGAACGAGTTCATCCCGCTGGCCGAGGTGACCGGCCTGATCGTGCCGATGAGCGAATGGGTGCTGCGCGAGGCGGCCAAGCAGGCTCACGTGTGGCAGCAGGAATTCGGCTTCGATGGGACGGTGGCCGTGAACATGCCCTACCGCATGTTCCTGCAGAAGGACATGGTCGAGCTGGTGCATGCCGCCGTGTTGCCCTATGGGCTGCCGCACCGCATGATCCAGCTCGAGATCACCGAAGAGAGCCTGGTCAAGGATCTCCAGAGCATCCAGCCGACGCTGCAGCGCCTGAACGAGATGGGCGTGCAGATTTCGGTGGACGATTTCGGCACCGGCTATTCGTCGCTGTCGCGCCTGACCGATCTGCCGATCTCCGAGGTGAAGATCGACCGCTCGTTCGTCAAGAACATGGCGGTCACCCACAAGGGCACGGCGGTGGCGCGCACCATCATCGCGCTGGCCCAGGTGCTCGAGTTGCGCGTGATCGCCGAAGGCGTCGAGACGCTGGCCCAACAGCAGGCGCTGGTCAACGAAGGATGCGACCTGATGCAGGGTTTCCTGTATTCCAGGCCCGTGCCGGGCGACCAGATCGGCCCGTGGAACCGGCAGCAGATCGTGGCCGGCCAGGGCGATTGGCAGCGCGGTCCGGCGCCCGTTCGCGCAAGACGAGACCACGGCACCTGATGCGCCCGCCAGGGAGGGAGTAGTCGTTGAAAGACGCGGCCAACAGCCAGACCCCAGCCCAGATCGCCAAAGCGGCGCTGCGCCGCCTGGCCATCGCAAAACAGGAACCCACCCCCGAGAACTACGCCGAGGCCTGGGCCCAGGAGATCGGCGAACCGGGCGGCGGCCTGCCGCCACGGGCCAAGCCCCTGATCGAACGGATCTCTCAGCGCGTGGCGGACGACGCCGCCCAGCGCACGGAGTTCGTCACCCAGATGATGCAGGGCCAGTGGGACGAGGCCCAGCGCTGCCTCGACCGCAGTGGTGAATCCGCGGCGGTGCAATCACAGGCGTGGGCACAGCTGATCGAGCGACTGGCCCGTGGGCTGGAGCGTGGCGGCAAGCAATGGACGATGGCGCGCAAGAAAGACAGCCTTCAGCGCGTGCTCGATTCCAGCCGCGGCGACATGCAGCGCATGCACCACCGCTTGAAGCAACTGGTGGGCTCCTGGGATGGTGACGAGGCGGCGCCGGGCGTGGATGCCGCTGCCGCCGCGGCCGAGCCCGAGAGTGCGCCGGCTCGCGGTGGCGAGAAGGTGACCCCGGCGGCTGCTGCACCGGACGCTGACACCCCCGCCCCCGAGCAGGACTGGCCCAAGGTGGTGGCCCCTTTGCATGCCACCGTACAGGCCGCGCTGCCGCCCGACTCAACGCGTGCCGCCGAGTTGGCCGATGAATTGAAGGCGGTGGCCGATCGCCTGGCTGGCGAAGGCGCGACGCCCGAACTGGTGGCTGAGACCGACGTGCTGTGCCAGCGGGCCCGAAGGCTGCTGGCGCATCGTCACCACCTGCTCGACCAGGTGCACAAGTTCAGCCGTGAGCTGAGCGAGGGCTTGACCGAGTTGGTGGAGGACGACAGTTGGGTGCAGGGACAAGTCGCTAGCCTGCGCGAGCGGCTCTCCGGCCCGCCGAGCGCCCGTGCGGTGCAATCGGCCAGCCAATTGCTCGCCCAGGCCCGTTCACGCCAGCGCGAACTGCGGGTAGAGCGAGACAAGGCACGCGATGCCCTCAAGGAGCTGATCCAACGCATGCTTTCCGAGTTGGGTGAGCTGGGTGAGCACACCGGGCGGTTCAGCGAGGGCATGCTGCGCTATGCCGAGACGGTGGAGCGTGCCGACTCGCTGGAATCGCTGGCCAGCGTGGTGCGGGAAATGGTCGAGGAAAGCCGCAGCGTGCACGCGCTGGTCAGCAACACCCGCGAGCGGCTCGCGGGCGAGCACCAACGCGCCAGCGAGCTCGAAGCCCAGGTGCGCGCACTCGAAGCGGAGCTCCGGCGCCTGTCCAACGAAGTTGGCACCGATGCCCTGACCCAGGTGGCCAACCGGCGCGGCCTGATGCAGGCCTTCGATGCCGAAAAGGCGCGTCTCGAACGTGACGGCGGCCCGCTGGCAGTGGGCTTGCTCGACATCGACAACTTCAAGCGGCTCAACGACAGCCTCGGCCATTCGGTGGGCGATCAGGCGCTGGTCGCGTTGGCTCAGCATGTGCGTCAATCGCTGCGACCGGTGGACGTGGTGGCACGCTTCGGCGGCGAAGAGTTCGTGGTGCTCTTGCCCGGGACGCCCGTCGAGGAAGCGCAGCGGGTGCTGACGCGGCTGCAGCGCCTGCTCAGTGCCAGCCTGTTCATGCACGAAGGCAAGGAAGTCTTCGTCACCTTCTCGGCAGGCGTCACCTCGTACCGCCTGGGCGAGAAGGTGGAAGACGCGCTGGAGCGCGCCGACGAGGCGCTCTACGAGGCCAAGCGCACGGGCAAGAACCGCACCTGCATCGCGTGACGATTCGCCGCTGACGCCCGCCCGTTCCGATCGTTCAGGACTTTCCCGCTGACAGCGCTGGACAAGCCTGAAAGCGCTTTCAAAAGTCGCTCCAAACTCCTAGGATTCGCGCCGCACCTCTGGCGGCTTGTTCAGCGCCGGTCGGTCGCGGGAACCACGCCTCGCGATCCTGCGATGGCGTCTGACAACCATTCGAGGAGACGGCAATGAAACGATGGATGGAGTGGCTCGTCGTCATGATGACGAGCTGGCTGCTCTTGCTTTCACCGGCACGGGCGCAGACTTCCGACGACTACACACAGGGCGTGGTGGTGGCAGGCAACACCGCCACGATCTGGTTCTCGCCCACGTCGTCGCAGACGACCTGGGTCGACCTCCACTACAAGGTCAACGACGGTCCGCAGCAGAACCTGGGCATGACCTGGGTCAGTGGCAACACGCGCTTCGAAAAACTGTTGCGCGAGCTGGTCACCGGCGGTGATGTGCTGACCTACAGCTTCACCTACAACAAGGGCACGCCGGCTTACGACACGCCGGTGTTCACCTTCACCGTCGGCAACGGCGGCCCCAACACGGTGGCCAAGCCCTCGTTCAGCCCCTCGCCAGGTAGCTATTCGGCGGCGCAGACGGTGACGTTGGCCACCACGACCGACGGAGCCGTCATCCACTACACCCTGGACGGCAGCAAGCCCACGCCCAAGTCGCCGGTCTACAGCACGCCGCTGTCGATCAGCAAGACGACCACGATCAAGGCCCGTGCCTACAAGGACGGGCTGACCAAGTCGACGATCAGCAAGGGCACCTACACCCTCACCAAGGGCAACGTGGCCACGCCGGTGTTCAACCCGGCCGGCGGCAACTATGCGTCGGCGCAGACGGTGACGATCAGCTCGGCCACGCCGGGCGCGGTGATCAAGTACACGACCGATGGCTCCGCCCCGACCGCGGCCTCGCCCACCTACGCGGGCCCGATCGCCGTGGCCAGCTCCAAGACGCTGCGTGCGGTCGCCCAGAAGACCGGGTATGGCGACTCGGGTGTCGAGACGGCGGACTACGCCATCGGCGTGGGCACCTGGAACAAGATGACCACCTTCAATGTGCTCAACGGCACGCGCGGCGCCTGGCGCGACGACCAGATCTACTGGGCCATCATCGGCCGCGACTGGAACACCGACCAGTTCGTGCATGTGGATGCTTCGGGCAACCTCGTTCCCATGCAGCTGTCGGACAACGGCGCGCTGATGAAGAACGGCAAGCCCTACAGCAACTACTTCTACACCTTGGCCCAGACGCGCTCGATCACCATCCCGCCGATCAATTCGGCGCGGCTGATGCTCAGTGTGGGCAGCCCGATGTACATCTCGATCAACGTCGACGTGAACGGCAAGATCGCTTACGCAGGCGCCAACATCGAGAACCCGGACGATCCCAACATCGATGTCACCTTCGACTTCGTCGAGATGGCGATCGTTCCCACGCTGGGCTTCTTCGGCAACACCACCCGTGTCGACCAGTTCGGCTTCCCGGTGAAGATGCGGGTGCAGGGGCTGGGCGGCTACGACCGCACCGTGGGCGAGACGGAAACGCGTGAAGCCTTGTTCACCGCCTTCCAGACCAAGACGCCCAGCGAGTTCCGCAGTTTGGCGCAAGAGCCCTACGCGCCATACCGGATCATGGCGCCGGCCCACGGCACCTTCCGCCGAGACGGGCCGCACGCGCACTACCTGGACACCTACATCGCCGATGTCTGGAAGCGCTACACCACCCAGACGCTGACCTTCACCAACGCGCAAGGCACCTTCACTGGCAAGGTCAATGGTGGCCGCTTCGAGTTCAGCGACGGACAAGGCACCTACATCATCGCCCGCGCGCCGACGACCGAAGAGGCCTTCCTCGGCAATGGTGTGCTGAACGACCCCACCGGCACGGCGCCGGGCACGCCCGCCTATGACAAGCAACTGCAGATTCAGGCGCAGATGTGCGCGGCCATCAATCGCCACATCGTTGAAGACCCCGAGCACTGGAGCAATTCCTCGTACTTCTACGCGCCCGGGCAGCCGGCGAACTGGTTCGCGAAGTTCTGGCACGACCACAGCATCGTGGCCCAGAGCTACGGCTTCCCCTATGACGATGTGTGGAACTACAGCTCGTCGCTGCACACGCCGGCACCGACCATCGTGGACGTGACCGTGGGCTGGTGATGCCCACTGCCTGGGCCCGCGCCTTCATGGGGCCGGGCGCGCCCAGGCGGCCGCCCGTGGCTGATGGCCCATTGCCGATTGCGTGATCTGAAACCGGTCGCAACGGCAAACTCAGTGCTTTCCCCAAAAGCATGGGGAAAGCGCTTTCAGTGTCGCGCGCATCGGCCTACCATCGCCGCGTCGGGAGGAGGGCAGCGGTTCTCGCTGCGGGATCCCAGCTTTGAATGGAGAAAACGATGCGACGATTCGCCGTCTGGCTGGCATTCGCCTGGGCCAGTCTTTTCCTTGGAATGCTGCCCGCGCAGGCGCAGACATCCGACGATTACACCCAGGGGGTGGCGGTCAGCGGCAGTGTCGCGACCATCTGGTTCAAACCGACGTCGAACACCACCAGCTGGGTCGACGTGCACTACAAGCTCAACAACGGGGCGCAGCAGAACATCCGGATGACCTGGGTGTCTGGCAACTCGCGCTACGAACAGAACGTGCAGCCGGTGGCGACGGGAGACGCCATCAGCTACAGCTTCACCTACAACAAGGGCACGCCGGCGTATGACACGCCGTGGTTTGCCTACACGGTGGGCTCGGGTGGCGGTGGCGGCGACAAGGTGGCTACGCCCACTTTCAACCCGCCCGGCGGCACGTACAGCGCCCCGGTGAGCGTGACGATCACGACGGCCACTTCGGGCGCCGCGATCCACTACACGCTGGATGGCACCACGCCGACCAAGACCTCGCCGACCTACACCGCGCCTCTGACGGTGAAGAAGGGCACGACGATCAAGGCGATCGGCTTCAAGTCGGGCCTGACCAAGTCGGCCATGGCCAAGGCGGTCTACAAGTTCAGCGACGGTGGTGGCGACGGCAACGCGGCCGCGCCTGTCCTGTCGCCGTACGGTGGCTCGTTCAGCGGCCCGACGCAGGTGACCATGACCAGCGCCACCGCGGGCGCCACCATCAAGTACACGCTCGATGGCTCGTCGCCCAAGGCCTCTTCCCCCACCTACACCGGGCCCGTCACGATCAACAGCTCGCAGACGCTGCGTGCCATCGCCACCAAGTCGGGCATGGGTGAATCGGGCGTGGTGACCGCCGACTACTGGATCGGTGTGGGCACCTGGAACAAGCGCACGACCTTCAACATGGTCAACAACACGCGCGGCGTCTACCCTGACTCGCAGGTCTACTGGTCCATCATCGGGAAAGACTGGAACACGGGCCAGTTCGTGCACGTCGATGCGAACGGCAACCTGATCCCGATGCAGGTGTCGGACAACGGCGCGCTGTGGAAGAACGGCGAGGCCTACACCAACTACTTCATCCCGCTGTCGCAAACCAAGTCGGTCACCATCCCGCCGATCAACTCGGCGCGCATGATGCTGAGCGTGGGCAGCCCGATGTACATCAAGGTGCTGGTCGACGGCAACGGCAACATCGGCTACGCCGGCGCGAACATCGAGAACCCCAGCGACCCGAACATCGACGTCTACTTCGACTTCATCGAGATGGCGATCGTTCCGGATGCGGGCTTCTTCGGCAACACCACCCGCGTCGACCACTTCGGCTTCCCGGTGAAGCTGCGCCTGCAAGGCCTGGGTGGCTACGACCGCACCGTGGGTGAAACCGAAACGCGCGATGCCCTG
This sequence comes from Ideonella lacteola, assembly GCF_038066555.1. NCBI lineage: Bacteria > Pseudomonadati > Pseudomonadota > Betaproteobacteria > Burkholderiales > Sphaerotilaceae > Ideonella > Ideonella lacteola. Next base: position 9,527 of record NZ_JBBUTG010000042.1, on the reverse strand, counting down.
TTCGCCGCCTTCCAGGCCAACGTGCCCAACGAGTTCAAGAGCCTCGCTCAGGCACCTTATGCGCCGTACCGCATCGTGGCGCCGGGGCATGGCACGTTCAAGACCGATGGCCCGAACGGCCACTACCTGGACTCGTACATCCAATACGTCTGGAACAAGTACACCACCCAGACGCTGACCTTCACCAATGCGCAGGGCACCTTCACCGGCCAGGTGGTGGGAGGCCGCTTCCAGTTCACCGATGGCAAGGGCACCTACAACATCTACCGTGCCCCCAACACGCAAGAAGCCTTCCTCGGCAACGGCGTGTTGAACGATGCCACCGGCACCACGCCCGGCACGCCGGCCTACGACAAGCAGCTGCAGATCCAGGCGCAGATGTGCGCAGCGATCAACCGCCACGTCGTTGAAGATCCCGAGCACTGGAGCAACTCCAACTACTACTACCCGGGTGGTCAAGCCGCGAACTGGTTCGCCAAGTTCTGGCACGACCACAACGTGGCCGCGCAGTCGTACGGCTTCCCGTACGACGATGTGTGGAACTACAGCTCATCCCTGCACACCCCCGCGCCGACGGTCGCCACCGTCAGCATCGGCTGGTAATCGAACAACGTCGTTTGGGGACCGGGCCCGTGCCGTCAAGGCCGGGCCCTTTTTTCTGGGCGACGTGCCTTCGGCGGCAACCCGGGCCGATCAGCGGATGCGGCTGACCTGCAACGCCGACACTGCCGATGCGCGGTGGCCCCACGATTGCCGCAGGTAGGTGACCACCGCGGCGACATCGTCGTTGCTCAGCGTCTGTGCGAACGGCGGCATGCCAAAGGGCCGAGGGTTGCCCTCGGTGGTGGGCGCAAACCCGCCATGCCGCACCATTTGCACCAGGTTGTGAGGCGAAGGCCATGTCACCGCCCGGTTGCCCGCCAGCGCGGGGTAGATGCCGGCCACCCCCTCGCCCTGCTTGCCATGGCAGGCCGCGCAGGCTTGCGCATACACCTCGGCGCCGCGCAGCATGGCTTCAGGCGTGGCGGGTGCCGCCTCGGTCGGCGTCGAGGCCGCAACGGGCGGCAGGCTGATCAGGTACTGAGCCATCGCGTCGAGGTCGGCCTCATCCAGATGCTGGGTGCTGTCATGGACGACATCCGCCATCGGCCCCGAAACCGACGCGGTCGGCGACACGCCTGTCTTGAGCAGCTGCACCACCTGGGCTCGGGGCCACTGCTGCACACCCGCTTCGGCGGGATCGGACAAGGCCGGGGCGTACCACCCCCCGTCGGTCATCAGCCCACCACCCAAGCCCGCGTGCAGGCGCGCGGCACCCAGCGCGTTGCGGCTGGCGTGGCAGGCCGCGCAGTGACCGAGGCCCTCTACCAGGTACTTGCCTCGGTTCCACGCGTCGGACTGTTCTTCGACCGTGCTGAAGTGTCCGGCCCTGAAGTAGAGCGCGCGCCACACCGCCAGCGCCGGCTGGGTGCTGTACGGGAACCGCAGCGCATGAGCACGGGGCGGCTGCTTCACGGCAGGCACGCTGCGCAGGTAGGCGTAGACCGCGTCGACATCCTGCCGCGTCATCTGGGTGAAGCTGGTGTAAGGGAAGGCGGGGTACAGCAGGCGGCCGTTGCGCGAGCGGCCGTGGTGCATGGCGCGCCAGAACTCGCTGGCCGTCCACCGGCCCAGGCCGGTGTCGTCATCCGGCGTCAAGTTGGGTGCGAATACCGCGCCAAAGGGCGTTTCGATCGGGCGTCCTCCGGCCAGTGCCGCGCCGCCCGGCGTGGTGTGGCACCCGATGCAGTTGCCCGCCTTCACCAGATAGGCCCCGCGTGCCACATCGGCGCTCGGTGGTGAGGTCAGCGGCGTCTCTGGGGGCAAAGGCATCTCGCCGCGCACGTTGAGCCAGACGACGAGCGCGCCCAGCAGCGGCGCGGCGAGCGCCAGGCCCACCATGGCGCGCGTGGCGCCACGCCGCAGACGTCGAGCGGCGCTCATGGGGCGTGGCTCCCGCAGCGCATGGGCATCGGGCTGGTCGGGGCTGGCGCCGGGTGGGTGCCCAGGGGCAGTGTTTGCGCCGAAAGCCAGCGCGACACCACGGCAATGTCGTCCTCCGTCAAGCGTTGGGCGACGGTCGCCATGCAGTCTGGCTCGGCCGCCTTGCGTTGCCCGGTGCGCCAGGCGCCCAGTTGGCCGATCAGGTAGTCGGCGGGCAGGGTGAGCAGGCCCGGCGTGGCCGGCAGCATGCCGGCCATCTCGCGGCCATGGCACGACACACAGGCCGGGATCTGGCGCGACGGCGCGCCCTCGAACACGAGCTGTCTCGCCGCGGCTTGCTGGCTGGCTGCCAACGTGGACGGCTGAGCGGGCGGGTAGGGCAGATCCAGCTCGGCAAAGTAGCTCGCGATCTCGTGCAGGTAGTCGTCTGACATGTGCTGCAGCAGGTGCCGCATCGCCGGGAAATGCCGCTGCCCCGTCTTGAAGTGCTGCAGCTGGTTGTAGAGGTACGCGGCCGGTTTGCCTGCGATGCGGGGGTAGTAGCCCTCGTTCGTCGCACGCCCTTCCTTGCCGTGGCACACGGTGCAGGCCTGCATGCGCTGGGCGATCGTGTCTTGTACCGGTGGCAATTCGCCGGCCGGGGCCGAAGCGCCCTGCGCGGGGCCGCAGGCGCCGGCCAGTGCGAGCGCGAGGGCGAGAGCGAGGGTGAGAGCGAGTGTGGGGGCGTTTGTGGGGGTGGGCCCGCGCGAGAGCGCCGGCCACACGCGGGCCGGCCAGCCAGATTCGAGTTGAAGCATGGTGCGATGGTGCCAAAGCTCGGTGCACCCCGCCGGGTAGGCGATGAAAAACATCGGCACCCATGACCTGCATCAGGGGAGACAGGGCCCGTGCCGGCAGCCGGAGGAATAGCGGGTGGCTGGTGCCTCTTCTCCGGGCATGGGCGCGGCACCGTCTTCCTAGCATGGTGGGCAGAACCTCCTGCCTTGCCGATGCCCGCTTTCGACACGTCTTCACCGCGTGCGGCCACTGTGGCCCATCAAGCCGCGCGGGCGCTGGGCGAATCGGCTTGGCTGGCCCAGGCGGCACCGCTCTTGGTGCTGGCCCTGCTGGCGGGGCGGGCGGCGGATGACGCGCAGAGCCTCCAGCTGTCAGCGCTGCTGCAATTGACGGGATCGGCGCTGCTGGTCTTGTCGGTGGTGTGCTGCAAGGTGGGCGTCTGGCGTGCCGCCAGCCACCGGGCGCGGCGCGGCGCCACGACATCCACCTGGTTGCTGAAACTGTTGGTGCTGGCGGGTGGCCTGGCCTTCAGCTGGGCATTTGCAGCCCGCCACAACGGGGCCCAGACGCTCGAAATGGGCCGCATTGCGATCGGCATGGACCCCGTGGCCGCGGTGGACCTGCGCATGGGGCCCGACGGCCATAGCCTGTTGTTGCGTGGCACGCTGGGCGCGGGCTCTGCCGAGCGCGTGCGCGATTGGTTGCATCACCACGCTGGCATTCGCACCGTGCGGCTCGAATCGGCCGGCGGCCGCTTGTTCGAGGCCGAGGGCATTGCGGCGGATGTGCGGCGCCTGGGCCTCGATACCCACGCCGAGGGGCTGTGCGCCAGTGCCTGCACGATGGTGTTGCTGGCCGGGCGCCAACGCACGGCCTCACCGGCGGCCCGCATTGGCTTTCATCGGCCGAGCTTCGCGGGGGTGGATGACGACCGCAGCGTCGACGCCGATGTGTTGATGCGCTACTACCGCAACGCCGGCATCGCACGCGCCTTCATCGACAAGGTGCGGGCCACGCCCAGCCGCTCGATGTGGTTTCCGTCGCGACAGGAGCTGGAGCGCCACCGCGTGCTCACGCAACCCTTGCCGACTTGACCGTCTCTGATGCGCATGGCCCTGCGCAGCCCGCACACAGGTATGCTCGCCAGCCTTCGATCTCGCTGGAGACCCGGGCATGAGCGATATTCGTGTGGGCATCGGTGGCTGGACTTTCGAGCCCTGGCGCAACAATTTCTACCCCGCGGGCCTGCCGCATGCCCGTGAGCTGGAATACGCCAGCCGCCGCTTGAGTGCCATCGAGATCAACGGCACCTACTACAGCACACAGAAGCCCCAGACCTTCGCCAAGTGGCGAGACGAGACGCCCGACGACTTCGTGTTCTCGCTGAAGGCCACGCGCTTTGCGACGAACCGGCGGGTGCTGGCCGAGGCTGGCGAATCGATCGAACGCTTCATCGGCAGCGGCATCGCCGAGCTGGCGCACAAGCTGGGTCCGATCGTCTGGCAGTTTGCACCCACCAAGCGTTTTGATCCGGCAGACTTCGAGGCCTTCCTCAAGCTGCTGCCGCCTGCGGTGGGTGACCGCCCTTTGCGCCATGTGATGGATGTGCGGCACGAGAGCTTCAAATCGACGGAGTATCTCGGCCTGGCACGCCGCTATCGGGTGGGCACTGTCTTCACCGATTCCGATGACTATCCCGCCATCGCCGACCTGACTGCCGACTTCGTCTACGCCCGCATGATGCGCACGCAGCCGCAGCTGCCGTGTGGCGTAGAGCCCGAGGTGCTTGACCAGTTGGCGGCTTGCGCGCGCGTGTGGCGCGAGGGCGGCCAGCCCGCGCGTTTGCCGTTGGTCGAGGCGGTGGAGCCCCCGTCAGCGCCACGCGATGTCTTCATGTTCTTCATCAGTGGCGCGAAGGAGAAGGCGCCTCTTGCGGCGATGGCGCTGCGTGAACGAATCGCCTGAATGGGCCCGCCTCGGGCCTGCAGGTGCGTCTGGATGTAGGCGTGCCCCCAGGCGGTGGCCACAATCCGTCACATGCGCTCACAGACTTTGGTCAGGTAGCCCCTATCTTGAAGGATGTGAACGCAACTGGAACCGTGGCAGCGATGATTCGACACCCGAAAACTCTCCCCTCTGGCAAGGGCGCGTCGCGCTTGTCCCTCGTGGCTTTGGCCCTGGCAGGCAGTGCCTATGCCGCTGCGCCGGGCACCGGCAACCCCGATGGCAACTGCACGGTGCCCACCGCCGCGCGCGCCGACAGCATTGCCAACGCCCGCGTGGTCGGCACCGGTTCACCGGCCAGCTGTACCTCTGAGGCCTTTGTGGCAGCGGTGGCCAAGGGGGGCGTGATCACGTTCAACTGCGGCCCCGATCCGATGACGATCACGCTCAAGGAGACCGCGAAGGTCTTCAACGACAAGCCCAATGTCGTGATCGATGGCGGCGGCAAGATCACCTTGAGCGGTGGCAACGCCAAGCGCATCCTCTACATGAACACCTGCGACCCGAAGCAGGTGTGGACGAGCAGCCACTGCGACACGCAAGACACCCCTCACCTGACGGTGCAGAACATCACGCTGTCCAAGGGCAATTCCAAAGGGCAGACCTATGGCTTGTCCGAGGTCTACGGCGGCGGTGCCATCTATGCGCGGGGTGGCCGGCTGAAGGTCGTCAACACCCGCTTCTTCCGCAACAGCTGCGAAGGCACCGGGCCGGATCTGGGCGGTGCGGCGATCCGCGGCTTCGGCGCTTCGCCGACCACGCCCGTCTACATCACCAACAGCACCTTTGGTGGTGGCGAGTACTACGGCAACAGCTGCTCCAACGGCGGCGCCATCAGCGGCCTGGGCACCAACTTCAGCATCTACAACAGCCTGATCAGCTACAACAAGGCGGTGGGCAACGGGGCGAATCCGGCCCAGCCGGGCACGCCGGGTGGCGGCAGCGGGGGTGGCATCTACCAGGATGGCAACGCCATCAACCTGACGCTGTGCGGCACCAAGATCCAGCATAACCATGCCAACGAGGGCGGCGGCGCGTCGTTCTTCGTAAGCAACAACCGCACGGGCACGATGTCGATCACCAACTCGACCCTGATCGACAACCCGAACGACAAGTTCGAGACCAGTGGCCTGCCGGGCATCTTCATCCTGGCCAAGGCCGGGCAGCCGGTGGTCACCAACTCGCAGATCAAGCGCTGAACACGCGTTGAACGCGCCGCGGGCCGGCGCTGAGTGAGCCTGATCCAGGGGCGCCTCGTGCAAACGAGGTGCCCCTTTCGTCGTTCCATGCCGCGATTTCTTCGCCTGGGCATGCTCGGGTGTACAGGGCCGGGCGGCCCTTGCATCATGGTGCCCTTGGATTTTTCACAGCCTTGTCTTGCCCGAAGAGGAGCGGCCTTGATGCGTGCCCTGCACCGTGTTGCCTTGTCGATGACCTTGCCGTGGGTTGCCACGGTCCTTGCCCCGGCTGCCGCGCTGGCTGCCGCTGCGGCGCCGGCCGCTTCGCCGGCCAGCGCGCCGGCCCATGCTTCGGCCACGGCGGCTGCCCCCCTGGCGCAGGACACACCCAGCACCACGGTGGCTGGCAACACCTTCATCGCCCCGGCCGGTTGGCGGCTGAGCGTGCGTGGCCCTGCCACGGTGCTGGAGGCACCGGAGGGCGGCTCCTGGCTGGCGCTGGTCGACGTGGATGCAGCCGATGCGAAGGCTGCGCTGGCTGCGGCGTGGGCGGCCTACAAGCCTGACGCCACCTGGCCGATGAAGGTGGCCACGCCCGTGGCGCCCAAAGACGGCTGGACCGATCGCCAGAGCTTCAGCTACCAGACATCGCCGAACGAAAAGCGCGATGTCTCGGTCGAGGTGCGCCGCGCCAACAAGCTGTGGACGGTGATCATCTACGACATGGCCGGCGACGTGGGCGAGAAACGCAGTTCGCAGGTGGGCCAGGTCATGGGCAAGCTGTTGCCCAAGGGCTACCAGCGCGAATCGTTCGCCGGCAAGGTGGCGCACAAGATCGACGCGCCGCGTCTGGCCCAGCTCACCGGCTTCATCGAGCGGGCCATGGCAGCGACCAAGGTGCCGGGTGTCGCGTTGGGCCTGGTGCAGGACGGCCGGGTGATCTACTCCGGCGGCTTCGGTGTCAAGGAAGTGGGCAAGCCCGGGCGGCCCGATGGCGACACCCGTTTCATGATCGCGTCCAACACCAAGGCGATGGCCACCTTGATGCTGGCCACCCTGGTGGATGAACAGAAGATCGGTTGGGAATCGACAGCCGTGAGCCTGCTGCCGACGTTCAAGCTGGGCAACGACGAGACCACCCAGCAGGTGAAGGTGAAGCACCTCATCTGTGCCTGCACCGGCATGCCACGCCAGGATCTGGAATGGCTGCTGGAGTTCAAGGACATGACGCCCGCTGGCGCGATGACGTTGCTGGGCACCATGCAACCCACCAGCGGCTTTGGCGAGCTGTACCAGTACTCCAACCCGATGGCGGCAGCGGCCGGCTACATCGGCGGTCATGTGGCCCACCCTGACATGGAGCTGGGTGCGGCGTATGACCGGGCCATGCAAGAGCGTGTGTTCGGCCCCCTGAAGATGAACCACACCACGCACGACTTCGCACGTGCCAAGCAGGGCAACGTGGCGGGGGCGCACGCGCCGGATGTCGAAGGCCGGATGACCCATGCGGAAGACCGCACCAACCTGTCCGTCATTCCGGTGCGCCCGGCCGGCGGTGCGTGGAGCACGGTCAATGACGTGCTGCGTTATGTGCAGATGGAGTTGAACGAGGGCAAGTTGCCTGATGGCAAGCCGCTGTTGTCGCGCGAGGCGCTGCTGGCACGTCGTGCCCCTCAGGTGAAGGTGGGCACCGACATCAACTACGGCATGGGGCTGATGGTCAACACCGTTTACGGAACACCGGTTGTTCACCATGGCGGCGACATGATCGGCTTCCACAGCGACATGATCTGGCTGCCCGATCACAACGTGGGCGCCGTGGTGCTCACCAACGGCGATCCGGGCTGGATGGTGCGCACGGTGTTCCGGCGCAAGCTGTTGGAAGTGCTGTTCGACGGTCGGCCCGAAGCCGATGCGCAGATCACCGCCCAGGCGAAGGCCTTCTATGACGAGCTCGCGGCCGAGCGCAAGTTGCTGTCGCTGCCTGCGGACGCGGGGGTAGTGGCCCAACTGGCCAAGAGCTACCAGCATCCCGTGCTGGGCGAAATACAGGTGCAACGCCAGGGCGCCAACCTGAGATTCGATTTCGGCGAGTACGCCAGCGACATGGCCTCTCGCCACAACCCGGACGGCACCGACTCATTGCTCACCGTGGTGCCTGGCTTCACCGGCCTCGAGTTTGTGGTGGGCAAGCAGGGCGACAAGCGCACGCTCACGCTGCGGGATGCGCAGCACGAATACGTGCTGGTCGAACGCTGAGCCCGCCATCAGCGGCCCCCCGGCCGGACCCTGTGCGCAAGCAGGGCCGGCCATGGGCGCCTCAGCGCGCGCTTTGTTGCAACAACGCGGCAACCCGAGTGATCAGGCAAGGCGTGCGCCCGCGCGCGGAAATGCATCGGCCGAGCGCGTAGGAGAAACGCCCTAGGGGGAAATGGCCGAATCTGGATAAATTTGCCACCCGAACTGGCGCTTTTCTGTTTAAATTTGCCTCAAATCCTCCGTAAATCAGGGAAGCCACTGCCCATCAGAAGGAGTCCCCCAATGGCTGAAGTTCGCGTGCAGGTTCCAGACGAAATCATGGCGGAGCTGAAGTCCACGCTGGGTTTGCGTACCAACACCGACATCGTCGAAGAGGCACTGACGATGCTCAACTGGGCCGCCGAAGAGAAGAAAAACGGCCGCCAGATCTTTTCGGCCAAGCCCGATGGCAAAGATGTGACGCGCTTGGCCATGCGCTCGTTGATGAACAACGTGAGGTCAACCGTTTGAGCCCAGCAACCGTCTGACAGTCAGGGCCGCGCATGCGGCCGCAGCGTGGGCTTGCGCGCGGTCCTAAACTTGCTTCCAGCTCCCACGACGCTGGGAGGTCCGAATGGACGACTCCAATGAATACAGGGTGATCGCTCCGCGGCCTGTTCCACGCCGCAGGGCCGATGACACGCCGTCTTCTTTGGACACCCGAGACTGTCGGGAGGTCATCCCGCCGCGAGTTCCCACCAAGGAGGCGCAGCATGGACACGACGACCCAGGGAGCCGTCCCCTTCAAACTGGACGTTGATGCCGGCCGCTTGGCCACGCCCGCGTCCATTCCCGGCGCCACCTACGCCGACATGACCGGCCTGCAGCGCAGCGGCGTGCGCTTGGCCACTTGGCTGCTGGCGATGATGGCCGTGCTGGCGCTGGTGCTGTTGTCCATGGTGGCCTTCAACGAGTATGTGGCTCAGCCGCCTGAGGTGGCGACAGCGCAGATGTTGATCGAGCGCGCGGCGCACCGGTACGCCGAGGCGGGCCATCCCGAGACGCTCAAGCAGGCGAACGAACTGCTGGTGCATCTGGCGCAGGTGAAGCGCTCCAGCCGCGACTTCTGGCTGGGCTACAGCCAGTTCTTGCTGATGAACCTGCTGCTGCCGGTGCTCACATCGATCCTTGGCTATGTCTTTGGCACGGCCAGAGGATCGGGCGGGTCCTAGCCTGGATATTTCGCGAGTGAGCGGTCGGCAGCCCTGATTCCGAGGGCGTTGTTAGAGGTATCTGACGCCAATAACGACGCCTGTTGAGGAGAGGGCTGCCAATGCCAAAGTGTAC
>NZ_JBBUTG010000041.1:0-17852 GCF_038066555.1 Ideonella lacteola | reverse complement strand
GCATGAAATACATGTCGGTTGTGGCATTGCGTTCCAGGCATCTCGGTGCCCTTCCCCCTCTGCCTAACCGCTCCGTCAAGGGGACTGGCCTGCGGCCAGCCCCTTACGTCGAACGTTAGGCCCTCAAGCAGGTCCTCCCCAAATCGAGTCGGCACAATGAGTCAACGCGCGGTAGAAGTAGATCCAACCTTCTTCCTTCGCATTCGCGTGCACGCCCCACTTTCAGTCCGCCAGGTAGCTACCTTGCGAAAGGTTGGGCCAGGCCTATCTGAGCAATCCCCGGAACTTCTTCTAGAAGAGTGGCGACTCATTCAGGAGATCACGCTTGGCCCGTTCGGCCGCAAGTATCAGGCCCAGCGCGCGAGGGTCGAGCTAGATGAGGTCGGTCTCGCCGCCGAGATGCTGGCAACATAAGCACCCCCTTAGCGCCCCCAGTCTCCGTGGCGTCAATTGTCCCGCTTGCAACGCAATGACCACTTATTTTGCTTTCCGCCGTCGGCCTAACTCCTCCGTCAAGGGGACCTGCCTACGGCAGGCCCCTTACGTCGAACGTTAGGCTCTGCAAAGTCACGCCCAGCGAACCGGAAGTACTGTTCTCAAGTTCGTCGTCGCACTGAGTCCTCGTCAATCGAATCGAACGCAATATGAGTGAAGTCGAGAAGGTCAAGTGTGAGACACACGGCTGGCAAGAAGAGTCCTTTGTCTGTCAGCACATTGCAGGCACCCTTCTTTCGGGGGTTTCTGTTGGCTTCCATTGGTCCGCCGGCTCCGTCGCCAAGCACCCCGATGCCTGGTGCTCGGTGTGCGAGGAGGCCCGAGTTCAAGCCGGTGGAGAGTGGACCTCGGAGGTTGAAGAGCAACTCAACATCAAGCTCCTTTGCAGCGCGTGCTATGAACATGCAAAGAGCATTTGGTCCAATGGACGCAAGGTCACCCAATGACAGCAGCGCCTAACCCCTCGGTCAAGGGGACTTGCCTGCGGCAAGCCCCTTACCTCGAACGTTAGGGATCATTCTCCCCCTTTTTAGTCGCTCTACTCGTGCATTCAATACTCACTCGCCTTGTCGCTACCGCATGCGCCATCTCCATGGCCGCTTGCTCCACTCTAAGCACAGTTGCCGATCGTCGAGCGCCCGGAACTGATCCATCAGTGGCAGTCACAACTCTGCTCAAGCCCTCGGACTACGTTGTGGTCACGTACAAAGACCATTCACAAACCGGCATCACACTCACGTCAGTGAGTTCCACCGAGATCGTTGGCGTTCAAGACGGTTCGGATGTTCAGGACCACATCAAGATCGATGACGTTCAGATCATCCAGAAGTCGGAGCGGTCTCCTGGTAGAACGGTGCTCCTCATTGTTGGAGCCGCCATTGCTGGCATCTTGGCGTTTCTCGCTATTATCGGGCCCGGATTTCAGGGTTAGGCGCATATTCAGTGGCTACTATGTGGCCAGATCCCTAACCCCTCCGTCAAGGGGACTGGCCTGCGGCCAGCCCCTTACGTCGAACGTTATGCGTCTTCCTAATCTGCGCAAGCCGCGAAAGTCCATGCGCTATGGCGCGGGGCGAAGTCACATTCGCTATGACCACAAGCAACGACCAACATTGATCGAGGTCGCTTGCCCCAAGTGCGGAGGCTGCGCAATCGCGAAGGAATCGCCCTACGAAGAGGGTTTTCTCATCGTCGGAGACACATCGCCAACCTGGGATGAAGCAGCGTTTTCCATTTCTTGCACAGGATGCCTGCATCGGGCAAGCGGTCTTCGCTACCAAGACCTTCCGGAACCGTTTCACCAGATCGCAGTTTCCGGCCGGGTCCTCTGGGCGTGGAATGCTGAGCACCTAGGCATGGTGCAAAGCGTTCTCTTGGGTAAAAGTGTGGCCAATCACCCGTATGCCTTTTTCTCAACCTACATTCATCGCGGCTGGCTGCAGTGGAGAGCAAAGTTCTCCAAAGAGATCGAGCGACACCTCAAGACGCATAACCCTTCCATCGAGAGGACTCGCCCCGGCAAGCCGGGTCGAGCCTCTCATGTCAAACGTTAGGCATCAGAAAGCAGCTGGCTGGTGAAGCCTCAGCGACATGTCAACGGTTTCTGGGTGCCGGCTTCGTCGTCGGAGTGGGCTGTCCGTCCTTCGGCGGCCAGCGCGCGGGCCGTAGCTGTTCTCACCGTATTCAAGTCAGCTTGGGCACATATGGGTCACCGCGGCAGCATGCCAAGGTCGCTCGAATCGCTCGCTTTGGTCACCGTCGGTGGTACTCTGCGGACCATCTCTGCCAAGGCAAGCTTCCAGCGCTTGGCCAAGGTCGCTGAACTCCTTCGTCTCGTCCAGCCAGCGTCGTAGCATTTGTCGTGAAGGTCTCCTGCTCCACCAACGCATGCCTCGCATGGCGGCCGGGCACGAAATGCATGTCGGTTGCGGTATTGCGTTCCAGGCATCTCGGTGCTCTGGCCACCATGCCTAACCGCTCCGTCAAGGGGCATGGCCTGCGGCCAGCCCCTTACGTCGAACGTTAGCCCTCAGTGATCATGCTTTCCGCCAACTACACCTCTGAAAACGTTTGCCGCGCAATGGGTATGGGCGGTTTCGCAAACGACTGGCAACTTGCTGAAGCCGATCAATCCATTCGAGTCCTCCTGTTGCCGTCCTTTCACAGAGAGGTCTGCGTCTCGGTTCTTTGCAAGGGAAGTTCGGTGTTAGTGTCAGTCGTTGCCGCAGTCTCTCAAATTTGGCTGCAAGATTGGCCAGTTCCTCAGTCGACATCTACTGAACAGGACTCCGGAACCCTAGCCGAGCCTCAGTTCGCAAATCTCTCCTCGCTCTTGCATGTTGCTTCGGAGCCCAAACCAGCCCGTCGCTTCGTTGTAGTTGATGGCATGCGAGCTCACTCGGTTCTTCGTGCCGAGCGCGAGGGCAAGCTGAATCTCAATCAAAACGTCGCCTACGATCCAAGCTATCGTGCGTTTGTGGCAGAGTTGGTAAGCCAGTCCCATAGCGCCATCAAGAGCCCCAGCATTCGCAATGCCCTTGGAGATGCAGGTAGCTATGTTGGACTTCAACTGCCGGTCGAGGTGGTTCCGCCTGCCAAGGAGGTTGTTCGCACCATGGTCCTGCGCAGTCCGGAAGAGACTGCTCAGCTTCTCGACGCTCTCCGCAAGAAGCATGAGGGCTAACCCCTCCGTCAAGGGGACTGGCCTGCGGCCAGCCCCTTACGTCGAACGTTAGGTGGCAAAGTAATGTCCACGGTTTCATCACTTCAAAAGGGAAAGTCTCGGCTGGCACCGCAGGTGTGGGCTGCTCTGCTTTTCGGAATGGCCTCCATCGGTCCAATAGGCAGTTGGTTCATTCTTCTTTTTCATGCCACGCCTCAGTCCCATTTCACCTTTGAAGCCGCGGCTTCTCAATTGCGCTTCGTATTCTCGGCTGAGAGTCCCTCACCGTGGTGGTTCGTAGGGTGGGCAGCGCTTCCATTTGTGCTCGCTGGTCTTGCTCTTTGTAGCCTGGGCTCAATGTCTCATCGCAAGCCGACCGCACTGGCAGTCCTCTTGGTTTCGCTCGTCGTGACAGCCGTGTCCCTGGTCTTCTATTGGCCCGTGGTGGCTGCGCTCACCGCTGGAGGCTCTATAAATGCATTTCGCTGCTACCGGTCAGCCACCTAACCCCTCCGTCAAGGGGACTGGCCTGCGGCCAGCCCCTTACGTCGTACGTTAGGCATAAAAGACTGCTGGTGGGTGAAGGCGCAATCGCATACCGGAGCCTTTTGGGGTGACTCAACCGTCAGCGTGGGCTGTCCGTCCTGCGGCGGCCAGCGCACGGGCCGTGTCGGTTCAAGCCGTATTCGAGTCAGCTTGGGCACATGTGGGTGGCCTCGGCAGCATGCCAAGGCCGCAAGTTGCTCTGCCTGGTCAGCGCCGGTGGTACTCTGTGGGCCATCTCTGCCTCGGCAAGCCTTCAGCGCATTGCCAAGGCAGTTCAAATTCTTCGTCTCGTCCGGCCAGCGTCGTAGCACTTGTTATGCAAGTACTCTGCGTTCCCAATCACTCGCTCCTGGGGCCACCGGGTTTGAAATACATGTCGGTTGCGGCATTGCGTTCCAGACATCTCGGTGCTCTGGCCGCTCTGCCTAACCGCTCCGTCAAGGGGACTGGCCTGCGGCCAGCCCCTTACGTCGAACGTTAGACGGCACAGTTCATCGAAATGCGCCTCCTCACCTCTGTCGTTGCCGCACTTGCCTGCAGCTTGGCCGCAGCAGCCCCAACCGCTGCGCCCGTACGTGTCGAGATCGATCTGCTGCTGTCCAAGCTACAAGCCTCAGGTTGTGAGTTCAACCGCAACGGTTCCTGGTACAGCGGAGCCGAGGCCAAAGACCACTTGCTTCGCAAGTTGGAGTACATCGAAGGCAAGAGCACAGTCCAGTCAACCGAGCAGTTCATTGAGCTTGCCGCCGCAAAGAGCAGTTCCTCAGGCAAGTCATATCAGGTCAAGTGTGGAAGTGAGGCACCGGTCGAGAGCCAGGTGTGGCTCACCAAGCAACTTGGTGTCATTCGAGCCGCCGGCGGTAAGGGCAAGTCGTGAGTTCGTCTTCCACGCAGCCGTCTAACCCCTCCGTCAAGGGGACCTGCCTTCGGCAGGCCCCTTACGTCGAACGTTAGGCCGCATTCAAGATGCAAACACTACCCGCCTACCTCAAGACGAAAAGTCTCGTTTCCGTTCGACGACGCGATGTCGACGACTTCGGAATTCAAGGCTTTCTGGTGGGCCTTTCCGACAACTTGGTGGCTCTCGAGTATGTTCGCGACTTCCAGCTTGATGGGCTCACTGTTCTACGTCGATCAGACATCACGGAAGTCAGGCGAACCGAAACCGATGAGTTTCAAGAGCGCCTCTTGAAACGCGAAGGCATTCAGGCTGGAACTCAGGCTCCTATGCCTTTGCAGTTGGAGGGGTGGAAGTCGCTGATTCAGCAGCTTTCTGATCACTACCCTCTCATGATTCTGGAGCGGGAGCTTGGCCCCTCCCCGGAGTTCGCGATTGGCCGCCCAATCAGAGCAACAGCGGCTCAAGTTGAGTTTCACACCTTCACCGGTACCGGAAGGTGGTCAACCAAGACTGAGCGGCTAAAGTATGCGCAGATCACTTGCCTTCAAGTGAACACACGGTACTTGGGCTTCTACCAGAGGCACTTTGATCGCGATGCGGCCTAACCCCTCAGTCAAGGGGATGTCCACAAGCGGGCTTCGCCCACTTGCGGCCGCCCCTTACCTCGAACGTTAGGCCTCTTCATTCGCTCCTGGTAGCCCCATGGCATTCGGTCAATCGTGCAAATGCTCGGCATGCGAGTTCAGCTTCTACTCCGGTCACAGCCATCACACTGGAAGTAGTGGTGCCATTTGTAGAGGTTGCCTCACCCGATTTGAGCTGCCTACGAAGAGTCCGTGGGGGCCAGAGATAGCAGAGCTAGTCGAGCTCCACAAGGTTCAGAAGTCGATAACCCACAATCCCAAGAACAAGCGTAAGCAGCCAAAAGTAGAGTGGCATCTGGAACCGACAGGAGAGTACTTGCTGATAGAGGCAATTGAGGGAAGCTATTTTGTGAACTACCCGATCCAAGAAGTCACCTGCCCAGAGTGCAAGAGGCTCGGTCAGCTAGCGCTAGATTTCGAGACCGGTGACACATGCCCAGAGTGCAAAAGTGGGAGGCTCGCGTGCACGCCAGTGATCTACTAACGTCCTCGCATACGCCACAGAGGCCTAACCCTTCCATCGAGGAGGGACGTCCAACGGCTACGCCGTTGGCCGCCCCTCATGTCAAACGTTAGGCATCAGAAAGCAGCAGGTTGGTGAAGTCTCAGCGGCCTGTCCGAGCCTTCATTGGGGCAACTCAATCGTCGGCATGGGCTGTCCGTCCTCCGGCGGCCAGCGCGCGGTCCGCGCCGGTTCCAGCCGTATTCAAGTCGGCTTGGGCACATTGGGGGTGGCCGCAGCAGCACATCAAGGTCGCTAGAGTCGATCTCCTTGGTCACCGCCGGTGGTACTCTGTGGGACATTTCTGCCAAGGCAAGCTTGCAGCGCTTTGCCAAGGCAGTTCAAATCCTTCGTCGCGTCCGGCCAGCGTCGTAGCACTTGTCATGCAAGCACTCTGCTTTGTCAGCTCCTGCGTCGTCTGGCCGACCGGTTTGAAATACATGTCGGTTGGGGCATTGCGTTCCAGGCGTCTCGGTGTTTCGGCCGCTTTGCCTAACCGCTCCGTCAAGGGGACCTGCCTACGGCAGGCCCCTTACGTCGAACGTTAGGCATCAAAGGGCAGCGAGCCGGTGAAGTCTCAGCGACAAGTCTACGGCTTCTGGGCGCCTGCTTCATCGTCAGCGGGGGCTGTCCGTCCTTCGGCGGCCAGCGCACGGGCCGTAGCGGCTCAAGCCGTATTCAAGTCAGCTTGGGCACATGTGGGCAGCCGCAGCAGCACGCCACGGTCGCTTGAATCGCTCGCCCTGGTCACCACCGGTGGTACTCTGTGGGCCATCTCTGCCAAGGCAAGCTTGCAGCGTTTTGCCAAGGCACGTCAAGTCCTTCACCTCGTCCGGCCAGCGTCGTAGCATTTTTCATGCAAGTCTCCTGCTCCGCCAACGCCCGCCTCGCCTGGCTGCCAGGCATGGAATACATGTCGGTAGTGGCATTGCGTTCCAGGCATTTCGGTGGTCTGACCGCTCTGCCTAACCGCTCCGTCAAGGGGACTGGCCTGCGGCCAGCCCCTTACGTCGAACGTTAGGCTTCATGACCGACACGCAGTTCACCGTTTTCCGCTGGCTTGCCATTCCGGCCGCTATGGTGATCGCAGCAAACTGGTTTACGCTTAGTTCGAGTCTTCGTCTGGCCGACGCGATCGAGACAACCGCCACGGTTAAAACTGGTACTTTCAAAGGTCAGCGTGTGGCGTATCTACAAACAGCGAAACTGGGCGAGGTCAGGGTGGAATGCTCCAACGCGCCACAACTTTGCAACGCTAAGGTCTGCCCGCCTAGAGTTTCCGTCAAGGTATGGCTGCAAACTCCAGGGCCCTTGCACTGGCCCTGGGTCGTAGCTGCTGAGCGCGAAGGAAGCACGATCATCACTCCTGAAATGCAGGCCCCTATCTATCGGAAGGCCAAGTTCGTCTGGGCCATTGGCACACTTGCAGCTGTACTCATTGGCTTCATGCTCTGGTACGCCGCGCCGTACAAGCGCGCCCTTCAAGGTGAAGCCTAACCCCTCCGTCAAGGGGACGCCCCGCAAGCGGGCCGCCCCTTACGTCGAACGTTAGCCATCAATCATCAGAGCTCGCCACAACATGAAGACGCTCCGCTTCTGGCTCTTTGGCGCCGCTCTCACGCTATACGCGCATCTAGCGTTTGGCGAGGGCTTCTTGGGAATATCGGCCAAGTCCAGGCTCCAAGACCTCAAGACACAGTTCCCCAATGCCACCCTTACTGAGCTCGAGCCAGTGTGGCTCCAGCCGCATCAGCGCTTGATTCAAATCTCTGGCGTTGGCATAGATGGATCGCTCGCAGTCAAGCTGGAACATGAAGTTGAGGCCACGCGCCTACTAGCCGTGGAGTTGGCCAAGCGGCAAGCTGACAAGTCGATCGAGAGCTGGCAAGCCGAACTTCTTCAAGGGCTTCCGGAGAAGGTCGCGAGCCTTCAACGGAATCCTCCCAGCGATCCGTGGGAGGTAAAGGACATTCGATGGGAGCCTCCTACGCCTGTGCCTCTGCGCTCCGCGCTGGCTCGGTACGGCAAGCCCGATTCAGACAAGTCCGATGAACAGTTTCGAAGGGTGGTGGAGTGGTCGTCGAAAGGCGTCACCGCCTACGTCGACCAGTCAGAGGCCATATCCGTATTCGTCTACACCTTTACCCTGCGAGACTATCTGTGCGCCAACCTACCAGATGCATGCAAGAACATCGAAAAGGAAGACCCGAAGTCCAAGCCGGCTCAGGGTAGCAAGCGGTGATGGCTAACCCCTCCGTCAAGGGGACTGGCCTGCGGCCAGCCCCTTACGTCGAACGTTAGGTGTCATGAGTAATTCGCGTCTCCCTCTCCCGGAGGGTCTGGTTCGCCTCATCTCATCGGGCGTCTGGCCAGGTGCGAATGGACCGTCCATGACAGCGCAGCAACTCAATCCACTGGTGCCACCCGAGCGGGTGCGCCTATTCGCCGAAGAGGAGTCGCTGATCTTTCTCGAGCCGCCACCGTTTTCCACCATTGCCCAGGAAAGACAGAAAGGTGGTGCAGGTGACTTCTGGGAAAGGTTTGGTGCGCTGCATCAAATAGTCCCTGAGCAGGCCCTCGTCATCGGCGACTTCGGCCTTGGCTCAGACTCCCCGATCGTCCTAGACTTCCATGCAAATTCTGTAGATCCTCCAGTGCTTCGCCTTCGCTGGAGCACAGACAAATCCAACGAATGGGTGCTAGGCGCAAGGAACTTCGATGCCTTTGCTAGGTTGCTTGGCTTCATCGCCGACACCTAACCCCTCCGTCAAAGGGACTGGCCTGCGGCCAGCCCCTTACGTCGAACGTTAGGCCCTCCGGGAACAGCCGGCTTGCGCCACCTTGGTGCGTCGCGCAGAATATCCACCTATGACCACAACGTCTTCGCCTTCATCCCTACATCTGGATATCTATATCCACATGTGGAGTCCAACGTTGACGTCTAAATCACGTTAGGCCCTCCGGGAACAGCCGGCTTGCGCCACCTTGGTGCGTCGCGCAGAATATCCACCTATGACCACGACGTTTTCGCCTTCATCCCTACATCTGGATGTCTATATCCACATGGGGAGTCCAGCGTTGACGTCTAAATCACGTTAGGAGTCTGCGGTGCAAGCAATCAGCTTCGTTCTAGCACTGCTGGTCGGTCTCATTCTTTGGAGCACGATCTTCTCCTCAATGAAGTTCGGTGGCCCACTAGCAGGCCCGTCCGGTATTTCTGACTTTCTGAGCTTTCTCCTACCAATTGCAACGCTTGCTATCCCGTGCTCAACTAAGCGCTTTGTCGCAAATAGGCCGGCCCTCGCTTTGTGGTTCTTAGCATTGGCGCCGCTGTTCGGCCTATGCTCTGCCACGCTAACCATCGTAATCGGATACAACTTGCCTTTTCCAGATACGTGGTCAGAAAGTAGTCGATCTGCGGTGGTGTCGCTCATGATCTACTTGCCAGTCGCACTTATCTGGTTCTGGTCATCTAGAAATGCCGCCTCGCCACAGGTACCCAAAGACTCCTAACCCCTCCGTCAAGGGGACCTGCCTGCGGCAGGCCCCTTACGTCGAACGTTAGGCATCAAAGACTGCAGGTGGGTGAAGGCGCAATCGCATACCGGAGCCTTCTGGGGGTGACTCAACCGTCAGCGTGGGCTGTCCGTCCTTCGGCGGCCATCGCACGGGCCGTGGCGGCTCAAGCCGCATTCAAGTCTGCTTGGGCGCATGTGGGTGGCCGTGGCAGCACGCCACGGTCGCTGGAAATCGCTCTCCCTGGTCACCGCCGGTGGTACTCTGTGGGCCCGCCCTGCCAAGGCAAGCTTTCAGCCCATTGCCAAGGCAGTTCAAACTTTTCTTCCCGTCCCGCCAGCGTCGTAGAACTTGTTATGCAAGCACTCTGCTTTACCAGTCACCGGCTCGTCGGGCCACCGGGTTTGAAATACATGTCGGTTGTGGCATTGCGTTACAGGCATCTCGGTGCTCTGGCCACCATGCCTAACTGCTCCGTCAAGGGGACCTGCCTGCGGCAGGCCCCTTACGTCGAACGTTAGGCATCACACGGCAGCAGGTTGGTGAAGGCGCAGCGTCATGTCCGAGCCTTCTTTCGGGCAACTCAATCGTCGGCATCGGCTGTCCGTCCTTTGGCGGCCAGCGCGCGGGCCGTGGTGGCTCCACCCGTATTCAAGTCAGCTTGGGCACATGTGGGTGTGCCTTGGCAGCATGCCAAGGCCGCAAGTTGCTCTGCCTGGTCAGCGCCGGTGGTACTCTGTAGGCAATCTCTGCCACGGCGAGCTTTCAGCGCTCTGCCGAGGCAACTGAAATACTTCTTCTCTTCCGGCCAGCGTCGTAGCATTTGTCATGCGAGTCCCTTGCTTCATCAACGCGCATCTCGCATGGTTGCCGGGCATGAAATACATGTCGGTCGTGGCGTTGCGTTCCAGGCATCTCGGAGCCCTACCCGCTCTGCCTAACCGCTCCGTCAAGGGGACTGGCCTGCGGCCAGCCCCTTACGTCGAACGTTAGGCACCGCAATGCATAGTCGGTTTTCCATCCTGCTAGCTGCAGTGTTCACCATTGCCGCACCCAGTCGCGCCGACGACTCACGCATTGCTCAGTCCTTTTCACTTCACGGAGTTGAGCGTGTTGTGCTGCGATCGGCCCAGGCAAAGCAAGCTGTCGTTACGACGGTCGAAGCAGGTGAACCCATCATCACAGTCTCTGGCAATGTCGCAGGCGGAGCCGCCGGCTATCACTCACCCGATCCAAACTGGAAGGAAACACCGGCCTCCCAGTGGGGTATGAAGTTCGTCGCCAAACAGTTCGGTCCCGTTCTAGTCGTGTCGAGCCAGAGTGAAGTTGGCTACATTCATCATCAATACACTGTAGAGAACATCACTGTCCAGCTTCCAAGGGGAATCCAACTTGTTCTTGAGCAGCGCGTGCTCAGCGGCTCCGGTGAGCCTGATCTGCATAGCCCATGAACGCGGCGCCTAACCCCTCCGTCAAGGGGACGTCCCGCAAGCGGGCCGCCCCTTACGTCGAACGTTAGGCCCATGAAACACCGCATATACGCCACTCTTCGTTTCGTAGCCCTCTTCGCTGCCGCAGCCACTACGGACGCCGTCGCGCAGGTGGCCACGGATGAAGGCATCAAGGGGTTCGCCACTTGTCAAGCTTGGGCGGTCGCCGTCTATGTGTCGCCTGACTCGTTTCCAGATGAGTGGGTTGCTTGGGCTTTTGCTTTGCAAGCAACCGGCGTCGCTTCTCCGATGAGCGACGAATGGTCACCTTTGAAGAATAATCCTATGTTTCAGCAAACTCTTCGTGAAACGAGAGACGCTCTCGCCAAAGAACCGGTTTCGTCGGAAAGCCCATCCTACAGGCAAGCCTACCAAACCTGCATGGCTCACGCTGAGGCACTCAAAAAGCAACGGAAACCACAATAGTCGAAAATGGTGTGAGTCGTGCGCCGTCAGTACGGCAGTGGCCTAACCCCTTCGTCAAGGGGACTGGCCTGCGGCCAGCCCCTTACGTCGAACGTTAGGCCTCATAAGGGAGTCGAAGCAAATGGTCACCAACCACCTTCTTGTAGGCTGCTTGCTCTTCGCAGCGCTCCAATGCATTCAAGCAGCCGAGACAGCCCCTTCATTCCAACTCATCACAGCCAGTGATGGGCGTGTCTATCGAATCGACACGAGGACTGGGAAGACCGAGCTTCTTGAAGGCACGGCCTTCCGAGAAGTCGTAGAGCCCGGAATGCCTCAACTTGTAGTCGGCAAGGTCTACCGTGGAGAAGATGGAAAGTCGACCTACCGGTACATAGGTGAAGGAAAGTTCGAATCGTGGAGCCTCGACCGATACTTCCTTCCCGATGCCGCTCCAAAGAAGTAGCTCATGTAACCCGCCTGCTATGTCACGCCTGACGCCTAACCCCTCCGTCAAGGGGACGTCTTGCGCCGAGGCGCAAGCCGCCCCTTACGTCGAACGTTAGGCATCAGAAGGCAGCAGGGCCGGTGAAGTCTCAGGGACATGTCTGCCGTTTCTGGGTGCCTGCTCCATCGTCGGCGTGGGCTGTCCGTCCTTCGGCGGCCAGCGCGCGGGCCGTGTAGGCTCCAGCCGTATTCAAGTCAGCTTGGGCACATGTGGGTGGCATTGGCAACATGCCAAGGCCGCAAGTTGCTCTGCCTGGTCAGCGCCGGTGGTACTCTGTAGGCAATCTCTGCCCCGGCGAGCTTTCAGCGCTCTGCCGAGACAACTGAAATACTTCTTCTCTCCCGGCCAGCGTCGTAGCATTTGTCATGCGAGTCCCTTGCTTCATCAATGCGCATCTCGCATGGTTGCCGGGCATAAAACACATGTCGGTCGTGACGTTGCGTTCCAGGCATCTCGGTGCTCTACCCGCTCTGCCTAACCCCTCCGTCAAGGGGACTGGCCTGCGGCCAGCCCCTTACGTCGAACGTTAGGCGTCTCGCAGACGACTCAGCACCGAAGCGTCACGATCGCGGTGCGCAAGGTATGACGACATCACCACACAAGCTATTCCGCGAAGTTCTGGCCGAAGCCAATGATCCGCTTGCAGCAATTCGAGCAGTCAGAGAAGTCTTTGGTCTCACCGTCGACGAGGCAAAGGAGGTGTGGGTGCAAGCCACTGGCAGTGCAACGTCTCTGACTGAACACCAAGAGAAGCTGGCAAGGGCGCTTCTGCAAACTGTTTGCCCGACCTGTCGCTCGTCCGAAGCGGTTAGTCGCAAGATGTACGCGTTGCCAAGCGGTTTGGGCTACTCAAGCTCCGAGATTGTTGGCGCACCCGGTTCGCAGTTCGTCTACGGCTTCTGGTGTAACTCGTGCCAAATCGGCTTCGTTCCCAACCATCTCTTAGACGAACTTGGGCTAGATCAGGTGCGCGGTGTTTAGGGGGCTCCTAAAATGAGCAGTCTCTTCTCCACCCAGCCGCCTAACCCCTCCGTCAAGGGGACTGGCCTGCGGCCAGCCCCTTACGTCGAACGTTAGGCATCAGAAGGCGGCAGGTTGGTGAAGGCGCAGCGGCATGTCCGAGCCTTCTTTGGGGCAACTCAATCGTCGGCTTGGGCTGTCCGTCCTCCGGCGGCCAACGTGCGGTCCGTGGCGGCTCCGGCCGTATTCAAGTCAGCACGGGCACATGTGGGTGGCCGCAGCAGCACACAACGGTCGCCGGAATCGTTCTCGTTGGTCACGGCCGGTGGTACTCTGTGGGCCATCTCTGCCCTGGCAAGCTTCCAGCGCTTTGCCAAAGTCGCTGAAATCCTTCGTCCCAGCTGCCCAGCGTCGTAGCACTTGTTATGCAAGTACTCTGCTTTTCCAGTCACTGCATCGTCTGGCCACCGGATCTGAAATACATGTCGGTGGTGGCATTGCGTTCCGGGTGTATCGGTACCCTACCCGCTCTGCCTAACCGCTCCGTCAAGGGGACTGGCCTGCGGCCAGCCCCTTACGTCGAACGTTAGGCTTCAAGAGCAATGCGCCGCGCACTCTGTTCGATTTTAGTCATTGCTCTGGTCGCGTGCTCCGAGCTGGGCAACGGTGCGGGCCAAATCAGCCAGAAGATTGGCCAGGTCACGCACGATCCTACTTCCAAGGAAGTGAACCTATCGAAGCTCACTACCTTTGGGTGGGAATACTTCTACTTCTTCAAGTCAGGCACCACTCGCGAGCAGATCTGCCAGTTGATAAAGGCAAACAGAAACAACTGTGGCCGCATCATCCGTTACGAGTCTGTGCCTGATGATTTCGTTGCACTCTTCTTTGGTCTCAATGGTCAGTTGACTCACACTGAACTTCACGCACTAGCAAACGGAGAGTTTGATTTCAACGTCGGTGCAGATGGCTACCCAAGAGAGAAGGCTGTCTTCGTCATTCGCCGGGCTTCGGCCGGTACGCAGCAAGATCGCATCTTGCTCGAGCCGAAATGAAGCCTAACCCCTCCGTCAAGGGGACTGGCCTACGGCCAGCCCCTTACGTCGAACGTTAGGCATCACGTGAGCGTACTCGCTACCATTGGCCGCATCGTCAGAAAGGCGTTCGGCTATCGCTATCTTGAGATCGCTGATGACCTTCCAGGTCGCGTGACATTGCGCTATGGCCACACCACGACTACGTTCGATCGAAAGACAGGCAAAGTCGAGCAGAACGGCAGGCCGGTCGCAATGGTAAGTCTGGTTGAGAGAATCGAGGTTCATCAGCCACTCAACCACCAAGGCCCGCCAAACTGGTATGTCACGGTTCACATTTCTGGCCACAGGCAAGTCGAGGTTGGCCAAAGTACTGACGAACTCGATGCATCCATCGTCGCAGCACGAATCTCAAAGATTACGGAGCGCCCAGTTGTGGTGAATGCATCATGAACAAGTATTCGCGTCGTTAGTCACGGCAAGCGCGGGTGCTGCCTAACCCCTCCGTCAAGGGGACGTCCACAAGCGGGCTTCGCCCACTTGCGGCCGCCCCTTACGTCGAACGTTAGAGCGCTACGAATGCAATTCGCCCGCGTTGGTGATTTTCTTGCCGCAAGTCAGATCACTGGGCCTCGTCACAATCTCCTGCAGCTTCGCCTTGGCAGTCAGCCGCAAGGCGTTCCTGTCTGCGAATGCCTCCCTCCGGTTGGCAAGTGTCAGCATGAACCACTGGACAAGTCAGAACTCATAGCCAATGTCCTTCAAGGCGTGAGCGAGGCAAATTCTCGACACGGAGCGCGCCATTCCGTCTTACATATCCGCTACGTCGAGAACGACACCAAGCCTGAGTCGGTCTATGCGTTCCTGGCACTCAAGCTCGTCGAGCATCTGGAGGTCGGCGGTGAGTTCACAGAGGCAAACAATGAATAGTCTCAAGGGCGTCTCCCTGCTCAGCCAGCGCCCTAACCCCTCCGTCAAGGGGACGTCTTGCGGCAAGCCGCAAGCCGCCCCTTACGTCGAACGTTAGGCATCAGAAGGCAGCAGGTTGGTGAAGGTGCAGCGGCATGTCCGAGCCTTCTTTGGGGGCAACTCAATCGCCGGCATGGGCTGTCCGTCCTCCGGCGGCCAGCGTGCGATCAGTGGCGGCTCCGGCCGTATTCAAGTCAGCACATGGGCACATGTAGGTGGCCGCAGCAGCACACCACGGTCGCCGGAATCGTTCTCGTTGGTCACGGCCGGTGGTACTCTGTGGGCCATCTCTGCCAGGGCAAGCTTTCAGCGCTTTGCCAAGGTAGCTGAAATCCTTCCTCCCAGCCGCCCAGCGTCGTAGCACTTGTTATGCAGACACTCTACTTTGCCGGTCTCTGCATCGTCTGGCCATCGGCCTTCAGATACATGCCGGTTGCGGCATTGCGTTCCGGGCATCTCGGCGTCCCACTCGCTTTGCCTAACCCCTCCGTCAAGGGGACTGGCCTGAGGCCAGCCCCTTACGTCGAACGTTAGGCATCAGAAGGCAGCAGGCTGTTGGAGACGCAGCGGCATGTCAGAGCCTTCTGGGTGGCAACTCAACCGTCGGCATGGGCTGTCCGTCCTTCGGCGGCCAGCGCACGGGCCGTGGTGGCTCCAGCCGTATTCGAGTCAGCTTGGGCACATGTGGGCAGCCTCGGCAGCATGCCAAGGCCACAAGGCGCTCTGCCTGGTCAGCGCCGGTGGTACTCTGTCGGTCATCTCTGCCACGGCAAGCTTTCAGCGCTTTGCCAAGGCAGTTCAAATTCTTCGTCTCGTCCGGCCAGCCGTCGTAGCACTTGTTATGCAAGCACTCTGCTTCGCCAGTCGCTGCCTCGTCGGGCCACCGGGCTTGAAATACATGTCGGTTGTGGCATTGCGTTCCGGGCATCTCGCTGCTCTGGCCCTTTGCCTAACCGCTCCGTCAAGGGGACCTGCCTGCGGCAGGCCCCTTACGTCGAACGTTAGCCGTCAATGGAACCCCAACCATCTCAAGTCGCGAAGGTTCGTGCCGAGCGCTACGCGCAGTGGGAGAGAACTGCGCCAGCAACTTGCGCGGCACTGGTCGTCGCCGCCTCAGTCGCCGCCTACACGTACCGCCCCAATCTGTTTGTCGTCGCGGGCCCATTCATTGGTGGCTTGGCGTTCTTCTTTAGCTGGCGGGCGGCTCTTCTTGATCGTCACAATGTTGCCTTGGTTCATGCCTTGGTTGGCGTTGTCGTTGCAATGTCAGGAGTAGTCTTCGCTGGCGAGGTCGGCGTGATTGTCATGTTCTCTCAGAGCTTTCCTTGGCTCGGCCTTGGGATGTTTCTCCCCATCTGGTTCGCACGTCGCCGTAGTCCAGCACCATAGCCACTTGCGGTGCACCGTCATGCTTCAGGCCCCTTCGCTTCCACCACCGTTGACGGCTAACCCCTCGGTCAAGGGGACTGGCCTGCGGCCAGCCCCTTACCTCGAACGTTAGGCATCAGAGAGCAGCAGGCCGGTGAAGTCTCATCGACGTGTCTACGGCTTCTGGGTGCCTGCTTCGTCGTCGGCGCGGGCTGTCCGTCCTTTGGCGGCCAGCGCACGGGCCGTGGCGGTTCCTGCCGTACTCTGGTCAGCGCGGGCGCATGTGGGTAACCGCGGCAGCATGCCGAGGCTTCAGGTTGCCTCGTCTGGCCAGCGCCAGTGGTACTCTGTGGGCAATCTCTGCCACGGCGAGAATTCATTGCTCTGCCGAGGCCGCTGAAGTACTTCTTCTGTCCAGGCCAATGTCGTAGCACTTGTCATGCAAGTCTTCTGCTCCACCAACGCACGCCTCGCGTGGCTGCCGGGCCTGAAATACATGTCGGTTGTGGCATTGCGTTCCAGGCATCTCGGTACTCTGGCCACCATGCCTAACCCCTCCGTCAAGGGGACGTCCCGCGAGCGGGTCGCCCCTTACGTCGAACGTTAGGCATCAGAAGGCAGCAGGGCCGGTGAATTCTCATCAACATGTCCACGGCTTCTGGGTGCCTGCTTCATCGTCGGCGCGGGCTGTCCGTCCTTCGGCGGCCAGCGCACGGTCCGCGGCGGCTCCGGCCGTATTCAAGTCAGCCTGGGCACATGTGGGTGGCCGCAGCAGCACACCACGGTCGCTGGAATCCCCCTCCTTGGTCACCGCCGGTGGTACTCTGTGGGCAATCTCTGCCACGGCATGCGTTCACCGCTCTTCTGAGGTAGCTGAAGTCCTTCTTCTCTCCCGGCCAGCGTCGTAGCACTTGTCGTGCAAGCCTCTTACTCCACCAACGCATGTCTCGCCTGGCCACCGGGTTTGAAATACATGTCGGTTGTGGCATTGCGTTCCAGGCATCTCGGTGCCCTACCCGCTCTGCCTAACCGCTCCGTCAAGGGGACTGGCCTGCGGCCAGCCCCTTACGTCGAACGTTAGATTCTTCTATGCACGCCGATCTACCAGCTCAAGCTCTTGCTGCCGTTGCCACGCTGGTCGCCGCACTGATAGCTGGCGCCGTCGCCTTCGTCAATCTCACCTTGACCAAAGAGCTCAAGACCTCAGAGTTTCGGCAAGCATGGATAGATGCTCTTCGTGAGGACTTGGCCAAGTTCTTGGGCGCAGCACGTGCATTCGCTCGGGCGGTTGAAGTCGTTCACACGTTCGGGCCCGAATACAAAGACAAGGTTCCACTTCTCATTGGCGACGAGAAGATTGGAGAGTTGCGCTACCAGGCGGCCGAAACGCTGAGCAGGATTAAGCTGCGTCTAAATCCAGAGGAGCCTGAGCACGAAGAACTGCTTCGACTTCTGGTCAAGGCGGTAAGAATTCAGAATGAGGCTCTCGCCAGCGGAGGGGGCGTCGCAGATGCACTTGCCGCCATCGAATCGGCTAACGAGTACGCGCGACCTGTTCTTAAGAAAGAATGGAAACGAGTCAAGCAGGGAGAGCTTCCCTTCCGCATTACCCGCAACTGGCTTGCGCCACTCATCTTCCTCGTTTCAATCGCGTTTCTGGCCTTCATGTGGAATGGCGCGTTCAGAATCTAACCCCTCGGTCAAGGGGACCTGCCTGCGGCAGGCCCCTTACCTCGAACGTTAGGCATCAGAACGTAGCTGGCTGGTGAAGTCTCAGCGACACGTCAACGGCTTACGCGTGCCGGTTTCATCGTCGGCATGGGCTGTCCGTCCTTCGGCGGCCAGCGCACGG
>NZ_JBBUTG010000040.1:0-22036 GCF_038066555.1 Ideonella lacteola | reverse complement strand
CCACGATCTCGAAGACCTTGAGGTTTCCTATCTCTTCTTGCCCGAGCATTGGGGCCGTGGCTACGCGAGGGCAGCCGTCAAGCAGGCGCTGGCCTACGCCTTCGGCACAATCGGTCTTCGCCGCGTCTTAGCCGAAACCCAGTCGGCCAATGGGGCATCAGTTCGGTTGTTGGAGCATCTGGGCTTCTGTCTCGTTGGCAACGTCAATCGCTTCGGTGCAGAGCAGAGCATCTATCGTGCAGAGCCATCATCTCTCCAAGCTGCAACCTAACCCCTCCGTCAAGGGGGACTGGCCAGCGGCCAGCCCCTTACGTCGAACGTTAGGCATCAGAAGGCAGCAGGTTGGTGAGGTCTCAGCGGCATGTCTGCGGTTTCTGGGTGCCAACTTCATCGTCGGCGTGGGCTGTCCGTCCTTCGGCGGCCAGCGCACGGTCCGTGGCGACTCCAGCCGTATTCAAGTCAGCTTGGGCACATGTAGGTGGCCGCAGCAGCACGCCACAGTCGCTGGAATCGCTCTGCTTGGTCACCGCCAGTGGTACTCTGTGGCGATCTCTGCCAAGGCAAGCTTGCAACGCTTTGCCAAGGCAGTTGAATTCCTTCGTCTCGTCCGGCCGGCGTCATAGCATTTGTCATGCAAGTCTCTTGCTCCGCCAACGCGCGCCTGGCCTGCCTGCCAGGCATGAAATACATGTCGGTTGTGGCATCGCGTTCCAGGCATCTCGGTGCTCTGGCCGCTCAGCCTAACCGCTCCGTCAAGGGGACTGGCCTGCGGCCAGCCCCTTACGTCGAACGTTAGAGCGCAACAGAGTCCAAGCGCGTCGTCCAAAGAATTGTCGCCGTGAGCATACTGTTGGCCCCAGCTGCGGCTTATCTCATTGGCCTCATGGTCTCCGTCTGGCTTGCTCGTCGAGACTTCATACGATCACCTGAGAAAGCTGCGAGGTACAAGCAGCTTCCGTTGCCACACAAGCTGTCGTGCCCACTCCTGGTGATCCCGAGTTTCACCGCACTCCCGCTCCTGCTCTATAGCCAGGGCCATAACGCTATCGCAGGCGTCGTCGCCGTCGTCATAGCCCCAGTGTCCCTACTATTGGCGGAAGCTGCCGCAATTCGTTGGTACAGGCGCAACGGGTTGCTGGCTCCACACAGCTCTAAGTAGTCATCAGAACCGACTTGAACTGAAGTGCACAATCAGAGTTTCATGGCTTGCAGTCACGTCCAGCGCCCTAACCCCTCCGTCAAGGGGACGTCCCGCAGGCGGGCCGCCCCTTACGTCGAACGTTAGCCGTCGATGGAAATCTCTCCCGCCGGCGCAGGCGTAGGAAGTGAGTGCGAGTTGGTCCTTCGCGACCTTCCAGCTTGGTTCGGGATCGAAAGCGCTCTCCTGCAATACGCCGCAGACGCGGAAAAGTATCCAACACTTGTTGCCAGAGAATCTTCGGCATTGGTGGGCTTCATCACGGTCCGCCAGCACTTCGAGCACTCATTCGAGGTCCATTGCATGGCGGTTCAGGCAGGTCAGCGGCGTCGTGGTCTGGGCAGCAAATTGCTGAAAGCAGCGGAATCCTGGGCCCAGCTTCGCGGTGGACGGTTCATGCAAGTCAAGACCGTCTCGCCTGGCAATCCGAGTCCAGAATACGCCGAAACTCGAGCGTTCTACTTCAGCGCCGGCTATGCGGCCCTCGAAGAGTTTCCCCTTCTCTGGTCCAAGACCAATCCATGCCTTCAACTCGTCAAAGCCTTGTAACGCCGACGGCTAACCCCTCCGTCAAGGGGACGTCCCGCAAGCGGGCCGCCCCTTACGTCGGACGTTAGGCATCAAATGAAACGCGACAAACCGCTGTTCATTGAGGATCACAGACCAGATCGGCTTGAGCTAGTCGTCCGCTTTGTCTGCGGCTTGGTCGCTGGAATTTTCTTGGCCTGGTTTCTATCGGCAAGGCTTCGCATTCACGATACCTCGCTAATAGTCGCCCTATTTGTTGCAGTTGTGGTGGGGTTTGTCTGGGGTGCCATCCGCCATGGAGATGCGTTCTGGTTGAGGATCTTCGGTCGCGACTAAGCGCGCGCCCTTCAATGAAGCGGTCTCGTCTTGTTTCTACCGCCCTGCCGAGGGCATTTCCATATGTACTCATCCCGTTGCACTACCGCTGCGATGCCTAACCCCTCCGTCAAGGGGACGTCCCGCAAGCGGGCCGCCCCTTACGTCGAACGTTAGGCATCAGAAGGCAGCAGGTTGTTGGAGGCGCGGCGGCATGTGCGAGCCTTCTGGGTGGCAACTCAATCGTCGGCATGGGCTGTCCGTCCTCCGGCGGCCCGCGCACGGGCCGTGGCGACTCCAGCCGTATCAAGTCAGCTTGGGCACATGTGGATGGCCGCAGCAGCAAGCTACGGTCGCTGGAATCGCCCTCCCTGGTCACCGCCGGTGGTAATCTGTGGGCCATCTCTGCCACGGGAAGCTTCCAGCGCCTTGGCAATGTCGCTGAAATCCTTTGTCTCGTCTGGCCCGCGTCGTAGCACTTGTTATGCAAGCACTCTGCTTTGCCAGTCACTGGCTCGTCGGGCCATCGGGCTTGAAATACCTATCGGTTGCGGCATTGCGTTGCAGGCGTCTCGGTGCGCTGGCCGCACTGCCTAACCGCTCCGTCAAGGGGACTGGCCTGCGGCCAGCCCCTTACGTCGAACGTTAGGCATCAGAAAGCAGCAGGTTGTTGAAGTATCAGCGACATGTCTACGGTTTCTGGGCGCCTGCTTCATCGTCGGTGCGAGCTGTCCGTCCTTCGGCGGCCAGCGCACGGTCCGTGGCGGTTCCCGCTGTATTCGAGTCTGCTTGGGCACGTGTGGTGGCCACGGCAGCATGTCAAGGCCGCAAGTTGCTCTGCCTGGTCAGCGCCGGTGGTACTCTGTGGGCAATCTCTGCCACGGCGATCTTTCAGCGCTCTGCCAAGCTAGCTGAAATCCTTCGTCTCGTCCTGCCGGACGTCGTAGCACTTGTTATGCAAACACTCTGCTTTGCCAGTCACTGCCTCGTCGGGTCACCGGGCTTGAAATACATACCGCTTGTGGCATTGCGTTCCAGGCCTCTCGGTGCCATCCCCCCTCTGCCTAACCACTCCGTCAAGGGGACTGGCCTGCGGCCAGCCCCTTACGTCGAACGTTAGGCATCACAAAGTGAACCCGAGGCAACCGCCCCGACCGTTCAGCGGTAACCCAATGCGTGCTACTTTGGCACTCACTGCGCTCCTTGCGGCCGCCGGACTAGAAACCGCGCTGGTTCGTGACTTCGTCTTTCATCCCGCGTGGGGTGCCAATGAGCATGCTCACGAAGTGTTTGCTCAGCTACTCGTCTGGGGGAGCGTGCCGCTTGCGACCGGCGTTCTCATCGTGCTTGGCGCTACAGTCTGGGCCCGCTCGCTCCGCCCGCTCTTGCGGCCGCTACTGTTCATTTCTGCAATAGGCCCGCTCTTGGCCTTCATTGCACTCCGGCAGCTGAGTCACGGCGCCTTCGCGTTTCTCGCAATCGGGTTCTTACTTCAGTGTGGGGCTGGTCTGTGCGCCGGCTACCGGCTCTACCGTGCCACTTAACCAAACGCTCGGGAGTGGCGTCACCGAGTCGCCAGCCCGTACTAGCCTGATGCCTAACCCCTCCGTCAAGGGGACTGGCCTGCGGCCAGCCCCTTACGTCGAACGTTAGGCGTCATACTCGAGCCCGTCTGCGAAGACTAGTAGCCATGGCCGAATCGCAATTCCTCAGTCCCGCGCAACTTTGGAGGTCATTCGTCCTCGCGTTGGTGATCGCGATTCCGCTGTCAATCTTTGGGGTATCCGCAAGCATGGGCCTCGCTCACTCCGGTGGTCCACTTCTGCTTCTCTTTGCCCCTACCTGGCCAGTCTTCGTTCTCTTCGGCAGCGGTGGCCCATTCGCCGGAGTGCCTGAATGGGTCTTTGTCACGCTAGCGTTGAGCGCCGAGCTCATTGGCGTATTTGTGGTCGTTCACCTCATTCGCACGGCAATGCAGCGGAGGCAATGCCAGTGACGCCTAACCCCTCCGTCAAGGGGACTGGCCTGCGGCCAGCCCCTTACGTCGAACGTTAGGGCGCTTGAGGTGATCCTGTTCCTACGCCTCTTCGCAGATTGCGAAACCGAAGAGCAAGCACAGGCCATCGCGGATCGCGTTGGCCTTTCACTTCATCGCTTGGCGCCACGCGAGTTCGCGCCACCGAAGCGGTACTGGAAGATCTCCAGTCAGTTCGAATTCACCTTCACCCTTGAGTCGCCTACTAGCCTGTCATTCAAGAGCATCATTGAGGCTTCGTCTGGTGGGTGGGCTCATCAGGAGACCGGGGTGGAAATGTTAGCTATCTGGAGTCGTCATGGTGATCACGTATTCCTCACGCCTGAAGTCGGCTGGGCCAATGTCGAGCTTCACGAAGAAGCGCCCTAACCCCTCCGTCAAGGGGACGTCCCGCAAGCGGGCCGCCCCTTACGTCGAACGTTAGGCAGAAGAAAGCAGCAGGTTGGTGGAGTCCCAGGGACATTTCAACGGCTTCTTGGTGCCAACTCCATCGTTGGCGTGGGCTGTCCGTCCTTCGGCGGCCAGCGCACGGGCCGTGGCGGTTCAATCCGTATTCAAGTCAGCTTGGGCACAAGTCGGTGGCCGCAGCGGTACACCACGGTCGCCGGAATCGCTCTTATTGGTCACGACCGGTGGTACTCTGTGGGCCATCTCTGCTACGTCAGGCTTCCTGCGCTTTGCCGAGGTCGCTGAAATCTTTCGTCCGAGCCGCCCAGCGTCGTAGCACTTGTTATGCAAGTGCTCTGCTTTGCCAGTCACTCGCTCCTGGCGCCACCGGGTTTGAAATACATGTCGGTTGCGGCATTGCGTTCCAGACATCTCGGTGCTCTGTCCACTCTGCCTAACCGCTCCGTCAAGGGGACTGGCCTGCGGCCAGCCCCTTACGTCGAACGTTAGGCGGCACAGCATGCCCTCAGGCACCATGAAGCCCTTTCATGTTGGCGTGGCCGCTGAGGCGTTTGCCGCGGGGCTCTTCGCGAGAGCTGGATTTGACGTTTCGGTGCAATACGGCGCCAATCAGCCTGAATACGATCTACTCGTTTCACGAGATGATCGGTTCCTGAAGGTCTCGGTTAAGGGCAGCCAAAGCGGTGGTTGGGGCCTCGTTCAGAGTCACAAGAAGGGCCGTGGCTACGCCGAAGCGATCGAGCACTGGGCGGAACAGCAGAGTCAAGGTGTTGTCTATTGCCTGGTTCAGTTCCAGGGAGTCGAGCTAGACCAATGCCCAAGGGTCTATCTCGCTACGGTGAGCGAGGTAGCCGAAGCGCTAAAGCGTTCGCGCGCAAATGCTGGTAGCACTAGGCTCCGCGAGCAGTGGGCATACAAACGCGGAATCGCAGCCGGTGCCGAGGAGGCAATTCCCAATGCATGGAAGTTCAGTGAAGCTCGTGTGTCGCAGATGCTGCAATCAGCCGCCTAACCGCTCCGTCAAGGGGACCTGCCTGCGGCAGGCCCCTTACGTCGAACGTTAGGCCTTCTGTGAAGTCTTCCGGGCAGAGCGAAACCGTCGTCAAGGAGGGCATCTTCCTGTACGACGGAAAGGTGGAGTGTGATGTTCGAATTCTTCACATCCCCACTCGATACGGCAGCGGTGACTATGAAGACCCGCCGGAGGTCCAGAACGATCTCGAGCAAGACACCTACTACATTCAGTTTGGGTCCTCCACTGGGCGCGGTGTCTTCCATGCAAGCGGCGCCGGGCATCCGTCGCTTGCACAGGCCGTGGCGGCGGCCGAAGCTGCCCCTGGCATAGGCGCCACAATTCGGTGGGCATCACAGTGAAGCGTCTACCTAGTCAGCTCACCCTTTCGGGCACCGCGAGTGTTCAGCCTCCTTCGAGTCTTCACAAGGCAAGTGGGGCTTACCGTGATCTCGCAAGGCCTAACCCCTCCGTCAAGGGGACCTGCCTGCGGCAGGCCCCTTACGTCGAACGTTAGGCCTCGATGCAATGAACACCACTTGGGCTTGCACACGCAACTGGACGACTCAAGTCCAAGACATCGCGGATGGCTACGTTGGAGTCCGCTTGCACCAAAGTTCCAATGGAACCGAAGCCGCGGTAGCTGAAGTTGTCTTTTGGGATGCCAGCGGTCAGTTCTACGTCAACACACTGAATCATGAAGTCCCGTTGCAAGTCCGGGAGCTTCTCATTGCCGAAGCCAAGAAACTGCCCCATGCAAAGTAGCAGACCGTCTTCACTGCGTTCGGTTTATCAGAGTGGCAGCGTCCCTCACAGTCTCTCGCCTCTGAGGGTAGTTCTTCCTTTCACGGCGAGGCCTAACCCCTCCGTCAAGGGGACCTGCCTTCGGCAGGCCCCTTACGTCGAACGTTAGGCACCAGAAGCTACGAGCCATGTCGTCTCGCCTCGATAAGCTGAACCAACCCGTCACCGAGGCGACGCTCCGAAAGACGCTGCGCACCCTTTTCTCGCCGAGGAACGACTATGGGGACCTTGATTTTGGCGAACTGAGCCAGGAGCTTGAGCGATTCGGCATAACAACGCAAGCCAAGTTCTCTTTGCTGATGAAGCGGCACCGGAGAAGGCTTATTGAGCTCGATCGTAGGCGTCTCTCAGCTCAGGAGGTGAAGTTCTACTCTGCCGAGATTGGGAAGGAATTCGTCAAAGATGCAATACGCCGTCAGTACTGGTTTGCATTTCCGGCCCTGGTACGGAGCGCCTTGGAACTTGAGTTCGGCGAGGAGGCAGTTGTTCGTGAACCCCATGCCTAACCCCTCCGTCAAGGGGACCTGCCTTCGGCAGGCCCCTTACGTCGAACGTTAGCCCGCAGCAGAGGTCGCGAGTGTCGAGTTGGCTTGCTTGGTCATCGTCGGTGGTTCGCGCCAAAGCCAATTCCCGCGTTGGTCAGCCTTGGCCGCAACAGGCTTCGCCTGCTGCTCATGAGGGCACGGTCGCTTTGAACTGATGCCTCCGTTTTCCACGCATCAGGCGTGTGGGGCAAGCCCGAGCAAGTCTGGCCTACCCCACACCCCTGCCGCTCAGCGGCGTCGCGACTGGTCTTCGCCGTCGCCAGGCCGGCCAAACTCATTGTTCTTGTGGCCTGCGTGGTCATGGGAGTCGGCAGGGAGCCTTCGGCAAAACAACATCTGCTCGGTTGCCTGTTGGCCAAGGTCTGAGCACTCGGTC
Organism: Ideonella lacteola; assembly: GCF_038066555.1. Lineage (NCBI taxonomy): Bacteria > Pseudomonadati > Pseudomonadota > Betaproteobacteria > Burkholderiales > Sphaerotilaceae > Ideonella > Ideonella lacteola. The sequence continues at coordinate 14,815 of NZ_JBBUTG010000040.1, read as the reverse complement.
AAGGCGGGGAGGAAATACCTCAATCACCGAGTCTCCGCCCCGCCGCCGTCGCAGCCCGCTCACGCGGTCAACCCGGGCAGCCAAGCAAGCCTGGGGGTGGCAAACTCCTGGCATCGTTGGCTTGCTTCATTCGCAGCGGGCTAACCCCTCCGTCAAGGGGACCTGCCTACGGCAGGCCCCTTACGTCGAACGTTAGCCGTCAGAATGCGTCCTCCCTCCCTTATCCAATCGATTCACATGAGATCGCCTCTTATTGCACTGCTGCTGTCCGCCTGCGCTTCGCTTGTAAACGCGGCTCCAGCTTCAGTCGAGTCGGTCGAGACATTGCTGGTCCTCACGAAGGCCCAGGAGCTCGTCGACTCCGCAAACTCCAACGTTGAAAGCTCTATTCGCCAAGGAATGCTGGCAGCAGTCGGGGGCACTGAGCTCAACGCCGAGCAGAAGGAACTCTTGGAGGCACTTCCTCCGAAGCTTGTCGCGGCGATCCAGCCCGAGTTCAGCTGGCAGGTTCTGAAACCCGACTTCGCTCGTCTCTACTCCGAGTCCTTCAGCCAGGAAGAAGTCGATGGAATGATTCAGTTCTACAAGAGCCCACTCGGTCAGGCGCTGATCGCGAAGATGCCATCGGTCCTTAATCGCTCCATGCAGCTCACTCAAGCACGCCTCGGCGCGGCCATGCCGAATCTCCAGGCCGCTGTAGCCGCAGCAATCGCCGAGGTCAAGGGCAAGCGGTGACGGCTAACCCCTCCGTCAAGGGGACGTCCCGCAAGCGGGCCGCCCCTTACGTCGAACGTTAGGCCCTCCGGGAACAGCCGGCTTGCGCCACCTTGGTGCGTCACGCAGAATATCCACCTATGACCACAACGTTTTCGCCTTCATCCCTACATCTGGATATCTATATCTACATGTGGAGTCCAGCGTTGACGTCTAAATCACGTTAGAGCGCATGAAGACGCCGCCCCTTTCGCCTGCAGCAGTCTTCGAGACCTCGCGCCTGGTTGCTCGGCGAGTTGAGGTGGCGGACGCCGCCGCAATGCACAAGGTCTATGGCGACGCTGGAGCAATGCGTTGGGTCGGCGATGGGAAGCCACTTGATCTTACCCAGTGCGAGCACTGGGTCGAAGTCACCCACCGCAACTATGCCGCACGCGGCTACGGCATGTTCGCCCTCGTGAGCCGCGAGTCAGGTTTGGTCATTGGCTTCTGTGGCCTAGTTCATCCTGGTGGCCAAGCCGAGGCCGAGATCAAGTACGCCCTGTGCCGTGAGCACTGGGGGAAAGGCCTCGCCAGCGAGGCCGCGGCTGCCATGCTGGCAGTCGCATCGACTGATTTCGGTCTCCAACAAGTCATCGCCACCACCGCGACCGAGAATGTCGCCTCGCATCGGGTGCTTCTCAAAGCCGGCATGCAGCGTGGTCCAGTCCAACGCAATGACGATGGCTCTGAAACCCAAGTCTTTGTCTGGCAGGCCGGCGCGCGCGAGAATGCGCTCTAACCCCTCCGTCAAGGGGACGTCCCGCAAGCGGGCCGCCCCTTACGTCGAACGTTAGGCCACGAAAGCTCAACCGTGCGAGATCGCTTGTCGTACGCGGCAATCGGCCTGGTGTTGGGCTTGCTTCTCGCGGTCGTTCTTTGGTGGGTCTTCGGCTCTGGCTTCGGCCACCACCACGGAAGCCCCCGTTCCCGTTCCGACTTGCTGCCTTGGTTGAAGTACATCGGAGGCGGTGGAGCTGTCGCGGGCTTTGTGCTCAAGGAGCGCGTTGGAGATCTAGTAGGCGGATCCATTCACGCGGTTTACGATACTCAAACACAATCAAGCGCCGATATCGAGGTTCCCCGTTGGCTGTTCGCACTCGTTCTAGCTGCGGTTGTTGTGGCGGTCTGGTACTTCTACTCTTAGCCGGTCGAGGGCATCATGAAGTGGCACCTCCTACAAGCTTCTGCTTCGGCCACGTGGCCTAACCCCTCCGTCAAGGGGACCTGCCTGCGGCAGGCCCCTTACGTCGAACGTTAGGCATCAGAAGGCAGCAGGGCCGGTGAAGTCTCAGCGACATGTCTACGGTTTCTGGGTGCCAGCTTCATCGTCGTCGTGGTCTGTCCGTCCTTCGGCGGCCAGCGCGCGGGCCGTGGCGGTTCCAGCCGTATTCGAGTCAGCTTGGGCACATATGGGTGGCCGCGGCAGCATGCCAAGGTCGCTCGAATCGCTCGCTTTGGTCACCGTCGGTGGTACTCTGCGGGCCATCTCTGCCAAAGCAAGCTTGCAGTGCTTTGCCGAGGCGGTCGAAGTCCTTCATCTTGTCCGGCCAGCGTCGTAGTACTTGTCATGCAAGTTCCCAGCTTCACCAGCGCGCACCTCGCGTGGCTACCGGTCATGAAATACATGTCGGTTGTGGCATTGCGTTCCAGGCATCTCTGTGCTCCGGCCGCCCTGCCTAACCGCTCCGTCAAGGGGACTGGCCTGCGGCCAGCCCCTTACGTCGAACGTTAGGTCTCACAATGAGGTCCAGGTCGCACTCCTCATTCCTACCTCAAGCGATACTGTTCGCACTGCTGGTAGGACCGTTCGCTGTCCTCTTGTGGCTCAACTCCGATGACAAGCCGGAGCCCAATACTCCACTTGCCAGGTCGTTTCAGGAGGAAATTGAGGCAGCGCTAGGTGCCGCCAATGGCACCAAGGTAAAAGCAGACTGCTGGATGATTGGTAATGTGAACTTCGCTGTGTCCTGTCGCGTATCGGCTCCGATTGCTGAAAACCTGATAGCTCAGCTTCTCGCCTCCGGCTGGAGCTATGCCGAGAGGTCTTCACCGAGTAGCATTACCCTGAGAAAAGCCAGTCGGCAAATTTCGGTCAGTCAAATGCCGAGCACCAATGAGGTCAGCATTGCGATGCGCTTGGTCAAGTCGTAGAGCCACCGGCCTGAGACCTAACCCCTCCGTCAAGGGGACGTCTTGCGGCAAGCCACAAGCCGCCCCTTACGTCGAACGTTAGGCATCAGAAGGCAGCGGTCTGGTGAAGTCTCAGCGATATGCCAACGTCCTCAGGGTGCCGGCTTCATCGTCGGCGTGGGCTGTCCGTCCTTCGGCGGCCAGCGCGCGATCCGTGGCGGTTCAAGCCGTATTCAAGTCTGCTTGGGCACATTTGGGTGGCCGCGGCAGCATGCCAAGGTCGCTCGAATCGCTCACTTTGGTCACCGCCGGTGGTACTCTGCCGGCCATCTCTGCCAAGGCAAGTTTCCAGCAGCTGGCCAAGATCGCTGAAATCCTTCGTCCAGCGTCGTAGCATTTGTCATGGAACTCTCTTGCTCCACCAACGCATGCCTCGCATGGCTGCCGGGCATGAAATACATACCGGTTGTGGCATTGCGTTCCAGGCGTCTCGGTGCTCTGGCCACTCTGCCTAACCCCTCCGTCAAGGGGACCAGCCTGCGGCAGGCCCCTTACGTCGAACGTTAGCCGTCCATGTCAGCCGCCGCAGATCTGTCGTTTCGTCCAGCGGACGAAGCCGATCTGCCGCAACTCTACCAATGCGATCCGTACTCCAAGGTCCACGAGAGTCGACAGCTTGAACTGCGCCGCATGGTTCAGCAGAACTCCTGTCTTATCGCAGTTGCCGGTAGTCGGCCGCTTGGCTTTGCCGTGTTGGAGTACAGCTTCTTTGGCAACGGCTTCATTCCATTGATGTGCGTCGCAACAGAGCATCGCGGCAAGGGGGTCGGTTTGGCTCTGTTGAGGGCGCTTGAGCTCCAGTGCCACACCGCAAAGTTGTTCACCAGTGCCAACGCCTCCAATGGGCCAGCACAGCGCCTCTTTTCCCGAGCCGGCTTCACGCGCAGTGGCATCATCGAAAACCTTGACGAAGGTGATCCCGAGTTCGTCTACTTCAAGGTTCTGCCCACGGCCAGCCAGACGGCTAACCCCTCCGTCAAGGGGACGTCCCGCAAGCGGGCCGCCCCTTACGTCGAACGTTAGGCCCTCCGGGAACAGCCGGCTTGCGCCACCTTGGTGCGTCGCGCAGAATATCCACCTATGACCACAACGTTTTCGCCTCCATCCCTACATCTGGATATCTATATCTACATGTGGAGTCCAGAGTTGACGTCTAAATCACGTTAGGCATCAGAAGAAAACAGGCCGGTGAAGTCTCAGCGATATGTCTACGGTTCCTGGGTGCCGGCTTCATCGTCAGCTTGGGCTGTCCGTCCTTCGGCGGCCCGCGCACGGTCCGTGGCGATTCCAGCCGTATTCAGGTCGGCTTGGTCACATGTGGATGGCCGCAACAGCACGCCACGGTCGCTGGAATCGCTCTTCCTGGTCAATGCCGGTGGTACTCTGTGGGCAATCTCTCGCCTCGGCGAGCTTTCAGCGCATTGCCGAGGTCGTTGAAATCCTTCGTCTCGTCCGGCCAGCGTCGTAGCACTTGTCATGCAAGCACTCTGCTTTGCCAGTCACTGGCTCGTCGGGCCACCGGGTTCGAAATACCTGCCGGTAGCGGCGGTGCGCTCCGGGCATCTCGTTGCTCTGGCCGCTCTGCCTAACCCCTCCGTCAAGGGGACTGGCCTGCGGCCAGCCCCTTACGTCGAACGTTAGGCCACAGAATGGGGCGCTGGGAAACAATCGAACGCTACACACTGCTTGCGGTAGGCGTGGCTCTGCTCTCGCTCGATGCTTGGCTCTTGTTTTTCATCGGCGGGCATACAAGAGTCGTTTCACTTGTCTTTCTCGTTCCCCTCACCTTCTGGGTCTTCTGGCAGGCCCTCTACGAGGACAAGTTGGACACAAGCCATCCCCCCACTCGCGGCGAGCGCGTTATGTTTTCTCTGTGGGTGTGGGCAAGAAGGCTAGTTCTTGGCTCCGCTTCCGCCCTGTTCACATTCGGCACCTTGCACGCTTTGCGAGGCCAGGAGCTACTTGTTGCCGGGGCGTCTGCAGTCTTTGCAGTCATGGCGGGATGGGTAGCAATCTATGGCGGAGGAAAATCAAGATCCATGTCTGATGACAGAAGAGTTCACCGCCAACGCATAAAACGATACAAATGAGCGTAGATACTGCCGTGTGGCCTAACCCCTTCGTCAAGGGGACCTGCCTTCGGCAGGCCCCTTACGTCGAACGTTAGGCATCAGAGGGTAGCAAGCCTGGTGAAGGCTCAACGAGATGTCCGAGTTTCTGGGTGGTAACTCGATCGCCGGCGTGGGCTGTCCGTCCTTCGGCGGCCAGCGCACGGGCCGTGGTGACTCCAGCCGTATTCCAGGCCACGTGGGCACATGTAGGTGGCCGCAGCAGCACGCCAAGGTTGCTGGAATCGCTCTCCCTGGTCACCGCCGGTGGTACTCTGTGGGCCATCTCTGCCAAGGCAAGCTTGCTGCGATTTGCCAAGGCAGTTGAATTCCTTCGTCTCGTCCGGCCGGCGTCATAGCATTTGTCATGCAAGTCTCTTGCTCCGCCAACGCGCGCCTCGCCTGCCTGCCAGGCATGAAATACATGTCGGTTGTGGCATCGCGTTCCAGGCATCTCGGTGCTCTGGCCACTCTGCCTAACCGCTCCGTCAAGGGGACTGGCCTGCGGCCAGCCCCTTACGTCGAACGTTAGACCTCATGAACCTCCAGTCTGCCATTCTCAGTGTGGCTCTCTTTGGTGTACTTGCGTTGTCGAACTCAAGCGCAGTTGCCAACGGCACCTCGTACTCGCTACGTCTCAACGAATCTGTAAACTTGTCGGGTGGACCACGCGTAACATTTGTCTATGCGAGTGATGAACGCTGTCCGAGAGATAGTCAATGCCTTGTGCCTGGAAATGCATATGCGCTCCTGTGGTTCGAGCTTGGCCCGAAACGAAAATTGCTAGCGGTTGGATGGCCAAGCTTGAGGGAGGAACTCGAAGTACCAGGCAAGTACTTTGGCTACGAACTATGCTTTGTTTCCCTCGAGCCCAAAGCCCGGCATAACCAATCCGTTCGCGCACAAGACCGTGTTCTTCGATTCACAGTACACCAAACATCCTCTGAGCGCAGCAACTGCACACCTGAGGTCTAACCCCTCCGTCAAGGGGACCTGCCTGCAGCAGGCCCCTTACGTCGAACGTTAGGCGTCAGGAATGTCCCGCTTCAACTGGTTGAGCACCCTCTTCCGAAAGCCAGCAGCGGAGCCGTGTCCGCCGGATTCAACTGTCAAGCAAGCGCTGTCCATACTGGCAGAAGCCGAGGTGCCCAACGTAGAGTTCCACAACGTCAGGCGATATACGGCGTCCAAAGACTCAAGATACTGCGGCCTGACAATGAGCAACTATCAGTCTTACGCGGTCGACATTGAGGCAAGAAGCTACCTGCACTACCCGACCGCTGGCGTCACAGGTTTTAACGGTAGCAGTTTGGGGCTCTCTCCTGACGAAGAGCGCTTCTCTTTGGAACCGAGTGGCGCTGAGCCGTTCGAAGTCAACTTGCAGTCAGAGTCGCTAGTATGGCTAAGACCCAAATGCACTGGCTCGGTGGCAATGCCGACGCCTAACCCTTCCGTCAAGGGGACCTGCCTGCGGCAGGCCCCTTACGTCGAACGTTAGGCATCAGAAGGCAGCAGGTTGGCGAGGTCTCAGCGACACGCCTACGGTTTCTGGGTGCCGTCTTCATCGTCAGCGTGGGCTGTCCGTCCTTCGGCGGCCAGCGCACGGGCCGTGGCGACTTCAGCCGTATTCAGTTCAGATTGAGCACATGTGGGTGGCCGCTGCCGCGTGCCAAGGTATCAAGTTCCTCCGCGTTGGCCAGCGCCGGTGGTACTCTGTGGGCGATGTCTGCCATGGCGCGCTTTCAGCGCTTTGCCCAGCAAACTGAAATCCTTTTTCTCGCCCAGCCAGCGCCAAAGTACATGTCATGCAAGCACCCAGCTTCGTCAGCCTGTTCCACGTCCGGCAACCGGGTCTGAAATACATGTCGGTTGTGGCATTGCGTTCCAGGCATCTCGGTGCTCTGGCCGCTCCGCCTAACCGCTCCGTCAAGGGGACGTCCCGCAAGCGGGCCGCCCCTTACGTCGAACGTTAGGGCGCTCAACCCCACTAGGCAACGGGAGTCTGATCAGTGCCTGAGTCTCAAGTACGTAAATCAAGCGGCGAGGTAACAACGTTTCGATGGCAGCGTTGCAAGCCCAATTCGCCCGGGAGCCTTCGAGTTCCATTGATCGCACGTCAAGCCGAGGAGTTTCAGTGACCTGGAACTATCGAGTCATGGTCAAAGATGGAGAACTCGCCATCTACGAGGTGTTCTACCGCGCTGATGGTTCTGTGGAAGGTTGGACGGAGAATCCAGTCTTCCCGCGTGCCTCAACCCTGAAGGAACTCCAGCTCGAGCTACAGCGCTACGCGGAGGCACTCAACAAAGAGGTCTTGCCACATGCCCGGCCAGCGCCCTAACCCCTCCGTCAAGGGGACCTGCCTGCGGCAGGCCCCTTACGTCGAACGTTAGGCATCAGAGGGCAGCAAGCCTGGTGAAGTCTCAACGAGATGTCCGAGTTTCTGGGTGGTAACTCGATCGCCGGCGTGGGCTGTCCGTCCTTCGGCGGCCAGCGCACGGGCCGTGGTGACTCCAGCCGTATTCCAGGCCACGTGGGCACATGTAGGTGGCCGCAGCAGCACGCCACGGTCGCTGGAATCGCTCTGCTTGGTCACCGCCGGTGGTACTCTGTGGCGATCTCTGCCAAGGCAAGCTTGCAGCGCTTTGCCAAGGCAGTTGAATTCCTTCGTCTCGTCCGGCCGGCGTCATAGCATTTGTCATGCAAGTCTCTTGCTCCGCCAACGCGCGCCTCGCCTGCCTGCCAGGCATGAAATACATGTCGGTTGTGGCATCGCGTTCCAGGCATCTCGGTGCTCTGGCCGCTCTGCCTAACCGCTCCGTCAAGGGGACTGGCCTGCGGCCAGCCCCTTACGTCGAACGTTAGGCATCACGTGAGCGTACTCGCTACCATTGGCCGCATCGTCAGAAAGGCGTTCGGCTATCGCCATCTTGAGATCGCTGAGGACCTTCCGGGTCGCGTGACATTGCGCTATGGCCACACCACGACTACGTTCGATCGAAAGACAGGCAAAGTCGAGCAGAACGGCAGGCCTGTCGCAATGGTAAGTCTGGTTGAGAGAATCGAGGTTCATCAGCCACTCAACCACCAAGGCCCACCAAACTTGTACGTCACGGTTCACATTTCTGGCCTCAGGCAAGTCGAGGTTGGCCAAAGTACTGACGAACTGGATGCATCCATCGTCGCGGCACGAATCTCAAAGATTACGGAGCGCCCAGTTGTGGTGAATGCATCATGAACAAGTATTCGCGTCGTCAGTCACGGCAAGCGCGGGTGCTGCCTAACCCCTCCGTCAAGGGGACGTCCACAAGCGGGCTTCGCCCACTTGCGGCCGCCCCTTACGTCGAACGTTAGCCATCCTTATGTACACGTGCCCACACTGCAATCACAAGAGTATTGGCTCCGTCGCCAAGTGGCTGTCATTTCCTGCAGCGCCGGCTCGCTGCGGCGTCTGCAAGGCATCAAGCTACGCGCCTGGCTCTAAAAGCGGGCAGTTGCTGGTCTTCAACTGTTTTCTACTCACTTTGGCAGGCTTTGCCAGCGTCTACTGGCAGTCGCTCTTCCCTCTGGGTATCGCAGGGACTCTAGCTCTCCTTCTTTGGTCCTTCGGGCTTCACCGTAGACCGCTCCTGCCCATCTCGCCCAAGCAGATACTTCTCGCAAGGCGAACCCAGGGCTTCAGTGCCATTTTTCTTCTCTGGCTCACAGGCTCCCAATGAGCAAGTGTTACGCGCCAGCTCGCGGGCTTTCCGTGAGCCATGCAGTGCTCTTGGGTGCTTGGCTGGCCGAGATGGCTAACCCCTCCGTCAAGGGGACGTCCCGCAAGCGGGCCGCCCCTTACGTCGAACGTTAGGCATCAAAGAATGGCCAAGCCCCCGTCACCCGGAGCAGTACCGGCTGACACGTCCAAGTGGTCAGAGTCCAGTCGGCGGTCAGTCTCTGCAGAATGGATCAAGGAATACACCGCCTTCACCTACAAGTGCTGGCGCTGTGGCGAGTCGTCCGTGTTCTCGGCAGAGGATCAGCGCTACACCTACGAGGTCAAGAAGGCAAACATCAATCAACAGCGCATTCTTTGCGAGGCCTGTTGGCGCCGCCTTCAGGCCATCGACGCGCAGCTAGGTGAACTGAATGATTCCTGGGCAACGTCCAAGCAGGAAATGAAAAGCAATAGGTCGCAACTGCAGCGCTGGTTGCAACTTCTCAACGAGCGCGATCAGTACGTCCCATACAAGGCAGATGTGGCGAAGAAGAATATGCTCGTTATGCTGCTTCGTGATGCCTAACCCCTCCGTCAAGGGGACCTGCCAGCGGCAGGCCCCTTACGTCGAACGTTAGGCATCGGAAGGCGGCAGGTTGGTGAAGGCGCAGCGGCATGTCCGAGCCTTCTTTGGGGCGACTCTATCGTCGGCATGGGCTGTCCGTCCTCCGGCGGCCAGCGCGCGGTGCGTGGTGGCTCCAGCCGTTTTCAAGTCAGCCTGGGCACATGCAGGTGGCCTCAGCAGCACACCTCGGTCGCTGGAATCGCTCTCGTTGGTCACGGCCGGTGGTACTCTGTGGGCCGCCTCTGACAGGGCAAGTTTCCCGCGCTTTGCCAACGTCGCTCAATTCCTTCGTCCCAGCCGCCCAGCGTAGTAGCACTTGTTATGCAAGTACTCTGCTTTGCCAGGCACTGCATCGTCTGGCCACCAGCCTTCAAATACATGCCGGTTGCTGCATTGCGTTCCGGACATCTCGGTGCCCCACTCGCTTTGCCTAACCGCTTCGTCAAGGGGACTGGCCTGCGGCCAGCCCCTTACGTCGAACGTTAACCATCCCATGCAGTTTCAAAGCCCAGTAGCGTTCTTGGCCGCATTGCTCGGCACAGTCGTACCGTTCATTTGGCTACAACGCAAGGGCTTCTCCAAAGATCTCGGTCCGCTCGAGCAGCTTCAGTCGCAAGCTGATCAGTCGCTACGCTCGACGGTCCGACAGTCCAACAATGCCAAGTTGTCCTTCATTGGCACCGAAGCCGTTATTCTGAGTAGGCAAGAAGAAATCACTTGGTTCAACAAAACCGTTGTCATCGGGTATCGCTGCACGTACTTTGTTCGAAACCGGCATGGCGAGCACTTCCTCTTCATTCACCGCCATGATGCCAAGCCCCATCTCAAGCACACCTCGCAGCGCATCGCCCGCGTCAAACTCGGCGCGAAGTACATCGCGCCACCGTCCGATGGCTAACCCCTCCGTCAAGGGGACTGGCCTGCGGCCAGCCCCTTACGTCGAACGTTAGGCATCAGAACGCGGCGGTCTGGTGAAGTCTCAGCGACATGTCATCGGTTTCTGGGTGCCGGCTTCATCGTCGGTGTGGGCTGTCCGTCCTTTGGCGGACAGCGCACGGGCCGTGGCGGTTCCTGCCGTATCCTGGTCAGCGCGGGCACATGTGGGTAGCCGCGGCAGCATGCCGAGGCTTCAAGTTGCCCTGTCTGGCCAGCGCCGGTGGTACTCTGTGGGCAATCGCTGCCACGGCGAGGCCTCAGCGCTCTGCCGAGGCCGCTGAAGTACCTCTTCTCTCCAGGCCAACGTCGCAGCACTTGTCATGCAAGTTTTCTGCTCCACCAACGCACTACTCGCGCGGCGACCGGGCATGAAATACATTTCGGTTGTGGCATTGCGTTCCAGGCATCTCGGTGCTCTGGCCGCTTTGCCTAACCGCTCCGTCAAGGGGACCTGCCTGCGGCAGGCCCCTTACGTCGAACGTTAGGCTCTTAAGCCGATACTACCGCGATGAGCCACCATGACTCGACCGTAAGACATCAGATAAAGATATGGGAGTATCAATGCGAGTAGGAGTAGTTGCAGTAGCCTTGCTGGCACTTTCTGGTTGCTCTTCGACCTACGTGCAGTCAACGAGGCAAGATGCTGCCAGTCTTCGAATCTCAAACGCCGCGCGCGACGTCAACCTCGGCGTGCTGGCTTTCAAGAACCCGGAAGTCTGCAGCGGATATCTAACTCTCCCCTACCCCTCAGGGCAGAAGGCGCTTTTCCCTGGTTCCGAACTGTACTTGCAGGTTGATCCAACTCAACGCTTTTCTCTGAGTATTGGTACGACGCGCACACTCGGTGGAGGCATGTTTCAAACGTGCGCCATGATAGTGACGTTTCAACCTCAGGCATCCCAACACTATGTCCTGAAGTTTCAGTGGCCCGACGACAAGTGCGTCGCTTCAATCTATCGCACTGAGTCTCGAAACGGGCAGGAATTATTGGTTCCAGAGCCTACCGCAGAGAAGCGCGTGCAGAAGGCCGGGCTTCGCGTTGCCACGGAGGCTACAGAGCTATGCCAGTAGCCTCTGTTGTGCTTGCCTTGGCCGTGTCGGCGCCTAACCCCTCCGTCAAGGGGACAGGCCTGCGGCCAGCCCCTTACGTCGAACGTTAGGCTTCAGAAGGTCCACTCCCTTGCAATCCGCTCCCTAAGTCATGACTTCCGTCTTCGTTTTCAACGGTGATCGATCGTCGTTTCCTTCTGCAGTCTTTGGCGATCGCGCAAGTGCGATCGCCTGGATCTCGCAGCACGGGCTCAGCGGAACCTTGACCGAATACCCAATGGGAGAAGGCGTCTACGATTGGGCCGTGAAGAACGGGCACTTCAAACCCAAACGGGCCGATCAAGAGTCATCGCAGTTCATTCAAGGCTTCACTTCCGCCTTGCAGTGGCATGCTCACTTCCAAAACGGAGCGCAGCGGGCCTAGGGCGTGCGGAGAGTGCCTCTGGTTGCAAACACATGTCAGCCACAGTTCATGCCCGCCCGAAGCCTAACCCCTCCGTCAAGGGGACCTGCCTGCGGCAGGCCCCTTACGTCGAACGTTAGGCATCAGAACGCGGCGGTCTGGTGAAGTCTCAGCGACATGTCATCGGTTTCTGGGTGCCGGCTTCATCGTCGGTGTGGGCTGTCCGTCCTTCGGCGGCCAGCGCACGGTCCGCGGCGGTTCAAGCCGTATTCAAGTCTGCTTGGGCACATGTGGGTGGCCACCGCAGCATGCCAAGGCCGCAAGTTGCTCTGTCTGGTCAGCGCCGGTGATACTCTGTGAGTCATCTCTGCCACGGCGGTCTTTCAGTGCCCCGCCAAGGTAGCTGAAATCCTTCGTCTCGTCCGGCCAGCGTCGTAGTACTTGTTATGCAATCACTCTGCCTTGCCAGTCACGGCCTCGTCAGGCTGCCGGGCTTGAAATGCATGTCGGTTGTGGCTCCGCGTTCCGGGCATCTCGGTGCTCCCACCGCTCTGCCTAACCGCTCCGTCAAGGGGACTGGCCTGCGGCCAGCCCCTTACGTCGAACGTTAGGCATCAGAAGGCATCACGCTGGTGAAGTCTCAGCGACATGTCTACGGATTCTGGGTGCCAGCATCATCGTCGGCGTGAGCTGTCCGTCCTTCGGCGGCCAGCGCACGGACCGTGGCGGCTCAAGCCGTATTCAAGTCAGCTTGGGCACATGTGGGTGGCCGCAGCAGCACATCCAGGTCGCTGGAATCGTTCTCCCTGGTCACCGCCGGTGGTACTCTGTGGGCCATCTCTGCCACGGCAAGCTCTCAGCGCTCTGCCGAGGTAGCTGAAATGCTTCTTCTCTCCCAGCCAGCGACGTAGCATTTGTCATGCAAGTCTCTTGCTTTGCCAGCGCGTACCTCGCATGGCTATCGCACCTGAAATCCATGTCGGTTGTGGCATTGCGTTCCAGGCATCTCCGTGCTCTGGCCGCTCTGCCTAACCGCTCCGTCAAGGGGACTGGCCTGCGGCCATCCCCTTACGTCGAACGTTAGGCATAAAAGGGCAGCGGGCTGGTGAAGTATCAGCGACATGTCTACGGCTTCTGGGTGCCTGCTTCATCGTCAGCGTGGGCTGTCCGTCCTTCGGCGGCCAGCGCACGGGCTGTGGCGGCTCAAGCCGTATTCAAGTCGGCTTGGGCACATGTGGGTGGCCGCAGCAGCACACGCCACGGTCGCTGGAATCGCTCTTCCTGACCACCGCCGGTGGTACTCTGTGGACGATCTCTGCCAAGGCAAGCTTGCTGCGCTTTGCCAAGGCAGTTGAAGTCCTTCGTCTCGTCCGGCCAGCGTCGTAGCATCTGTTATGCAAGTCTCATACTCCGCCAACGCACGCCTCGCCTGGCTGCCGAGCATGAAATACATGTCGGTTGTGGCATTGCGTTCCAGGCATCTCGGTGCCCTACTCCCTCTGCCTAACCCCTCCGTCAAGGGGACTGGCCTGCGGCCAGCCCCTTACGTCGAACGTTAGGCTTCAGAAAGTAGCAGGCTTGTGAAGTCTCAGCGACTGGTCTGCGGCTTCTTGGTCCCCGCTTCGTCGTCGGCGTGGGCTGTCCGTCCTTCGGCGGCCAGCGTACGGGCCGTGGCGATTCCAGCCGCATTCAAGTCGGCTTGGGCACATGTGGGTGGCAGCAGCACACCACAGCCGCTGGAATCTCTCTCCCTGGTCACCGCCAGTGGTACTCTGTTGCTCATCTCTGCCACGGCGAGCTTTTAGCGCTTTGCCAAGGCGTGTGAAATCTGCATTCCCCCCGAGCCAGCGTCAAAGTACTTGTCATGCAAGCGCCCAGCTTCGTCAGCCCTATCCACGCCTGGCAACCGGGCCTGAAATACATGTCGGTTGCGGCATTGCGTTCCGGGCATCTCGGTGCCCCCTCCGCTTTGCCTAACCGCTCCGTCAAGGGGACTGGCCTGCGGCCAGCCCCTTACGTCGAACGTTAGGGCGGCCATGTCCTCCGGACTCTTTCCATGTCCGAGCTGCGGATTCCTCATGTTTGGAGAGCCGCCCGGTAGCTACGAAATCTGCGACGTCTGCGGATGGGAAGATGATCACGTTCAGTTGCGGTACCCTGCAATGGGCGGCGGAGCCAACAGGCTGAGTCTCGCAGCAAGTCAGCAGCAGGCCTTGAAGCGATTCCCACCTGAAGTTCTTCAGTCTGGTCAGTTCGTTCGCGCGCCAGGTTGGCGGCCGCTCAGGCAAGATGAGGTCGTTTCACCTAAGCCAAGCCCCAATGAGGGGTTGTCGTACTTCGAAGCCGCAGGCGATGAGTCACCCCAATACTATTGGCTCTCCAACCCAGCGCCCTAACCCCTCCGTCAAGGGGACGCCCACAAGCGGGCTTCGCCCACTTGAGGCCGCCCCTTACGTCGAACGTTAGGGCTCCATATCAATGGCTATGCCTTCAAATGCCGTCGCGTTCTCCGCACTTGTCTTTGCGTGCGTTGTCCCCGGCGCCGTCTCTGCAATCGCCTTCCTGAATCCGCTGTTTGGCTTGTGGGTGGCAGGCCTCTCTCTGCTTCACGGCTTCACCCTTGGCGCCCCTGCGTTCCTGGCTCTACGCAGGTTTGGGTGGGTCAATCTGCCCACCTCATTGGGTTTTGGCTTGGTCATCGGCGGGCTGCCGGCTGCAATAGTCTTCTCCGGCATTCCCGGTCAGTTCCTGCCCTTTGCTGGCTTCGGCCTTGTCTCGGGCGGCCTCTTCTGGGCATCCGTTTGGTGGCAGAGTCGCCGTAGCTCGTTGTTGGTGGCATCCGAATGATCTCTGCCCATTCCACCCAGAGCCCTAACCCCTCCGTCAAGGGGACGCCCACAATCGGGCTTCGCCCACTTGCGGGCGCCCCTTACGTCGAACGTTAGGTTTCAATGAGTTCTGTCCGCTCAACCCCTGGCTACTACCGCTCTCTTTGGCAGAAAGCACGGCGGTTTCAGGTCAACATGCCGGCCAAGCAGTGGTGTGAC
>NZ_JBBUTG010000039.1:0-27150 GCF_038066555.1 Ideonella lacteola | reverse complement strand
TAGGCGGTGCGGTCGTCGATCACCGCGATCGTCTTGCCCTTGAGTTCGGTCACGGCGTACTTGCCCAGCGTGCCACCCAGGTGCACGTCGTCAGCCACGACGCGGAAGGTGGTCTTGAAGCCCTGGCGGGTGAACTTGGGGTTCGTGGCCGAGGGGCTGATCTGGGGAATGCCAGCGTCAGAGTAGACCTTCGAAGCCGGGATGGAGGTGCCCGAGTTCAGGTGGCCGACCACGCCATTGACCTTGGAGTCGACCAGCTTCTGAGCGGCGGCGGTGCCTTGCTTCGGATCACCGGCGTCGTCTTCCGCCAGCAGTTCGAACTTGACCTTCTTGCCGCCGATGGTCACGCCCTTGGCGTTCAGCTCATCGATGGCCATGCGAGCGCCGTTTTCGTTGTCCTTGCCCAGGTGGGCAATCGCACCGCTGGTCGGACCCACGTGACCGATCTTGACGACCATGTCCTGGGCCATCGACGTGCCGGCGAACAGCACAGCGGCAGCAGCGACGACCACATTCAATTTGACTTGCATAGGAACGAACCTCCGGTAGGGGTAAGTTGAGATAGCTTGAGATGAGTTGCTCTCAACGGGCGAGACACGATACTCCAAAAAAAACCGCCTCCCAATCGGCAACAGGTCCGGGACAACCCGGGCTTGCGCCCTATCAGAGCCTGGTTATGCAAGTGGCATCACCAAGCCGCGGGCGGCCCCGCAGAAGCAGCATCGAAGCACTGGCTCGACACTGCAACTCGCATGCCTTAGAACGTGAAGAAGAGTGATTCGGATGACGTCGAATCACACGCCGCCTCATAGGCCGCGACAAAAGTCGAGTGCCCCGATCGAGGCCAGGCGGACTTGAAGAAGACCCATGGATTTGGGCGTTCGGGTAGGCGCCAACCACAGCGATGCCCGGCGGCATCGCGATGATTCGCGACGACGCCATGCGCACCAAAGGCGCAGCTTCACGTTCCGAATGGCGTCGAACACTGCACTATCGCTGTGGACGATGCAGAAGCTGGTGACCTTGGGATTCGTAGTGCTTCCAGCGCGCGCGGCCTGCAGCCACGGCTTCGGGATCCGGCGACACGACCTCCGCCACACGTTCGTGCGCGCTGCCCAGATCGAGTGCATCCAGGCCGAGATTGATGCCACTGTCGCACCGCAGCACCGGCTCAGGCCGTGCCAGCAACCACAGCGGCGTGCGCTCGACCATTGAGGCCGAAGGCAGCGCCGCCCCCGCGCGCAACATCACATGGGGCGTGAAGTCGAGTTGGTCGGCCACCCACAGCGCCTGGTCCAGGCGCTGCAGCAACGGTGGCGGTCCGTAGACCGCCACCCGTGCACCTTCACGGTACTTCTTGCGAAGCAGGCGGCCGGCGAAATCGAGCACATCGCTCACGCCGGTGAGGAAGACGACCTCGGCCACGCCCTGCTCTCGCAACGGTGCGCCAATCAGGCCTTGCGCCCGGCGCGGCCGAGCACGAAGTGGGTCAACAGGCCCACCGGCCGACCCGTGGCGCCCTTGGCCGCACCACCCTTGTAGGCCACGCCGGCCACATCCAGGTGGGCCCAGGGATAGGCCTTGGTGTAGCGCTGCAGGAACTTCGCCGCGGTGATGGCGCCGCCGGCGCGAGAACCCACGTTCGCCATGTCGGCGAAGTTGCTCTTCAGGGCGTCGTCGTATTCCTCGTCGAGCGGCATGCGCCAGCAGGGGTCGTCTGCGCGGCGCGATGCGGCGCTCAGCTCGTCGGCCAGCTTGTCGTCGGGCGAGAACAGGCCGGAATGGTGGTTGCCCAGGGCAATGACGCAAGCGCCGGTCAGCGTCGCGATGTCGACCACGGCTGCCGGCTTGAAACGCTCGGCGTAGGTGAGCGCATCGCACAGGATCAGGCGGCCTTCTGCGTCGGTGTTGAGGATCTCGATCGTCTGGCCGGACATGCTGGTGACGACGTCGCCCGGCTTGGTGGCGATGCCGCTGGGCATGTTCTCGCAGGCGGGGATCAGGCCCACCACGTTGACCTTGGGCTTCAGCTCAGCCACGGCGCGCATCGTGCCCAGCACGCTGGCGGCGCCGCCCATGTCGAACTTCATCTCGTCCATTTCGGCGGCCGGCTTCAGCGAAATGCCGCCGGTGTCGAAAGTGATGCCCTTGCCCACCAGAACGATCGGGGCATCTTTCTTGGCGCCACCGTGGTACTGCATGATGATGAAGCGCAACGGCTCTTCCGAACCCCGAGCCACCGACAAGAACGAGCCCATGCCCAGCTTTTCGACGGCCTTGCGATCGAGCACCTGCACGTCGAATCCGTGGGCTTTGCCCAGGCGCTTGGCCTCTTCGCCGAGCCAGGTGGGGGTGCAGAAGTTGGCCGGGCGGTTCGCGCACTCACGCGCCACGTTCACTCCAGCGGCAATGGCTTCGCCTTGGGCCAGGCCCTGCTTCAGCTCCGCCACCAGCGACTTATCCGCCACGAGAGAGACCTTGCCAGGCATCGGCAGGGCTTCGGCGCTGGGCTTGGTGTGCTGGTAGACGTAGCCGGCTTGCTCCACGGCCAACGGCAGGGCTTCGGCGTGGGCCGCGGTGGCACCTTCAACGGCCAGCACGGCCAGGTGCTTCACCGAACGGTTCTTCAGCGCCGCCAGGCCTTGGGCCACCGCCGCGCGAAAAGCCTTGGCGGAAGCGTCGCGTGCGCCCGACAGCACCACGCGCGGGGTCTTCACTGCGTCGACACTGTGCAGGTAGAGCGTACGGCCCGCCTTGCGCTCGAAGTCTCCTGCCTTGGTGGCCGCAGCGATGGCGCCATCCAGCGCCTTGTCGCCCGTGCCCGCCTTGCCGTCAGCCGGCAGGACGACGATCAGCGCGTCGGCCACGACTGCAGAGGCGCCGCCAGCGGGGGTCGCAAGAGCTTGGAAGTTCATAATTTGTCTCTCGAGATGGTGATGGGCCGCACCGGAGCCCTCTCGGCCCCTTTTGGGGGCCTGGCGCAAGGCGGCAGGTTGGGGGGCACTTGTTGAAAGTGATCTTTGATGTTATTCGATTCGACTGTCCGCAAAGAGCTGGCGCGCAGTTTCGGTGCAACGCTGGTGGTCATCCTGACCATCGTGTTGACGATGATGCTGATCCGCACGCTGGGTCTGGCGGCCAATGGGGCCGTGGCGCCGCAGGACGTGGTGCTGCTGCTCGGCTACACCGCCTTGGGGCAACTGCCCATGATGATGGCGCTGTCGTTGTTCGTGGCCACGGTGGTCACGCTCGGCCGCATGTACCGCGACAGCGAGATGGCCATCTGGTTCAGCAGTGGTGTGGGCCTGTCGCGCTTCGTGCGGCCCGTGCTGCGAACGGGCACGCCGGTGTTGCTGGTCGTGGGGCTGCTGGCGTTGCTGGTCTGGCCCTGGGGCAATGAAAAGACCACCGAACTGCGTCAACGCTACGAGCAGCGCTCTGACCTGGCCCGCGTCGCGCCGGGCAGTTTCCAGTCGTCAGCCGACGGCAGCCGCGTGTTTTTCATTGAGCGCGAGGGTGAATCGGCCGGCGTGGGCCGCAACGTCTTCCTGCTGGGTCGCACCGGCAAGCGAGAAAGCGTCACCACCGCCCGCGCCGGCCGGGTGGAGACGGTGGACGACGACCGCGTGCTGGTGCTCGACTCGGGCCACCGTAGCGAACAAAACGGCGAGACGGGTGAGCACGCCCGCCTGAACTTCGAGCACCTGCGCATGGTGGTCGACCCGGGCAAGGCCAAGGCGGCTGAATCGGTGCCGCCCAAGGCCCAGAGCACCTTGGCCCTGCTGCGCGAGCCCACGACCCGCAACCACGCCGAGCTCACCTGGCGCCTGGGCCTGCTGTTCGGCGCCACCAACCTGCTGCTGCTGGGCATTGGCCTGTCGGCCACCAACCCGCGTCGGGCGAGCAACTGGAACCTGTTGTTCGCGCTACTGGCCTTCGTCGTGTACTACAACCTCATCAACCTCAGCCAGGCTTGGGTGGCGGCAGGTCGCCTGGGAATGGGCGCTGCGCTGGTCGGCCTGCACGGCACCGCCATGCTGGTCGCACTTGCACTCGTCTGGTGGCGCGATCACTCCACCGTGCTGCATTGGCGCCGCGCGCCGGCCACCGCCACCGCGGGGGCCAGCGCATGAAGACCGTCCGTCGCCTGCTCTACCGTGACGTGGTCTGGTCGGTCGTCTTCGTGGCCGTCGCCTTCCTGTCGCTGTTCTTCTTCATCGACTTTCTCGAAGAGCTGGAGGGGGTGGGCAAGCGAGGCTACACCGTCTGGCATGCCACCCTGGCCGCGCTCTTCGAACTGCCCGGGCGCTTCTACGAGCTGTTCCCGATCGCCGTGCTGATCGGCACGATCTATGCCATGGCTCGCCTGGCGCAGTCGTCCGAGTTCACCATCTTGCGCACCGGCGGCCTGGGCCCCGGCCGAGCGCTGCAGCTCCTGCTGTCGCTCGGTGTGGTGATGGCCGCCCTCACCTTCGTCTCCGGCGAGTACATCGCACCCATGGGCGAGCAGCAAGCCGCAGCGCTGAAGGCGCGTTTTCGAGGCGGCCAGGCGTTGGGCCGTGCGGGCGCTTGGCTGAAAGAGCGGCAAGGCCAAGGCGACGATGAACGCAGCCTGTCGATCAACGTGCAAGGCACCACCGCCGACGGCCAGATGCGTGACATCCGCATCTTCGAGCACGACCTCAACGGTGTGCTGCTGCGCCGCGTGCAGGCCGCGCAAGCCGTGTCCGACCAGATCGATGGCCGCGACATCTGGCGCTTGAAAGACGTGGAGGTGACCGAGTGGCCGACGGGCGACCAGACCCAGGTGGTGACACGCCGCTACCCCTCATTCGATTGGCCCACCACGCTGGAGGCCAACGTCGTCGCTGCGGCCATTTCGCCCATACGCAGCATGTCGACGATCGATTTGTGGCGCTACAGCCGCCACCTTCACCTGCAGGAGCAGACCGCTCAGCGCTACGAGTTGCAGTTCTGGCGCCGCGCCTTTTACCCCCTGGCCTGCATCGTGATGGTGGCGCTGGCGCTGCCCTTCGCCTATCTGCATGCACGCGCGGGGGGCATCAGCCTCAAGGTCTTCGGCGGGATCATGCTGGGTATCAGCTTCGTGCTGCTGAACAACGTGGTGGGCCACCTCGGCTTGCTGCGCGACTGGACGCCGTGGATCGCCTCGGCGCTGCCCAGCTTGTTGTACCTTTTGATGTCATTGGCCGCTTTCACCTGGCTCGTCAGGTACCGTTGAGCCCGTGAAACAAGGTCTCATTCTTTTTGCCCACGGGGCACGCGACCCGCGCTGGGCCCAGCCGTTCGAGCGCGTCGCGGCGCGGGTGCAGGATCTGCAACCGGATCTGACGGTGTCTCTGGCGTACCTGGAGTTCCTCGCGCCCGATCTCGTGGCTGCTGGGCAAGCGCTCGCGCAAGCCGGTTGCCGCGAGGTGGCCGTGCTACCGCTGTTCCTCGGTGCGGGCGGCCACGTGCGCAAAGACCTGCCCGCCAAGGTCGAGGCGCTGCAGCAGGCCCACCCCGACGTGCGCTGGGTGCTGCGGCCGGCGGCCGGCGAATCGCCCCAGCTCGTTGAAGCGCTGGCCCAGATTGCCGTGGCGACCATGGCGCCCACCGACGAACAAGACGACCAGGAGCACGCGTGAACCTGCATCAGTTCCGCTTTGTGCAGGAGGCGGTGCGCCGCAACCTCAACCTCACGGAAACCGCGAAGGCGCTCTACACCTCGCAACCCGGCATCTCCAAGGCCATCCTCGAGCTCGAAGAAGAGCTGGGGGTGGACATCTTCGTGCGCCATGGCAAGCGCCTGAAGCGTGTCACCGAGCCTGGCCTTCAGGTGCTGAAATCGGTCGATCTCATCCTGCGCGAGGTGGCCAACCTCAAGCGCATCGGCGAAGAGTACTCAAAGCAGGACAGCGGCCGCCTGTCGATCGCCGCCACCCACACCCAGGCTCGCTATGTGCTGCCCGAGCCGGTCGCCCAATTGCGCAAGCGCTTCCCCAAGGTACAGGTGAGCCTGCACCAGGGCACGCCCGAGCAGGTGGCACAGATGCTCATGTCCGACCAGGCAGACATCGGCCTGGCCACCGAATCGCTGGCCGACTACGAAGAGCTCGTCACTCTGCCCTGCTATGAATGGCAGCACGTGATCGTGATGGCGGCCGATCATCCGCTGGCACGCGTCGACAGGCCCACGCTCGAACAGTTGGCCGAAGAGCCGCTGATTTCATACCACCCCGCGTTCGCGGGCCGCAAACGGGTCGACCAGGCCTTCGCCAACCGGCGCCTGAAGCCAAACATCGCGCTGGAGGCGATCGACTCGGACGTCATCAAGACCTATGTGCGCAGCGGCTTGGGCATCGGCATCATTGCCGAGATGGCCATGAAGACGGACAACAACAGCGACCTGGTCTGGAAGCCTGCCGGCCACTTGTTCGGCAGCAACACCGCCCGGGTGGCCTTCCGTCGCGGCGCCTACCTGCGCAGTTTCGTCTTGACCTTTGCCGAGCTGCTCTCCGACCGCCTCAGCCGTACGCTGATCGAGCGCGCGATGGGCAGCCAGGGTGATCACTATGAGCTTTGAAACCCGCGCGGCGGCGGTGGCCGCGCCACGCACACCCGCGCTCCAAAGCCGGCTGCCGGATGTGGGCACCACGATCTTCAGTGTCATGTCGGCATTGGCCGCCAAGCACGGTGCCGTCAACCTGGGCCAAGGCTTCCCTGATTTCGACAGCGCGCCGGGCCTGGTCGAGGCCGTTCACGCGGCCATGCAGTCAGGCCACAACCAGTACCCGCCGATGCCGGGCATTCCGGCGCTGAGGCAAGCCCTGTCGGCCAAGACAGAGCGCCTGTACGGCCGACGCTACGACCCAGACACCGAGATCACCGTGACCGCGGGCGCCACGCAGGCCATCCTCACCTCGATCCTTGCGCTGGTGCACCCCGGCGACGAGGTGATCGTGCTGGAGCCCTGCTACGACAGCTACGGCCCATCGATCACGCTGGCCGGTGGCACCGTGGTGCGCGTGCCGCTGAGCCCGGAGGGCTTCCATCTTGACATCGATGGACTGCGCGATGCGCTCTCGCCGCGCACCCGCGCCATCCTGATCAACACGCCGCACAACCCCACGGGCAGCGTGTGGTCGGCTGCCGACATGCAGGCTCTGGCGGAGCTGCTGCGCCCGACCGACGTGCTGGTGATTTCCGACGAGGTGTACGAGCACATGGTGTTCGATGGCCAGCCCCATGCCAGCGTCAGCGCACACCCCGAGTTGGCGGCTCGAAGCGTGGTGATTTCGAGCTTTGGCAAGACGTTCCATGTCACCGGCTGGAAGGTGGGGCATGTCGCCGCACCCGCACCGCTGATGGCCGAATTCCGCAAGGTGCACCAGTTCAACGTGTTCACGGTGAACACCCCGATGCAGCACGGGCTGGCGGCCTGGCTGGCCGACCCCTCGCGCTACGAGGAGCTGCCGGCCTTCTACCAACGCAAACGTGATCGCTTCCGCGCAGGTCTGTCAGGCACGCGATTCGAACTGCTGCCCTGCCCGGGCAGCTACTTCCAGTGCGTTGACTACAGCCGCATCAGCACGCTGCCCGACCAGGCGTTTTGTGAATGGCTGACGGCCGAAGTGGGCGTGGCGGCGATTCCCCTGTCGGCGTTCTACGCCACGCCGCCGCAGCGTCCCATCGTTCGCTTTTGCTTCGCCAAGACAGAAACCACGCTGGATGAGGCGCTGAAGCGTTTGTCCAGGCTGTGACGGTTTCCTGAGCCGGTGCCGCGCCGCCGCATTCAGCGAACGCGGCGGCGCGGCGGGTCCAGCGTCGGCTCTGCATCCGGCGATCCCTCTTCCAGGCGCATGGGCTCGGCCGAATCGGCATGCGGCGGCAAGGCGTAAGCGGTCAGCTCGAAGCTGGCCAGCTCATCAGGTTTGGCCGACCCGGCAGGCGCTGGGGGCGCGTCGCGCACCACCACCTCATCGCCCAACGGCAGCAGCACATCCACCACGCCGGCAACGCCCGCGCCGGCCTGCTGCAACAGGTCGCGGGCCAGCGCGTAGAGCACCAGCACGTCTTTGTAGGCGGGCAAGTCGAACAGCTCGTAGGCGGCATCTTTGCGGAACAGCATCGCCTCCAGCATCGCCATCGCGTCCAGCGGCTCTGGCCACAGGGTCTGCAGGTGCTGCACCACCTCGGCGTAGTCTTCCAGCGAGCGGCCGCTCAGCGGGCCGTCTTCCCACTCGGGTGCGTAGGCGTTGAAGCGCCGATTGAAACGGGTGCGAATGCGCTCGTAGGCGTCGCGGTCTCCCTGGCGGCGGTAGATCTCCAACAGCTTGGTGTAGGGCAAGGGGCTGAGACCGCCGGTGCTGCGCAGGTGCGACATCAGCAGGTCGACCGCGGCCTCTTCCTGGCCCAGCGCGATGAAGAAGTCGGCCTGTTGCTCCAGGTCGAGCAATTCTTCGACCGAGACCTCCCGGGCGGTCGGCTCGTTGTTCGCCGCATCCATCAAGAACGGCGGCGGCGACGGAATGATCATCGTGCGCTCGTGCACCGGCTCGGGCCGCACCATCACGGTGGGCAGCGACGCTGGCGCGCGCAGGCTCGTGGCAGACGCTGGCTGGGGCAAATCACGCTCCAGCGCCAAGGCCGCGGGCAGCGGTGAGGTGTCGGGCGCCTCCCTGCGCGGCCCGAAGCCCACCTCCAATGGCACATCAACCGACGACAAGGGCGTTCTGCCGGGCGCTTCGCCAGCCCCCCGCATCTCAGGCGTGGCCAACGTCGCCGGGGCCGCTGGCATCACGCCGGCCCCGTCATCGGCAGCAGCGCCCGCCTCCGCCGACCACCAGTTCGGCGCGCCCTCGGCCACATCTTGCTGCCGGCGCAAGCGGCGGGCCAGCCAGATGGCCACTCCCAGCGACAAGACCACCAAGGCCACGAGCCAAGGCACGGCCCGGCCGCGGTTCTCGGCCTCTGCCAGACGAGCCCGCAGCGCAGCCGCCGCTTCGCGCCCGGCCTGGCTGTCGCGCTGCAGATCTCTGAGGGCCTTCTCCAGTAATTGCAGCCGCTCGGCCTCACTGACAGCGGCGCCAGCGCCTTCACTGTCCGGCGCACTGGCCACGCCCGCCGCCCCCTGCACCTGGGGCATGAAGACGGGGTCCTCCATGTCCAGCTTGAGCCGAGGGCCGTCCATTTCCAGCACCAGGCGCGCCCCGTCGTCGGCCGCCGCCGACCGCGCCACAGGGCCACGGACCACATCATTCGGGGGCGTGGTGGACTTCGACGCCGCGACCCTGCGCTTGGCCTCGCGCTTGGCCGCGCGCTCGGCTTGGCGCGTCGCGGCGGCTTCGGACTTTCGCGCCGCTCGGCCCGCCTTGGCCGATGCCTCGGCCTGAGCCCGTGCGGAGGAGGCACCGGAGGACGCACCCTGCTGCTGCGAGCGTGGCGACGTGCGAGGCAGCTCGGTCGCGGAAGGTGAGTCGCCAGGCGATACCGGCGAGGTCATTGGTGCCGCCAGTGTCGCGACGCCGGCTTGGGAAGCGATGCGTGTCGAATCTGCCGGCGGGTCGGCAAATGCGACAAAGCGTCGTGAGAAGCGCCGGTCGCAGCCCACCATCAGGGTGACTTCGATCACAGGCTCATCGATGGGCATCTGGGTGGTCACACGGGCCACCGCGTCGGCCCCACCTTGTCCTGGCTCCAGCCGAACACGGATCCGTTCGCGGCTGATGACGTTGTCACCCACCGTGACGTCGGCGGCGACGCACTCGGGCTCCAGGCGTTCGCCCGGATCCAGGCGCAAGGGTATGGGGAGGTTCAGCGGCTGACCGAGGACCGCAGACGCAGTCAATCGGCCGAAGCCCATGGCAGCAGCCTCTGTGGAGGCCATCGCCGAAGCAGCACAGGCAATGATCAGCGCGGTTGCTCTTGAGGGCATGCCGGCAGGCATTCGTTGCAAGTTGCAAATGACTCTAACACCGATTCACAGCATGTTCGGTGCCCGTTTCAGGCCGAGCTGCCCCGGCGTGGGCAGCGCCCAACGCCAGTGTGCGAAGCTTGGCTGATCGCGGTGCAAGAATCAGGGTTCACACGCGGGCCCCTGTGACGCGACCGCGATTCCGAGCCACATCGAGCGCCTCTTGACGCCCCATCTGGCGCCCCACCAGGCTCCTCGAATGGCGCCCCATCTGGCACTTTTCCTGGCCCATCTCTGGCGACCGCACCATGCCCTCCGTACTGCTCACCGCCCAAGAAGACCGCACGCTGATCCTGACGCTGTCCGATCCGGCAACCCGCAACTCGCTGTCGCCCCAGGCGGTGACCGCGGCCATCGAATCGCTCAACCAGGCCGACCAGAACCCCGAGATCCGCGCCGTGGTGCTTCGCGGCGACGGCGCGCACTTCTGCGCTGGCGGCGACCTCAACCGAATCAGCGGCGCGCGCGAGCGGCCACCGGAAGCGCAAGCCGCATCGATCGACCTCTTCCACAGCCTCGTCGAGGCCATGCGCAGCTTTCCCAAGCCCATCATCGCGGCGGTCGAGGGCTATGCCGCGGGCGGCGGCATGTCGCTGGCCCTGGCCTGCGACCTGATCGTGGCAGCCAGTGATGCGCGCTTCGTGCTTTCCTACGCCAAGGTCGGTTTCTCGCCCGATGGGGCTTCCACCTGGCACCTGGCCCGCGCCCTGCCCCGCGCGCTGGCGCTCGAGCTGGCCTGGCTGGCCGAACCCCAGTCGGCAGAACGGCTGCATGCCCTCGGTGTGGTGAACCGGTTGGCCGAACCCGGCCAGGCGCTCAACCAGGCGCTGACCATGGCTCGCCAGCTGTCGTTCATGGCCCCCAATGCGGTAGCAACGGTGAAAGAGCTGGTCCAGGCGGCACCCGCCCGCAGCCTGCAAGAAGGCATGAACGCCGAACGCGACGCCTTCGTCACCAACCTCTTCCACCCCAATGGCGGCGAAGGACTGGCCGCCTTCTTCGGCAAACGCAAGCCCGACTTCAAGTAGCCGGCCAGCGGAGCGAAATCGGCGGCTTGCCGCCTATCTCCAGACTCAGCTCTTCAGGTCACAACGTCTTGACGCTTCACAACTAGATGGCGTAGCCCGGCATCTCCCGATCCAGCCGACGCCGCAGGCCCGGCCAAGCCAGGTTGCCGCCCATCCCCTTGGTGACCTGCGCCGCCTGTTGGCGGGCCGTGCTGATGATGGCCGACGGCACCCGCACCAGCTCGCCGCCGCCAGCCTGCGCACGAATCTGGATGGCGCAGACGGACTCGAACAGGTACATCGCCTGAAAGGCATCGGCAATCGTCTTGCCGACCGTCAGCAGGCCGTGATTGCGCAGCATCAGATAGCTGCAATCGCCCAGGTCCTGCACCAGGCGCGGCTTCTCATCGTCTCTCAGGGCCACGCCTTCATAGTCGTGATAGCCCAGGCTCGACAGCACGAAGATCGATTGCTGAGAAATCGGCAGCACCCCTTCGCGCTGGGCCGACACGGCCACCCCGTTGAGGGTATGGGTGTGCAGCACGCACTGCACGTCGTGCCGCGCCGAATGAATCGCACTGTGGATCACGAAGCCGGCCGGGTTGACTGGGTAAGTGCTGTCGGAGAGCTTGTTGCCCTGTGAATCCACCTTGACCAGGCTCGACGCGGTGATCTCTTCGAACAACATGCCGTAGGGGTTGATCAGGAATGCATCGTCTTCGCCCGGCACCCGCGCGCTGATGTGGGTGAAGACCAGGTCGTCCCAGTGGAAGAGCGCCACCAAGCGGTAAGCCGCCGCGAGATCGACACGGGTTTGCCACTCTTCGGGCGAGCAGCTCACGGAAGAGGAAGGATGGGAGGATGGATGTGGGTGCATGAAGCCTCCTGAGAATGCCCCCTCGGTGGGCTGGCCTTCGGGACGTTCGAATCGTGTGCCTCCACGGGCACACATCGACTCCGATGCGCGAACCAGCGCCTCGGGACTGTGGACAATACCGAGCGCAATGATGCGGCGGCTGTCGCGTCAGGGACAAATGATGAATACCCCCATTCTTACAATCGAAGAGCGACACAACATCGATGCCGGTGCATGGTTTTCATCGCTCTCCACCACGCTGCGATCAGCCATCCTGGCAAGGGCCACGGTGAGGCGCCTGGCCGACGGCGCGCCGCTGGCGGCGCGCGGCACGCCTGCGGAAGACTGGGTGGGCGTGGCCAAGGGGGCGGTGCGGGTCAGCTCGGTATCGCTGTCGGGCAAGCAGGTGTCCCTCACCTATGTCGAGCCCGGCACCTGGTTTGGCGACATCGCCTTGTTCGATGGGTTGCCTCGCACCCACGATGCCAGCGCCCATGGCCCCACCACGCTGCTGATCGTTCGCAAGGGCGACTTCCGCGAGTTGCTGGCGCAGCATGTCGAGCTCTACGACGCCCTGCTGCGTTTGAACTGCCGGCGCCTGCGGCTGATGTTCAACCTGATCGAGGATCTGAACACCAAACCGCTGGCGGCCCGGCTGGCCAAGCAACTGCTGCTGTTGGCCAAGAGCTATGGCATTGCCCAGGGCGAGGAGATTCGCATCGGCCTGCAGTTGGCGCAGGAAGATCTGGCCCAGTTGCTGGGTGCCTCGCGCCAACGCGTGAACCAAGAGCTCAAGGAGCTCGAGCGCGACGGCGTGCTGCGCGTCGAACCCACGCGCCTGGTGGTGTTGTCACGAGAAAAACTGATGGCGGTGGCAGACCGCTGAACATGATCGGTTCATCCGGTCTGAGGAGATGATCGGATGGACCAATACACCGGCACCAAGCCTGTGGCCGAAAGCCACGCCTTCAACGTGGCGGCCCTCGAGGCCTATCTGGCCGACAAGCTGCCTGGTTTCGCCGGGCCGCTCAGCGTCGAGCAGTTCAAGGGCGGCCAGTCGAACCCCACCTACAAGCTGATCACGCCGGGCGCCTCGTATGTGATGCGCAGCAAGCCGGGCACGGCCGCCAAGCTGCTGCCCTCCGCCCACGCGATCGACCGCGAGTTCCGCGTGATGGCCGCCCTGCACGACACCGATGTGCCCGTCGCGCGCATGCACGTGCTGTGCGAAGACGAGTCGGTCATCGGCCGCGCCTTCTACGTGATGGAGTTCGTCGCCGGCCGCGTGTTGTGGAACCAGGCCCTGCCCGAGGCCTCGCGCGAAGAGCGCGGCGCCATCTACGACGAGATGAACCGCGTGATCGCGGCGCTGCACACGGTGGATGTGGCCGCAGTGGGCCTGGCCGACTATGGCAAGCCCGGCAACTACTTCGAGCGCCAGATCGGCCGTTGGAGCAAGCAGTACGTCGCCTCGATCACCGGCCCCAACCCGGCGATGGACAAGCTGCTGGAATGGCTGCCCGCCCACATCCCGGCCAGCGCTCGCGACGAGGCGCAGATCAGCATCGTGCACGGTGACTACCGGCTGGACAACCTGATCTTCGACGCCCGGCAACCGCGCATCACCGCCGTGCTCGACTGGGAGCTGTCGACCATCGGGCATCCGCTGGCCGATTTCAGCTACCACTGCATGAGCTGGCACATCCCGGCCGGCGTGTTCCGCGGCATCGCGGGGCTCGATCATGCGGCTCTCGGCATCCCGGCCGAGCTTGACTATGTGCGGCGCTACTGCGAGCGCACCGGCCGCGCCGATGTCGACGCCGTGATGGCCGACTGGAACTTCTACCTCGCCTACAACCTGTTCCGCCTCGCCGCCATCGCCCAGGGCATTGCCAAACGCGTGGTCGATGGCACGGCGGCCAGTGCCTCGGCGCGCGCCACCGGCGACGCCGCCCCGACGCTGGCCCAACTGGCCTGGCAGTTCGCCCAGGCCGCCTGATTCTTCTTTCCCCCACCCAAGGAACCACCATGGACTTCGGCTATTCGCCCCGGACGCAGGAGCTGCGCGCCGCCGTCTCGGCATTCATGGACGAGCACGTCTATCCGAACGAGGCCCGCTATTGGGCCGAGCTGGAGGCCAACACCCAGGCCGGCAAGCGCTGGTCGCCGCTGGCGCTCATCGAGGAGCTCAAGCCAAAGGCCCGGGCCGCGAAGCTGTGGAACCTGTTCCTGCCCGACAGCGAAATGGGCGCCGGCCTCACCAACCAGGAGTACGCGCCGTTGGCCGAGATCATGGGCCGCGTCACCTGGGCGAGCGAAGTGTTCAACTGCTCGGCGCCCGACACCGGCAACATGGAAGTGCTGGTGCGGTACGGCACCGATGAGCACAAGAAGCGCTGGCTCGAGCCCCTGCTGCGTGGCGAGATCCGCAGCGCCTTTGCGATGACCGAGCCGGCCGTGGCGTCGTCTGACGCCACCAACATCGAAGCCCGCATCGAGCGCCAAGGTGATGAATACCTCATCAATGGCCGCAAGTGGTGGACGAGCGGCGCTGGCGACCCGCGCTGCAAGATCATGATCTTCATGGGCAAGACAGATCCCACGGCGGCGCGCCACTCGCAGCAATCGATGGTCCTGGTGCCGATGGACGCGCCCGGCGTCAAAGTGCTGCGCCCGCTGACGGTGATGGGCTACGACGATGCCCCGCATGGCCACATGGAGATCGAGTTCACCAACGTGCGGGTGCCTGCCAGCAACATCCTGCTCGGTGAAGGCCGTGGCTTCGAAATCGCGCAGGGCCGCTTGGGCCCCGGCCGCATCCACCATTGCATGCGCTTGATCGGCCTGGCCGAGCGCGCGCTGGAGATGATGTGCGATCGCGCACTCACCCGGGTGGCGTTCGGCAAGACGATTGCGCAGCAGACGGTCACGCAAGAGCGCATCGCCGAGGCACGCTGCCTGATCGAGCAGGCCCGCCTGCTCACCCTGAAAGCCGCCTGGATGATGGACATGGCCGGCAACAAGAGCGCCCAGGCCGAGATCGCGATGATCAAGGTGGTGGCGCCCAACATGGCCTGCCAGGTGATCGACTGGGCCATGCAGGTGCACGGTGGCGCCGGCATGTGCCAGGATTTCCCGCTGGCCAACTTCTACGCCGGCGCCCGCACCTTGCGCTTTGCCGATGGCCCGGACGAAGTGCACCGCAACGCCATCGCCAAGATCGAGCTGGGCAAGCGCCAGCCGAAGACGGCCTGATCGACGGGCGGCGGTTGGGGTGAGCCAAGCCGGCATGCGCCGGCAGCAGGCTCAGTCGCTCAAAGGTCTTCGCTCAGTCGCTCAAAGGTCTTCGTCGCCGCCCGGCTCGTCGGCCATCACGCGGGCCTGCCCCAACGCCATCTCGAACAGGGCCTGGGCCCCCTGTACGGTGGCCACGTCGGGCTCGGGCAGGGCCACCCGCAAGGTGAGGCGATTGCGCTGCACGATCAGCGCAAAAGGCGCCGCCACCTCAGCGGGGCCCGTCGCACGCTGCAGCAACAGCTCGCCCAGTGGCCCTTGCAGCCAGTGCGCCAGCCAGGGGGTGCGGTTGCTCACCGCGCCATAGTGCGCCTTCAGCTCACCCAGCAACGCCGGGCTGAGCTTGGGTGAGAGCGCCAGCCAGCGCATCTCTTCGGGGGTTTCTTCGTCGATCTCGGTCTGCACACCGCCGACGAACTGGTTGAACAGCTCGCTCTCGACATCTTCCAGCAGGGCTTTGGGCATCACCACCGCGTGGGCACTGCCGCTCAGCTTGGGCAGCTCGCCGCGCATCCGCAGCTCGTAGCCGCCCAGGTAATGCCGCTGCGACGGGCCCCATTCGATGCGGCCTTCGAGCTCACCACCCCGGCTGTCAATGACGAAACCGTCCTGGTCACGCAGCGTGCGCATCACCCAGCCCGCCGCCTCCGCCCAAGCCTGAACGGCCTGGCGGCCATCGAGGCTGCTGGCTCGAAACAACCGTTGCTTGATGAACTTCAGCATGGTTGGATTAGAGTCGGGACACCAACGCGAGGAGCCGAGGTCATGATCGAAGTGTATTCGTGGGCCACGCCCAATGGTCACAAGGTCCACATCATGCTGGAGGAGTGTGGCCTCGCCTATCGGACCATCCCGGTAGACATCGGCGACGGCGATCAGTTCAAACCCGATTTCCTCGCGATCAGCCCCAACAACAAGATCCCTGCCATCGTCGACCCCGACGGTCCAGACGGTCAACCCATCTCGCTGTTCGAATCGGGCGCGATCCTGCTGTACTTGGCAGGCAAGACGGGCAAGCTGCTGCCTGACAGCACCCGCGGCCGGTACGAGGTGCTGCAGTGGCTGATGTTCCAGATGGCCGGCGTGGGGCCCATGCTCGGCCAGGCGCACCACTTCCGTGTCTACGCCCCGCAGAAGATCGACTACGCCATCGAGCGCTACACCAACGAAGCCAAGCGCCTGTACAGCGTCATGGACAAGCGCCTGGCCAAATCGCGCTACCTGGGTGGTCCGGACTACAGCATCGCCGACATCGCAGTCTTCCCGTGGCTGCGATCATGGAAGAACCAAGGCATCGACTGGAACGACCACCCCCACCTCAAGGGCTGGTTCGACGAGATCGCCAAGCGCCCGGCGGTGATGCGGGGCGTGGAAGTGCTGGCCGACAGGCGCCGCTCGATCACCGATGACAAGTCGCGCGAAGTGCTCTTCGGCGCCCGCCAATACGAACGCCGCTGAACCGCGGCCCCGGTGGGCAGCCTAGAATGCGCCCCCGCGCTGCCCGTAGCTCAACTGGATAGAGCAGCTGCCTTCTAAGCAGCAGGTCGGGGGTTCGAGTCCCTCCGGGCAGGCCAGCGCCCTCTTTCACCCTCCCGCTCGCTCGGGCTATGGCGAGCATTTGCAACGAAGAGTCGGGGCGTTTGGGGATTCAAGACGGGCATCGGCGAAAGACTCTCAGCCTCTCAGGCCAGGCGGAAGCCTTCCATCAGGCTGGACAGCCGCGAAGCCTGTTCGCGCAGGCTTTCGGACGCGGCCGACGATTGTTCGACCAAGGCGGCGTTCTGCTGGGTCATCTGGTCGAGGTGGGCCACGGCCTGGTTCACCTGGGCGATGCCGTCGCGCTGCTCGCGAGCCGAGTGGCTGAGCTGCGACATCAGCTGATGCGCCTGCTGCACCGAGCCCACCACCTCGGCAATCGTCGTACCGGCCGCAGCCGCCTCATCAGCGCCCTGCCGCACCGACTCGCCTGACACCTGGATGAGCGCCTTGATGCCCTTGGCGGATTCGGCCGAGCGCTGGGCCAGTTGGCGCACCTCAGAGGCCACCACCGCAAACCCGCGGCCCTGCTCGCCAGCGCGGGCACCTTCCACCGCGGCGTTGAGTGCCAGCAGGTTGGTCTGGAAGGCGATGCCGTCGATCACGCCGACGATCTCGTTGATCTTGGTCGAGTTGCCCTGGATATCGGCCATGCGTTCGACCACGCGGCGAACGACGTCGCCGCCCTGCCGGGCGCGGTCGGTCGCGCTGGCGGCCACGGTGTTGGCGTCGTCGGCCGAATCGGCCGATTGGCGCACCGTCGTGGTCAGCTGCTCCATCGACGCGGCCGTTTGCTGCAGGTTCGAGGCGGCCTGCTCGGTGCGCGCGGACAAGTCCGCCGAGCCGCTGGCGATCTCGGATGACGCGGTGCGGATGGCCTCGGTGGCGCTGCGAACCTCGCGCACGGTGTGGGCCAGCCGGTTCTGCATGTCGGCCAGCTCGCCCATGAGCTGGGCCACTTCATCGCGCCCCGAAGGCACGACTTCACTGGTGAGGTCGCCCGAGGCCACACGCCGGGCCAGCCCGCGCGCCCGCTCCAGCGGCTGGGTGATGGAGCGCGACAGGCTCCAGGCCAGCACGGCGCTGAACAACGCCCCAGCCACCACGCCGGCCATCAACAGCCATTGGCCTTGGCGGCGGTTGGTGGCAGCCAGTTCTCGGGACTGGTCGACACGCTGCTTTTGCCGATCGGCCAGCGCCAGCACGGCGGCGCCATAGGCATCGGACTTGGGCCGCAGCTCGCCAGCCACCATCTGGTTGGTGATGGCCTCGCCGCCCTTGCGGCGCTGGATGAACTGCTCGCGTGCCTTTCGAAATTCGTCGCCGGTGGCCTGGATCTTGTCGAAATAGGCCTGGTTGTCGGCATCAGTCAGCTCGTCCAGCCGCTTGCGCACCGCCTCGGATTCGGCACTGGTGATCTTGCGGTCGGCGTTGATGCGCGCGGTGAACTCTTCATCGTTCGTGAGCAGCAGGGTCTCGGCGCGGAAGGCGCTGATGACCACCAACCCGTGCAGCTGGCGGGCCAGCACGGCACGCTCCGCCGCCACGCCGCCCAGCTCGTCGGCAATGTCACCCAGCTGCTGCAGGCGCCAGGCGCCCACCGAAGCGGCCAGCGCCATCACCAACACCACGCACGAGAAGGCCAGAGCCAGCCGGGGCGTGAGGCGCAGATTGGAGAAGAGTCGGTTCATGAATTCCCTTTTCGTTGGCAGCGGCGAGCACACGCACCCCTGCCGCTGACGACAGGTGGACGTTGCCCAGACATCGGCCCACCGCCCGTGAACTTGAGGGCGACACAGGCCGCCTGGATGCGGCCGCGCAACACACCGCGCGCCCACGCTTGACGCCGATCAAGGCGCACCGGGCGCTGCGGCAGCACCCTTGCCAACATGGCCCCGTGCAGGGGCTGGCATCAAGGGAGCCCCATTCATGAATGCTCTGAAGCTGATCGGCGTTTCAGCCAGCGTGGCCGCGGTGGCCATGCTGGCACTGGCCGGCTGCGCCGAACCACCCCGCCCTACGCCCCGGACGGCGGCGCCCGAAGGGTCTGTCTACGTCGGCTGGCGCGTGTTCCACGACAAGTGCGCCGCCTGCCATGGCCCGGCTGCCAACGGCAGCAACCTCGCCCCCGATTTGCTGCCCTCGATGCGCGACATGGGCCCGCGCCGCTTTGCCTCGATCGTGCTGCAGCGCTACGACTGGGGCATGCCCGCCGGCCGCGCCAGCGCCGACCCGGCCACCCGCGAAAACCTCGTCGATGAGGTGCTGCGCCGCGAAGACACGGCGCTGGCCATGCCGGCGTGGAAAGACGAGCCCAGCGTCAGCGGGCACATCGCCGATCTGTACGCCTACCTCGTGGCGCGCGCCGATGGCCGCCAGGGCACCGGCAAGCCCGAGCGCTGACACGCCCGCCCGCCCGGCCTGCATGCGCAACCCTGGCTGTTGTGCCAGGGTTGCGCACCTATTGCACGCCAGCGTTGAGAGCGGTGCCGTGCCCCTCTAGGGTGCCGCCCGGTCTTGTGGCTGAATGTCGGGGCCGCCGACCGGCCCACCGCTCGACCGATATGCGCCCCCTACCCATCACTGTCGGAACGACTGTCCGAAAGACCGGCCGATGAACCGCCCATGGGCCACTGCCGCGGCCTGTGTGGCCGGCACGTTGCTGGCAGTGGTGCTGCTGTGGCCCGGCCGAGAGCCCGCGCGCCCGACACCAGACGACGATGCGGCGCGCAAGCTGGGCCTGCATGCCTCGATGATGCAGGCGCCATCGGGTGCCGACACGGCCGCTGCGTCTCCTGCCATCGACAACCCGCTCCCCGCCGTGGCGCCCACCGCGGCCGCCTCCACCCCGCAGCCGGCCGTCACCATGAGCCCGGTGCCGATGTCGTACGAACACGAGCAATTGGCCGGACCCTCTCGCGGTACCTCCAGCGATCTGCACCTGATGCTCGAATCCGAGCCGAAGGACACCGGCTGGGCCTACGCCGCCGAGCAGCAGCTGCGCCGCACCTACGAAGAGGCCGGCACCGACATCTACTCTTTGGAATGCCGAAGCACCCTGTGCGAGGTGCAGGCCTTCAGCGCCTCGGATGCGGCCAGCGCCGAGCGGCTGCGGCAAGCTGGCAACCAAGCCACCACCGAGTACAGCGGTCAGCTGGTGTTCTCGGCTCCGCTGGATGGCCGCACCGCCCACCTGGCCTACTACTTCAGGCAAGGGTCGAGCACGCCGCCCTGAGCCCGGCGCGCAAGGGTTGCGCGCTACACGAAGCGCATGTCCAGATCGCCGTGCGCGTAGATCAGCGCACCGGTGTCGGTGGTGACCGTCTCATGCGCACTGCCGCTCGGCGCCAGCTGGTAGTCGCCCTCTTGCAGCAGGTAGTCGTCCTGAAAGAGATCGCCGCGCAGCATCAGGCACTCTTCATCATGGCCGTGCTCATGGTGCGGAACACAGGCGCCCGGCTCGGCCAGCCACAGCATCGCGGCCATCGGGCCATCGCGCCACAACACCCGGCGGCGGATCAGCGGGGCGTAGTCGTCCCAAGCTGCGGGCGATTCGCGGGCAGTGACCGAGGCCGCTGCCGGCCCGTGAGTCGGCCACGCACGCTCGCGCAGCATCACCAAGGCACCCTGCTCTCCGGCGCACAGCGAAGCCGGGCGGCGGCTGGCCGCCCCTGACTGGACGTGGTAGTCCAAGGGCGCCAGGTGGAGACGCTCGCGGCCATCGTCGCCCGAGGCGCCGTGGGCCGAGGTACCGGTGGAGCCATCAGCCAGGGTCGACAGCTCGGCACTGCCTTGCACCAGCAGCCATTCACGCCCCAGCTCAACCGGGCCAGCCGCCAGATGCCACACGGCCCCTGGCTGGAGTTGCGCCAGCCTCACCTGCTGAGGCTCGCCCGGACGCAGGGGCGACGCGTCGTCGCGCAGGTAGATGCGCTGCACCCTCAGCCCCGCGGCGCTCTCGACCAGCTCGCGGTCGCGTTGCCGCACGTTCACCATCGCGGCGATGCGCCGTGCGCTGTGGGCCGCGCGGCGCACCAGCCGATCGCGCAGGCCCGCAGGCGCTGGTGCCTGGGGCCATGCCTGGGCCAGGGTGCCGGCCAGCAACGCGGTCGATTCATCGGCCAAAGGGTCGGGCGCCGGCTGGATGCGCTGCGCCACAGCCAGCGGTGCATCAGAGCGGGGATCAGGGTTCATGACAACGTACCTTCTCGCGGATTCCAGGCGGCTCACAGCGGCCAGTCGGTGCAGCCGGCTTCGGCCAACCACAGCTTCAGCGCCTGCAAGGCCCGGCGTATCTGTGACTTCACGGTGCCCAGCGGCAGCCCCGTGCCGACGGCGATCTCTTCGTGCGTCAGGCCGCGGAAGAACGCCAGGGCGATCAGTTGCCGCGGCTGGGGCTCCAGCGTCGCCAGGGCCTGCTGCAGCAGCCCCCCTCCCCGAGCCGCCGCCACCTGGTCGGCCGGGCTGGTGGCGTGGTCGTCCACCAGCGCGGCCATCTCTTCATCACTCAGCGGCACCCAGGCGCGCCGATCGCGGCGCCGCAGCGCATCGATCGCCCGCGAACGGGCCATCGCCAGCAGCCATGTCAACGGTCGCCCACGCGCTACATCGAAGCGGGCCGCCTGGCGCCATACCTGCCAATAGGTGTCTTCAACCACTTCTTCGGCCAGCGCCACATCCACCACGATGCGACTGACCAAACCGAACACCCGGGCCGACGTGGCGTCGTACAGCTGAGCCAATGCCCGGTCATCTTGGTGCGTGATGCGCCTCACCAGGCCGGCGAGCGCCTCGTCGTCCAGCGCCGCCGCGGGCGAGGTGGGCGATTCGACCGCCTCTGCGCTGAGCATTTCCTCCGGGCTCAGCGCCAGGCCCAGGTCATCGCCGTGGTCGGCCTCACCAGTCAGGTCATGCAGGTCGTCAGCCGACGCATCGTCTCGTTCCGAGGCCAGATCGTCGCCCGCAGGCGCACGCGACCTCGGGCTGGCCGGAGACGGCCTCAAGCCCGGTGGCACAGATGGACTCCGGTGGCGAACGCGTGCACGGCGGCGCAGCGCGGCGGGCCGGAACGGAACAGGTAGCGGGATGGCATGGCTTCTCCTGGCAGTCGCGCCGAGCGATTGCGCCACGGGGGTGGCTTCGGCGACAGCGGGTTTACGCCGATCGATCTGCGACAGATGCTCCCCCTCTTGGGGGGCCTCGTCACCACACCGCGCCGCAGCCCACGCCGCCAATGCGCGACAGTGTGCCGCAGACAAATCACGGGCAGACCACCAAGCCACCATGAGTGCCAACCTCCTTGGGCCGCTGCCCCGCGGCACAACGCCACGGCAAGCGGCAACAGGTGCGCGCAGCGGGCGCACCATCCACCATCCACATCACGGCTTACGTGGCGGCCAGCCAGACGGATGCACGGCCCTGGCCGCGGCATGGTCTTGCGATCAGAGCGCCTTCAGCACGCTGCGCAAGCCACCCAGGTACTCGTCGAAGTCTTGGATGTCGTTGTGGCCGGCCAGCGGCAGGCGCAATAGGCGGCCCTGCCCCGGCTTCAGCAGCGGCAGCAAGGCCTCGCTGTGCGCGATCGGGATGAGTTCGTCTCGCTCGCCATGCACAAGCCACACGGGGCCCTCGAGGCGCGGCAAGACCGCGTCGGTGCGCAAGGGGTAACGCAGCAGCGCCGTGGGCACGATGGGGTATTGCTCAGCCGCCATGGCCACCATGCTGCGGTAGGGCGACACCAGCACCGTCATCGCCGGCTTCACCTCGGCCGCCAACTGCGCGGCCAGCCCGGTGCCCAGCGAGCGACCATAGACCACCACCGGCCTGCCCGCATAGGCAGGCGCCACCTGCCGCCAGGCCGCCCGCACGTCGTCCATCAACTGCGCCTCGCTCTCGATCTGGCCGGTGCTGCGGCCGTAGCCGCGGTAGTCGAGCATGAAGAGGTCGAAACCGGCCTGCCGGTAGAACTCGGGGTTCACGAACCAACTGGCCAGGTTGCCGCCGTTGCCGTGCAGAAAAAAGACCAGCCCACGGGCCTGCGGCTGCTGCAGGTGCAAGGCATGCAGCTTCGCGCCGGGCACATCCACCCACACCTGGTGAACATCCGGGGCCTGAACTGCCGGCGGATCGGGCGTGGGCCAGGGCTCCGGAAAGAACAGCAGCCGCTCCTGCCGGAACCACAGCCACACCAATGCCAACAGATACAGCACCACCGGCACGGCCAGCAGACCAGCCGCCCAGCGCAGCACATCACGAGACAGACCTGTGTTCATCGGCAGCATTCTGGGGCCGGTTCCTTCGTTACCACCCGTTGCTCACTGAGGGTCTGGAACCGGTGCCAACCCGCAAACGGCCGAATCGGCATTCAGATACCTTCAACTTGCTCTTGCCGTGCGGGGCGATGGAAATCCCCCGCCCACACAAGAGACAGGCTGCGTCGCCAAAAAGAGCCCTTCGCCTTCCGGGGCCGCGCGACGTGAATCGGCTGTTGACCCCCGGTTACCTGGAATCAAACAAGGACTACCCATGACACAGACTTTCTCATCCCGATCAATGCTGTTTGAACTCGGGGTCGCCGCAGCATTGCTCATCGCCGCCTCGCCATCGCATGCGATCTACACGGACTATGCGTTTGACGATGAAACGCCTGCCTACGATATGGAGATGTATTCCACCTGGGCGTTTGATCCCAAGTACCCGAACAATATCTTCGCGTCGTTTCAGTTCTTCTTCGAAAGTTGGCAGCTGGGCTACATAGGCACCACGATCTACGGAGAGACCCAAGCCGAGAAGGGTGCCATTTTTGCCATATGGGACGATGGCGAAGGCTCCGGAACTGCGCAGCCGGTGTCCGGCAAAGGCTGCGAGCGATTTGAAGGGGAAGGCACAGGCACCAGCTGCGCCATACCGTATAAGTGGGTTGCCGGCCACGAGTATCGCCACCACATCCGATCGCTTGGATACAAAAACGGCGCCGAGCATTGGAAGGGAACCATCACCGACATGACGACCGGTGTCGAAACCCTTCTCGGAACCATCGCTGTCAAAGATATCGGCGATTACAAAGGCTATGGTCGGTTGCACCCCGGTGGAGTCACCTTCCTGGAATTCTTTGCAACGGAAGGCTGCAAGTCCAACGCGTACACGCGCGTGACTTGGCGTGGGCCGTATCTCGACGACCATACACGCAAAGCGAATTCGGCCAGAGCCTCTTACGACCCCGATGGCTGCACCAACGACAACAACATCGGCAAACGCCGGCCTCGCGTCATCCAGGAAAGCGGAAAAGGCGTCATCCGGACCACGCCAGACGGCGAGCAGCTCTGGACGAAATAGAACCCTGCCTCACCCGCTGGGCTTGAGGGCGCCATCCGGTTGAACCGAAGCGGCGGCCGCAGCGCGATGGACGCCCCCGTGGACCTTCGCGCTGCGTTAAGTCGACCCCAGCCTCATGCGCCAGAGTGGGTGACACCCCGGCATCGAGCCGGATGCATTGAACACGATTCAGATTGTGTGCGAACACAGTTCGTGAACACCTCCGCTCGTTTCCGACCGATACCATTCACTTACGACGTTAGCAGCTCGATGCAAGAGCATCGCCCTGAATCTCGATCTGAATGAATCAACGGAGACTCTCAAACATGCGAAAAGAACGATCAGCTGCCGCATGGGCAGCGGGCGCCATGCTCGTGGGCGCCACGTCGGCCGGATGGGCCGCCCCGGTCTAC
This sequence comes from Ideonella lacteola, assembly GCF_038066555.1. Lineage (NCBI taxonomy): Bacteria > Pseudomonadati > Pseudomonadota > Betaproteobacteria > Burkholderiales > Sphaerotilaceae > Ideonella > Ideonella lacteola. Next base: position 2,754 of record NZ_JBBUTG010000039.1, on the reverse strand, counting down.
TACACATGCCTGGCCCTCGACAACTATTCAGTGGGCAGCAGCATCAACGCCACAGGCCAAGCCGCAGGCCAGAGGTACGGCGAGGCCGCCGCCTGGAATGCCGATGGCACCTTAATCGACCTTTCCTTGAACGTGGTGAGCCACGCCAAAGACATCAATGACCAAGGTTTGATCGTCGGCTACAACGTCGACGACTATGTCCAAGTCGCCGTACCCATAGTCTGGAACGATGCAACGCCTTCCCAACTCCCTTTGCCAGCCGGCCACAGGACGGGCAGCGCCGAGGCCGTGAACAACAAGGGTGTCATCGTGGGCTGGAGCCAAACCACGTCCGGTGCGCCCAGCGCGGCGGTGCTGTGGCGCAAAGGAAAACCCATCATCCTCCCCTCGACGGGCATCGACCACAGCCAGACAGCCCATGATGTCAATTCGAACCGCATCGTGGTTGGCGCCGCGATCGACAGTTCGAACCACGTCTCGGCAGTGAGGTGGGGAACTGATCTTCAGTTCACCATCCTTCCCACGTTGCCCGGAGCAACCGTCACCTCAGCCTCGGCCATCAACGACAAGAATGTCAGCGTGGGTTACAGCGGCGTCAACGGGGAGCCACGCGCGGTGGCTTGGACAAACAGTGGCGTCCGCGAACTGGCGGCGTTGGAGGGCCGACGCACCGGCCGCGCCTGGGACATCAACAGAGACGGCACGGTGGTCGGTGAGGCTTGGGCCCCGGACCCCAAAGACGATGGCGTGGCGGTGGTGTGGAGCCACTACAACCGGGCCCCGCGCGATCTGAACCAGGCTCTGAAAGCGCCCTGCAAAACCCGCGATGGCATGTACACGCTGAGCCTGATCAGGGCAGAAGCCGTCAACGACAGTGGGCAAATCTTGGCCCATGGCTACCACCCCAACGAATTTGGCGGCGAATGGGCGCCCGTCATCTTGACTCCGGTCTCGAACTGAATGGTCTCCGGTCAGTGACCTGCTGAGGCATGGACCACTGCGCCCCGCGTTGACGCAGGGCGAGTGCCGATTCGACGGGAATCACGCTCTACTGAATCACCGCACTCGCCCATTGCATCGCGCGCCGGGGCCGGTGGCGCCCCGCGCAGCAGAGCCAGGTGTTCATCATGCATGCCGCCGCCCGGCGCTCTGGCCCGCAGAGCCGGCCGGGACACCTCCCGCGGTCGTCCTGCGGGCGCCATGGGGCGTCAACCCAGGCAGGGGCATGACGCACGGCATGCGCGTGTCGCCTCAGGCGGCGTCCTGAACGCGGCCGACCAGCCTTTCAGCTGCGCCGCGCAGCAGCCCATCCAAATCCTGGCGGCGCCCTGGCGCCTCCAGCCCGGCCCACACCCGCCAAGACATCGCTCGGCGCAGGTAAGCCGACCACGGAATCCGCTCGATCACGAGAAAGCTCCCGACGGGCTGGCTCGACCCACGGCGATACAGCGTTGCCCCCAGCCGCACTGAAGGCCGCCACATCAGCGGCAGGCCCATGGCGCCCAGCGAAACATCCGTGGCGCTGCCAAGCCGGTAGCCGTGCAGGGCCACATCCACCGCGACATCACTGTCAGACGGCACCTCGCTTGAATCCCACCTCGGCCAAGGCAGATGGTCGACCAACTCGATCATCAGCGCCCGGCCAAGCGATGGCGACGACGCACCGGACAACTCTTCGATGCGTCGAACCGCGTTGCCCGACTCCAGAGACAGTTGCCGCACGAACAATCGTGACGATGGGCGATTCATCGGCCGAGGACACAGAGGGGAGCGGACACGCGCATAAGCTCCGATTTGCGCGTGGATCGACCAACTCTCGTGAGCCGCACCGCCGCAGGGGACGCGCCTCGACGCCACGCCCCCCCGATAACAACGGCGCGTTGAACACGTTGTGTGTCGACTTGGAACACGATCTGTCAGGAAACGTCTTGGAAACCTGCGAGTAGCATCTAGCCAACGAAACCGAGCAACGTTCGCACAGGCTGGCATAGCGCCGGACACCCGTTTCACTGCGGGTACTTAGCGACCGGCCCAGTCGGGAATTCACGACTGGTCATATTTTTAGACTTGCCCTCGACTGGCCAATCGAATACCTATCACCAATCGAAGATAGGCGGCACAATTTACAACCATTCTTGGGCGAATCCAGAGACACAGAAATCCAACTGCCCGTCAAATTCGCACACACAAGACATGCCCTCCACCTCCACTCCACGTCGATTCAATCGCAAAGAAGTTTTGGACGGGCTGATCAATCACCCACCAGAATGGGCAGCATCCATCAGAGACCAATACGATGGAAGCTGGGATTTGCTGCTTGACGACATCGCAGCCAAACTTCCGGGAAGGCACAAACGCTCCCTGACAGAAACTCTTCTTGGTCGCAATCCCCCAGCGGCAGAGTTGACCCTACTCCCGGAGCATATCCATTTCGGCGCCGCACTGATCCATGCTGGGCGACGCGAAGGAGTCGACGCGGTTCTGAACGCCTTGACGGGAGACGACCGAACGTTGCGCCGTATGGCCCTCGTTGTCCTTCAAGGCATGCATGCAGAAAAAATGGGGCGCGAAGGACAGCCCGGAACGCTGCCGCTCAGTATTGATGAGCTGACCTCCGCACTTGGCGTTGCGTTAAGGAATGTCTGCAGAAATCGCGCGGCCTGGTGCTTGGCGGGAAGCTGAAGTGCTGAGACGATATGGCGCATGAAACAACACAGCCTGGGCCTGGGGACGACGGCCAAGCGCACGAGGCGA
>NZ_JBBUTG010000038.1:0-27994 GCF_038066555.1 Ideonella lacteola | reverse complement strand
GGAATCGGCCGACGAGCGGATGTCGCCCACCAGCACGCGCAACCGGTCCTGCATGCCGTGGATGGCTTGCAGCAGACGACCGATCTCGTCTTGCGAGGTGATCTCGACGGTCGAGGTCAGATCGCCCTCGGCGATGCGCTCGGCCACCTTGACCGCGCGCGCGACCGGCGTGGCGATGCTGCGGGTCGTACGCCAGGCCAGCAGCACGCCGATGGCCATCGCACCGGCCATCAACGCCCCTACCATTACCAGAGCGCGCTTCTGTGACGACACCATCGCCGCGGCGGCTTCAGCGTTCTGCGTCTGGACCAGTTCGATCAGCTTGCCGACCTTCTGGCGCCAAACGACCTCGACGGGCCGAACGGCTTCGGTCAAAGTGTTCGTTGCTTCGACGCCAGCCCCATCCAGGCCCTGTTGCGCCGCGCGCTCGACCAGCGGAATTGTCTTCTTCCCCGCATCGACGATCTCGTCCATGAGCCTGCGTTCGGCCTCGTCCCCCGTGCTGCCGACCAACGCCAGGAGACGAGCCTCGCTCGCCGCGTAGCGCTTCTTGGCCTGGCCAAAGTTGTTCATTTCGTCGGTGATGGCCGTCACATTGGTAAGCAGCGTGACCGTGCGGGCCTGTATGGCCATGCTATTGATGCTTTCGAGCAAGCCATTCGCCAAGGCGAGCTTCTCATTCTTGATCCCGACGATGTCTCGCAGCTGATCGCCGCCAGCACGCATTTGAACAACGCTCAACCCAGCGATGGTCAACAACATGATCAGCAGGCCACCGAACCCAAAGCCCAAGTGTCTGGCCAGCGTCAGTCGAGTCAGGTAGGAAGTAGTCATGTCAATGTCTCAAGAGGACGTCCGCGCCAGTGTGGGAGCCGTCTCGGACTGGGCCGTGTCATGCGTTCACACCACCAGGGCGCATAGAGGAAACCAGCACCCGAAACGAGAAGTAGATGATCGATGTAGCGAAGATCAGCGAGAGGATGGATGCGGCAGCGATACAGGCCTTGACCCAGGTCGTGGCGACGAACACTTGGTCCTCGTTGAGTTTTAGCGAGTGTTGGCGCTCGGCATTCAGCCATTCGGAAAGTGCAGCATGTTCTTGCTGAAACCTCGTCAATTGCTCTTCCGCCTCAGCGGGTCCCACGTGACTTGACGCGTAGATAACCCGCCCGGCCTGAGAGAGATAGCGATCGAGCGGTCCTGTCGGCTTGTCCGGGGAGGAATGACTGCCACGAGGTTTGTCGGCACCCCGTATCGTGGCGAGGCTGTGCAATGCCTGTGCGGCCGCATTTGCTAGTTCCTTGTTCGCGTCCTGGCTACGCACCTCTTCCAACGATGCACTCAGTCTGAACGCGTGAGCGAGCGTGATGATCCGGACTTGCTCGACCGCCAATTCGACCTTGTTCCACTCCCGCATCACCGAGGTGGTCGGGTCGGCAACCCTCGCCAAAACCTGAAGCCAGTGGTTGCCGGCGACCACAATGAAGCCCCACGCCAGTAACGCGCCCATCGCCACAGCAAACAAACCACGGGAAGTCTTGGCTTTCGCTTTCATGGCAAGATGGAAGATGGGTTTGACGACTCAGCGTGCGGGAAGCTGAAACACACCGACCAAATCATGAAGCCGAGTTGCCTGCTCTCGCATGGACTCAGCCGCCGCAGCGGACTGCTCGACGAGTGCAGAGTTTTGCTGGGTCGCACCATCGAGCTGCTCTACCGCACTTCGGACACCCCGAAGGCCTTCAGACTGGTTCTGCACGGTGGTGGACACTGTCGCGATCGTGGAGCTGACTTCGCCGATCCCGCGTACGATCTGCGCCATGGCCTCGCCGGCTTGTCCGGCCAGGCGACTACCGCTGTCGATACGCTCGACGGACGCCTGGATGAGTTGCTTGATCTCCCGAGCCGCGCTGCTGGAGCGTTGCGCCAACACCCGAACCTCGGAGGCGACCACTGCAAATCCTCGGCCGTGTTCCCCAGCGCGAGCAGCTTCGACGGCGGCATTCAAGGCGAGGATGTTCGTTTGAAAGGCGATACCGTCAATGACGCCGGTTATCTCGGAGATTCGGTGCGAGCTGGTTTGAATGCCGTCCATGGTGGAGACGACCGCTGAGACGACCTGCCGACCTGCGTGCGCTGAATCGGAAGCTTGCGAAGCCAACGCATGCGCGTGTTGTGAGGCTTCGGCGCTCAATCGCGCGGCATCGTCAATTTGTTCCATGGACGCCGCAGTCTGCTGGAGACTCATCGCCGCGTTCTCGGTGCGTTGGCTGAGATCTTGGTTGCCCGTGGCGATCTCGGCAGCTCCATGGCGTATTTGGCTCGATGCCTGTTGAATTTGTTGCACCAACTCGCGCAGCCTGTCCTGCATGGTTGAAATCGCCGCAAGCACTCGACCCAATTCATCGCCCCTTGCCTGGGGAATAGGATGCGACAGGTCGCCGGCGGCAATTCTTTCTGTTACCGACACCACGGTCATCACAGGGCGGAGGATGCCTTGGACCGTGCGCCAAAGCACAGCGGCCACAGCTGCTAAGCCGCCCAGCACCAACAGACTCATCGCCAGCGCCTGCATTCGCAACGCATTCGCCCGACCCGACAGCTCTGACTCAACCGAGCCGATGACTTCGGAGGCGAGCACGGTTTGAAGCTTCGACGCGTCGCTGAGAGCTTGGCTCATCTTGTCCAGCGGATAGTTGACATCCTTGGCTGCTGCGGCAAGGGTTGCCTCCACCATTTGCTTTTGCTGGGCCGCCTGATCGAGGACGGGGGCAAACTCTCGTTCCAGACGCACGTCAAGACGCGAAGCCTGGCGAAGATTCAGCATCAGCTGGTCCATCTGGTAGGCATACCTCGAAGCCGCTGAGGACACCGCCCCAATGTCATCCACTGCGGCCGCTACTGCAATAGAGCTCAGCTCGGAGAGCGAGTCGCTGATGCGAGGCCCGATCTGTAGACCTGCGATGATCGAAAAGTAGGCCGTGGCCTCCGGATCCAACAGCAGCTGTGAGTCGGCATTGAGCTCAGCTATCTCATTGAAGACCCTGTCCGACAGGTCCCTGTGTCTTTGCAGCAGCGCCGCAAGAGCCAGGCCCTTGTTGGAGCTGGCTTGCGCCAGCTTTGCAAACGAGTCTTTGAGAGACCTGGCGGCTTCAAGTCGAGCCGTGGTTGCGTGCCTGTCTTCCAACGCCTGCAGGACGCCATCGAACGCGGCCATAGCACGTTGCGCCGCCGCCGCGCGCTGGGTTTCGGCTTCCGGCTTGGTTGCTACTGCTGCAGCGCTTTGGCGATGAGATTGGATGGATGCCACCACCTCCTGCCATGCGCGATTGGCAGGCAGAGCGGACAACTCGTTGTCGACGAAGCGGATGTCGTCCGCATAGCCAATCGCCAATTGAGATGCTGGTAATACGGCCAGCATGGCGCACATGCCCGCGACGATCATCAGGCGGGCGCGCACGCTCATGGTGCGAACGATCGGAGATGGGCTCATCGGGACAACCAGACGCCTGTTAAGAGGAAGTGTGAAGAAGCTTCTTGGCGAGTTTCGGCCGGTCAAAGATGATTCAAAGCCCAGAAAAGGGCGATTGATGTGGCATATGTCGGCAGTGGCATGTCGCAAAACTGTCACGTTCGCTGCCATCGCCGGCGCGGCATCTCTGCCGCCAGGCCCATGTGACAGACGTCATGCTTTCGATCGAAATGGGTCGGCGCCGTGCACCAAGGGGCCCACTGGCCTTCCGAAGCCTGGGGCGCCAGAGATTGCACACGTACGCGGGCTTCGTGAGTTACATACAGTGACAAGCGGTGTCGCCCTGGGAAAGAATTCGGGTTTCCACTTAGCTTGACGTCTGGCTGTTCCAGATTCCGATCATGTTGTTCCGCTCGCTGTCCCGCTCCTTTGCCGTCGTTGTCGCCTGCGCAAGCGCGCTGTGCGGCTCAGCCTCCGCACAAACCAAGGAACTGGCGGGCGCCGGTTCGTCCGCCGCAGCGCCGGTTTACAAGGTCTGGGCCGCGGAATACGCCAAAGTGCGAGGCGGCGAGTCGCTGACTTATGCGGCGGTAGGGTCGAGCGCAGGCATGGCCAAAGTTCGAAGTCGCGAAGTGGACTTTGGCGGCTCGGACATCGTCGGTTCAGCCCAGGAGCTGGAACGCGATGGGTTGGTAATGATCCCCACCGTCGTCACCGGGATCGTGCCTGTGGTCAACCTCCCGCAGGTCTCAAACGCCACGCTGAAGCTGTCGGGCGAGGTACTTGCGGCCATCTTCCTGGGCAGCGTCACGCGATGGGATGCCGACGCTATCAAGGCGCTGAACCCGGGGATGCCGTTGCCTGCCTTGCCGATCCGTCGAGTTGTACGCGAGGATGGGTCAGGCACCACATTTCACTTCACGGACTATTTGAGCCGGGTGAGTCCGGACTGGAAGACGCAGCATGGCGTTGCGAACAAGGTCCAATGGAAGGGCGAAGTGCTGGCCGCCAAGGGCAGCGCTGACGTTGCAAAGACCATTCGCTCGACAGTTGGATCGATCGGGTACATCGACTACAACTACGTGCTCGACGACGGATTGGTCGGCGTTGCGCTACGAAATGCGGACGGTCAGTTCGTTACGGCCGGGCCCGAGGGGTTTCGTGAAGCGGTGTCGCGCAGCGACTGGTACGCAAAAGGGGACTTTCTGAGCTCGATCAGCAACAGCGCTGGCGCGAGGTCGTGGCCGATCACCATGGGCACGTTTGTTGCTGTACCGCGTGTCGCCAAGCAGACGGATCGTGCTGAGCGGGCTCTGAGGTTCATCACTTGGTCCTACCTCAATGGGGACGCGTTGGCACGGGAGGCCAGGTTCGTACCGCTGCCCACTCGTGTCCAGGCCAACGCCTATCGTGAGATCTCCAAGATTACGGGCGCGGCCGGCGAGCCCCTGGGTGCCAAGGTGCTCAGCTCACTGATGAAGTGATGCGCTGGTACAGTCCGCTCGAACGGCAAAGACCTTTGCCCAGGCAGTACTGGCTTCGGAAGGACGAGTGACGATGCGACATGACCACATTGCCCATCACACGGTCCTCATGCGTACGGATGAAGGTGCACGAGCTGCCATCGGAATGATCGACCTTCCTCCGATGCATCGAAGCCTGCTCTTGCTCGTCAATGGCTTCACGCCCTTGCGGGCCCTGGCGGATCTGACCGCCAACGAGGCAGCTCTCCTAGAAGGGGCGCAGACGCTGCTGCGGGCACGCTTGGTTGAGAACGTGGCCCGCGTGGGTGTCGTATGAGACCGGTTGCCTTGATTTGAGGCAACCTGCTTCATTGCCGCTTGAATCAAGGCCTTGCAGTCGCCTCGCACCACTTGTCCACAGGCTTGTGCAACGAAACGGTGAACAAGGCCGCCGGGACAATAGGCGTATGAGGCGCATATAGATAGGAAAGTCGACGCCAGATGCCACCGCATCGGCTGCCTTCGACGTGCCGCAAGCCGGGAAGCACCTCTTCCGCTGATGCCGACCGCACTCCAATTCGGCCACGGCCTCTCAATCGTTGCCGTCATGCGTTTCGATTGTTAGCTGAGCGCCCATCGTCGCGATGAACTCGGTGACGGACATCGGCCTTCCAATGGCGAAGCCTTGTGCATAGTCGCAGCCGATCTCTCGCAGCAGGTTGACTTCAGCCGCGGTCTCCGCGCCTTCCGCCGTTACCGCTAAGCCCATGCCATGAGCCATGCGCACGATGGCAGACAGCATCTCCTGGCGACCCGCATCGCGGTCGGCACCACTGACGAAACTGCGATCAATCTTCAATTCGTTCGCAGGCAATCGGCGCAGGTAGGCCAAAGACGACTGACCGGTGCCGAAGTCGTCGATCGACACGCCCACGCCGAGATCGCGCAAGGCAGCCAGGCGACCGATGGGCTCGGTACCCGTGTCGAGCAGCCCGCTCTCGGTGATTTCGATCCGCAGCCGATCCGGGGTCAAAGAGTGCTCCGACAGAAGAGTTTGAATCATGCTGACGAAGGAGGGGTCGCGCAGATCGTAGGTCGACACATTGACTGCCAACTGAATGCTCGGAAGATGTCGAGACAAGAGTTCGGCGCACTGCGAAAGCATGCAGCGTGTCACGTCCACAATTCGCCCGGTGCTCTCGGCAAAGGGAATGAACTCGGCAGGCGGAATCCAGCCTCGCGTGGGATGACGCCATCTGACGAGTGCCTCGGCGCTGGCGATGGTGTTGCTTCGCAGGCAAAGCTTAGGTTGCAGAAACGGTACCAGTTCGCCGCGTTCGATCGCCTGCTGCAGTTCGGAGAGGAGACTCAAGTGGTCCAGCCTGGCAGCCTCAATCGACGGGCTGTATGCCGCGATGGGAGCGCGAGTCCGCTTGGCCTCGTACAGGGCTTGCTCGGCGCGGCGAATCAGTTCTGGAAGCGTCTCGCCATGCACCGAGCAGATGGCAAAACCAAGTGTCACAGCGAGATCCATGGCATGGCCGTTCCAGGTGAGGCTTTGATCCATGGCCGCCCTGTAGGCTTTGGCACGTTCGGCGGCTGTCTCATGCCCTTTGAGCGGCAAGATAGCCACGAAGGTGCCCCCACCTAGCCTGGCCGCGGTGCCGGCGGGCGCCGCGAGCGCCTGGGCACGCTTGGCCACATGCTTGATCGCTTCGTCTCCGGCGTCAAAACCCAATAACGAGTTGATTGACTTGAGGCGCTCGATGTCGAAGCAGACCAGCACGGTGCGCGACTGACCCGCGGCGGTTTCACGGACCGCCGCCGACTGCATCTCGATGAACCGGTCGCGCTGCAGCAACCCTGTCAGCGGATCGATCTCGATCAGTTCTCTGAGCGCAGCTTCTCGCTGCCTCACGGCACGCGCCAGTTGGTTAAAGGCCTGTCCTATGTCGCCGACTTCGTTTGGTGGACTCTCGGCCAACAGTTGGTCATAGTTGCCCCGGCTGAGTTGACGCGCCGCCCGTGCGACCGCTCTGAGGGGCTTTGCGACACCCCGATAGACCCAAATCGTCAGCGCGAGCGCGAGAAGCCCGCCGACACTCCCCAGGCCCAGTAGAACGGTGCGATCGCGGGCGAGCATTTGATCGAGCTCCGAAAGCCGCTCACTGAGCCGGTCCCTCTCGGTTTCATCGAGGTTCTGGGTCGCGGAGATCAGCATCGACAGTTCAACGTCAACGCGGTCGATGATGGACAGCTTGGCGGCCACGTGGTCGTCCGCTTCAATCAGCTCGGCCGTTTCACGGTACGCGCTGCGATACCGCTGCAGACAGTCCAGCATCAGCGAAAACCCAGGATGTCGATCACCGCGCTCCAAGAGTCGGGCGAGCAGTGCCATCGAACTGTCCAGGCGTCGATGAGCGGCATCGATCTCTGCGTAGACTTGGGGGCGTAGCTCCCGAGGTGCGGCGAGCAGAACGATGAGCTTGCGCGCTCCGTCGTTTGCCTCTTCGTTGACGTTCGAAGTCAGCCACAGCCGCTCGAGATCGGCTGAGCGTAGCGCCGCGATCGTGGCTGACATTTGGCGCACGTGATGCAACGCGAGGCCGGCTGAGGCAACCAGCAGCGCAAACATGACCGTCACCGACAGTGTGAGCCGTCGTGAGAGACTGGGCCTGACCCTCAGCATGGCTCAGGCCGTCATGCACCTGAAGCCACTGCCGCGCATTTGCTGGGCGCAACGGCGAAACCAGCCGAGCCTATGGGCTTGGGTGGTTGCCACGGGAGTGCCCGTGTCTGGCGCGCTTGGCAACCCAACGTGCCGGCGCCCGGCGCATCCCCCATACCGAAGATCGGAGCCAGCGCAGCGGACGCAACCAAGGCCACGCTGATGCCGAGGAGGGTCCACGGCGATATGTCCGTCCCCTGTCGTTCCCTGCGACCGGGCACTTGAACCAAACAGCGGATCACGGCTAACCTCGCATTCTGTGAGATGCAAAGGTTGCTGTTCAACTGGGTTCAACCTTGTTGAGTAGCCCCGCTAGCTTGGCGCTCTGCGCTGTAGCCCGGTAGCTTTGCGTCGCCGACTTTCGCGCGGCTTTGCCCTTCGCAGATGTGTCCGGCCGGCGATTGCCGGCACCTAGAGTTACTGTCGCTGCCGCAGATGACGAATCTGTGACCTCGCGCCACAGCTGAGGCGGCGCGCGTGCATTCGCTCACGGCCCCGTATGAAACGCAAGAGCACCGCAGGCAACCATATACCTGTTGAACTCAGCTCTGCATGCCAACACCGCCCGCCAAGCGGCACAGTAATCTAGCGATCCGAGGGCTGACGCGCAGAGGGTATCGAAAAGGGTCATCTTCGATGACGAAGATCGTCGGGTGAAGCTGGGATCAAGGTTTCCGGGCCCCAGATTGGTGTGCGATCCAGGCGATAGCTGCCATGTGCCCGGCAGAGACGGCCTCGGCTTCTGTGGCGAAGTCATCGAAGTCGGGCCATACCTCCTCGACCTGTCCATCGCTTTGCCGGGTCAGCCGCGCGCACGCAACGAACCGGCCAGCGGGCATTGGCTGGGGCGTTGGGTCGATGTCGTAGCCGCCAAAGGTCTGTTTGCTCGCCACGGGTCCGCTCCATAGGCCTAACTTGGGAACGTAAGCCTGCCCGATCTGAGTCAGCCCGACAACGCCTGTTGGCGGTGGGGCGGCGCCAGAGTGTCTTTTCAGTTGATTCGCAACTCGCTAATATGACAAAGTGATGACAGTTAGCACATCGTGACATGCTTACAGCGAGCTTGCCCACACGCGCAGAAATTTTCGAGGACTCAGCCGTTTACCAGCGTACGACACGAGGTCAGCGCGCGCTTTTGGCCAGCCGCGCGAGGAGCGACACGGTAGACACGCGTCTACTGGCACGATTCAACGGCTATACCGACCTGAGGCGCCTGATTGACTTGTCGCCTGAGTCTGCTGTCGAGATCGTGGCCGCCATTGAGGGACTACTTCGGGATGGCCTCATCGAGCCGGTGAAATCCGAGCACAGGTAGTAGCCCAGTCATAGGTACAGCGGGCAGCCTTCGTCGGCATTGTCTTGGCGCGTATTCCGAGTGTCCATGAGCACCCGTTCCGGTTCGAACTGATCAGCCGCATCAATGGCTTCCTGTCAGTCGTACCGGCAAGCTGCGCATAGTGCCTCGTCCATCTCGACGCAAGCCCGACCTAGCTCCGTCTACAGGCGCTGACTGCACGGGATAGGGTTTGCAAGTGCGGGAGCCTGCGTTGATGCAGCGTCACGGCATCCCGCCCAGCGTTGTCTACGATAGGAAGAACCATCTACGGTCGTCGTTCGCTTGGGCGCAACGCCCCTTCGCGCCGGCCGCACACCACCTTGTTTGACCAGCGGCTTCGCGTACTTACAGACCGACAAGGAAACGCTGGATTTGGACAGCCACCAAGTGGTGGGTTGACGCCGCAGTCGCACCTGCAGATTGGGTTGGACGAGGACGCGCTATGTCGCCCGGACAGTCACACCTAGTGGTTTGAGACGAAGTTGTCCCGCCCAGGCACGCACGAGTCGGCGAGACTGCTCTCGCCCTTGCACTTAGTAAAGCTGGCAGATTTTCGGGCGACGTGAGTCGCGACTCGCGCGAACAACTCTTCCGAAGGGCGACTATTGCCTGGCTCGGGCTGATTGTATCGACCGGCGACGACGACGACCACGAGATCAAGACTCGGGACCACGTACAGACGCTGGCCGCCGTTTCCAAAGGCACCTGCCCAGTCCAGCAGCCGGCCCTCTGCCTCAATTCTGCCTGTACGCCACTGGTAGCCATAGCCCCAGTTTCGCTCCGCAGGCAAATGGCTCGCCAAGGCGTCGCGCAGGTACGCGCCGGAGACGATCTGCCGGCCCGCCCACCGGCCCCCATTGAGCACCAGCCGTCCAATCTTTGCCAGATCGGCTGGCCTCAGCCGCATACCCGCATGAGCCATCACTTGCTTGCTCCGACCGGCGCGCCACTCGAGTGCAGATATACCGAGAGGTTCGAAAAGCGCTTGACGGGCAAATTCCACGAGGGACATTCCGGTGGCTGCTTCGACTATCGCAGAAAGCAGCACCGTACAGCCACTGTTGTAGCGATACTCGGTGCCTGGCGGCCGCCCAACATCGCGGCTCAGTACGTACCCAACCATGTCGTTCGACAGTTCCATTCGAGTCTCGTCGCTGAACAGGGAGACCGCAGCGGACTCCGACCACTGAAGCCCCGCGCTCATCGTAAGCAAGTGGCGGACCGTCAGGCGACGTTTTTGCTGAGTGAATAGCGCGTCTCGATCTGGCAACAGTTGGTGCAACGGGGTGTCCAGCGATGGAATCAAGCCGCGATCGAGCGCGATTCCGACCAGCAGACTCACCACGCTTTTGCTGATCGATCTCATGTCGTGCAAGGTCAGCGCGTCAAACGTCTGCCTGTGAGACCACCAGTCTCCAAGCGGCTGGTCATCGGCTGCAAAATACCGCTGCAAGACAATGGCACCGCCATACTCAATCACGACACCGTGCAGTGAGCTCGCTTCGGCATCTGTAGAGGTGATCAAGCAGTCCCAGCCCAATGACAGGCTCACGCCGGAATCTTCCGCGCCCCCAGAACAGCCTTCGCCAGCAGCGCAGACGGTAGAGGCGAACGCCACAAATATTGCGACAGCGCCGCGACGCCAGTTGTGCATGCTCATGTTGGAGCGCGTCATTTCCTCCATTACTTCATCTTACGTCCTCGTGGAGCCCGGCAAGCCGCTTCTTAGGAGGATTCGCACCGAACCCGACTCACCATCGTTTCTTGAGACACGATCATTGAGATCAAGCGGTCAAGAAGGCGCACCTTCGGTCGGTCAACGCGCGCAGGTTGGCAGAGGGGTGCCGGCCGGAACCAGCAGCAGCGCGGGCCGCCCTGGTTTGAGCCACCGGTAAGGCAGGTAGCACCCGACGATTTCGGCCACCGTCGTAGAGACGAACAAGAGCAGCGTTTCCATCACTCAATTCTGCCGAGCGAATGAGCGCTTCCTTCTTGGGGAGCCGATCCGTCGCGGCAAGGCAAAAGTTGCGGCGGCGAAATTGGTTATCCACAGGTCCAGAGAAGTTCACGTCGGGGCGCACTGCGCATGACCGCCGGTCCGGTTGAGCACGGCGCCGAACGCAATGTTCAAGAAGGCCGGAATCCGCAACTTTGGGTTGTCATGATCGCTTCCTCGCATCCGTGCGTCCTTTTGACTAGCTCGGTGCCGGGTTGGGAACCGAAAGCCCGAGCGTTCCACAGACCTCTCAAGACCTGCCATTCGGTGGGTCTTTTTTTGGCCCGGCGCAGGTTTCCATCTGGTCGAACAACAACTCCCGGGGGACGGATGAGATCGGACGCAAATACTCCACCGACTATTTGTAATAGCCCGCCTTGCGCATTTCTCGATCGGCCGCTTCTTGCGAGGCCTTCAAGGCGTCATCCACAGTCGCTTTGCCTGAAAGCGCCGCGCTCATCTGCTGGCCCACCGCAATGCCGATCGAAGCGAATTCGGGTATTGCCGCAAATTGAACACCCGAGTACGGGCTCTTGGGCAGAGTCGCATCGTTCGGATTGGCACTGAGCATCGCGCGCTGCTCGGCTGCCGCGAACTTCGCCGCCTGGCGGAACTCGCGCGTCAGGTAGGTCGATTTGCGGGTGCCCGTCGGCACGGCAGCCCAGCCTTCCTCCTTCGCGACCAGCTTGATGTAATCCTTGGAGGTAGCCCAACTGATGAACTTTTGCGCTGCGGCCGGGTTCTTCGAACTGTTTGGGATCGCCAGTGCCCAGGCCCAAAGCCAGTTCGCGCCCTTGTCGGTCACCGCCGACGGCGCCTGCACGAAGTCCACTTTGTCGGCGACCTTGCTCTGCTTCGGATCGCTTACGAACGAGGCAGCGATGGAGGCGTCCACCCACATGCCGCACTTGCCTTCGTTGTATAGCGCCAGGATCTCATTGAAGCTGTTGCCGGCCGACCCGGGCGGGCCGTACTTCTTCAGCAGATCCACGTAGAGGGTGACGGCTTCCTTCCAGGGCTTGGTCTCCAGTTGGGGCTTCCAGCTCATGTCGAACCATTGGCCACCGAAGGCATTGACCATCGTCGTGATGAAGGCCATGTTGTCGCCCCACCCCGGCTTGCCGCGCAGGCAGATGCCGTAGACGCCGTTGGCCGGGTCGTGCATCTTGGCGGCGGCGTCGCGCACCTGGTCCCAGGTGGGCCGGTCGGCGAACTTGATGCCGGCCTTGGTGGCAAGGTCGGTTCGATACATCAGCATTGAACTTTCGCCGTAGAAGGGCGCGGCGTACAGCTTGCCGTCGACCGAAAGCCCGCGGCGTACCGAGGGCAGGATGTCGTCCAGATCGTAGGCGGCATCCACCTTAAGCTCTTCCAGCCAACCCTTTTTGCCCCAGATAGGTGTCTCGTACATGCCGATTGTCATGACATCGAACTGGCCGCCCTTGGTGGCGATGTCCGTGGTCACGCGCTGGCGTAACACACCCTCTTCAAGAATCACCCACTTCAGCTTGATGTCGGGATTGGCGGTCTCGAAGTTCTTCGACAGCTTCTGCATTTCAACCATGTGGCCGTTGTTCACCGTGGCAATTACGAGATCGGTGGCAGCCCGGACGTTGGACACGGCGAGGAAGCCGCATGCGGCGATGTAGCCCAGTTGAATGACCAGACGCTTCATCATTGATATGCCTCAGTTGGTTGGATGGAAATAACTGCAAACCATTGAAAACGCTACAGCACGACGTCGCAACGCTCGACAGAGCGACGTCTGGCACGACGAGCAGAAAAAGGGGTTGCAATCGGCGCAGAGGGGGGGCAAAGGATATAAGTAAGCAATCGGCGGCCGTTCAATAGCCGCATCGCCTGCAATGTCTTCTCTCTGGACTAAGCCTCGTCGGCGTGCCGCACTGCTTCAGGCTCTGAAGACGCCAATGGCCTCTGCCAGTCGCTTTGCCTGGGCCTGGAGTTTGCTGGCCGCTTCGGTCGACTGCTGAACCATCGAGGCGTTTTGGCGAGTAGTGTCATCCAGAGTTGCCACAGCTTCGTTGACCTGGTCAATCCCGCCCTTTTGTTCGGTGGAAGCCCGGCTGATTTGCTCAATCAGCAGATTCACTTGTTCGACCTTCGACACAATATCTGTTCATCGCCTGGCCAGCATCGTCCACAAGACCCGTTCCTGCTTCAACTCGATCGACGCTCGCCTGAATTAGCTGTTTGATCTCGCGCGCTGCGTCGGCGGAACGCTGGGCCAGACTCCGGACCTCTCCCGCGACAACGGCAAAGCCGCGCCCTTGTTCGCCCGCTCGGGCCGCTTCAACCGCAGCGTTGAGCGCCAGAATATTTGTTTGGAACGCGATACCGTCGATGACCCCAATGATGTCCGAGATTCGCTTGGCGCTATCGCTGATGTCGTTCATGGTTTGAACTACGCGTCCGACAGCCTCGCCTCCTCGAGTGGCGGCGCGCTGCGCTTCGTCCGCTAAACCTGTCGCAGACGGTGGCCATAGAGGGAAACTCTCACGAAGTGACGGAGCATCTTGGCCGCAGCAGGCACCGGCGTCATCCACTAACTTCGGGAGTGAGTCTGTCTCCGCAGCCGTCCATTGGGTATGCAAGTTCGCCGCTCTTGGCCCTGGCAGGGACGTCCTCAAACTTGAGGAGGTGAAGAGACGTGCGAGGTGGCTACCCTCAATGCCATCTCGATTCGGCCCTCGATCGTCTTGCCATGGCGAATCACCTCGTCGCCAAGACCACGTTGAGCATCACGATTCGGTCCACCTGACCTCACTGGAGACTTTTATGAGCAGTCAAAGCGATTTGGAGATCGCGGTGTCGCATGCAGCCGGCTTTTCAGATGCATCGAGCCCCGTCGGCGAGAAGGCCAAAGAGGCGTTCGAATCCCTGGGCAGCCTACTCTCAGAAGCCGTCGCTCCTCTCCGTCAGAAGCTTGCTGAAACCGCAGAGTCTGCTGACGAAATAGAACTCAAGCTTGATCTCGCGCTTAAGGCTGGCGGAAAGTGGGTAGTCATCTCTATGGAAGGTACAGCTACCGTATCCGTCAAACTCGTCTGGAAGAAGACGTCACCGTAGGAGAGACCATGTGCAGCTTCGTACCGGGGCAAGTCGTCGCGATTGGCCCAATGTCCGTCCTGTCGGAGATCCGCGGCGAGCTACCGGGACGACTCGAAAGCGTCACCCCGTTGCTAACGGAACAAGGTGACCTTGATTTCAGTTCCGAACTGTCTCGACTGGGCTCCGTCGTTCTAAAAACAGACCCAGGGCTTGAGCCTTTTGCAATAAGCCGTTTGAGTGCTCGACTTGCTGCCGCCATCGAGCAGAAAGTTGCAGTGGTCGACGTGAACCAGGTTCTCCCGCTGTCGGCGTCGGAATCGCTTCCTAGTCCATCGCTACGCCTCAGCCCGCACGCAGAGCGTGAAGCCGCTGCCGTCCGGCAACTTCTTCGCTCAGCCCTATCTGCTCAACCAACACCCCGGAAGGTCGCCATTCTTGACAGTGGTCTCTGCGCAGACTACTCGGCCCACCGAGAGTTGCGCTACTACGACTACTCCACTGGTGGGAGACTCAGACGCGACGTCGAAGCGGCCGATCCACTGGGGCATGGCACCCGAGTCGCGTCTATTCTTGATCGAATTCTCCCATCAGACGTCGAACTATGCGTCGGCCGCCTTCCGTCCGATCCCGGGGGACTCACCGCGCTTGCGATCGCACAGGCCATGGGCGATATCGTCTCCCGCGAGGTCCCCGATGTGTTGAATCTCAGCGTCGCTCTACGTAATGACTGGTTTTTGTGTCCTCAATGCCGTCAACGTATACCGGCCCCTACCCTCATATCGTCGCTCTTACCTTTGGTCATTCGGCTCGCTGGGAAGTCTACTGCGAGCACCCTGACCGTAATGGCCGCCGGAAACACCGGACAAGCACCGAATTCGAGGTGGCTCACCGAGGATGTCGAGACGCTCATGTTCGCCACCGCAGAGAACCGAAGCCGCGATAGGGCAAGGTATTCCAGTGCGCCCGAAGGTCCTCGCAGTGACCTGTTTTCTGCGGGCGCCTTTGGTGGCGACGACCCGGATGAGCCGGGTGCACAAGGAGTCTTTTCGGACGGCACGTATGGAACGTCTTTCGCTGCTCCGTTTGTGTCGGCAGTGGCCTTGTTGACGAAGGGCTTTATCGCTCCCATCACACACGGTGTCCCGACCAGGATTGGCACGTTCACAAGGGAGATCATTGAGGCTGCTCGAGACGGCCGGTATCCACGAATACGCGCTCAAGACGTTGTGAGGTGATGCCCAGCGTTGCGAACGTGGCGACATGCACCAAATACCGGAACGGGAGATCAACTAAGTCCGATCCCTGTGATTTGCCGCTCCCAGGGTGCGCAGACAGCTAGACATCATGGTCGCTCGCCGGCTGCGGCGAAGGCTCGTCTCCAGTATCGTGGGTTGCGCACCGAGGTGTGCCGAGCCACATGCGGCAGGGCGGGCCAGCCGCAGCGTTAAGGAGACGAGCCATGGACGAGCGTATCAAGTTCTTCGTCGGTCTGGACGCCCACAAGGACACGATTGCGGTGGCGGCTTGCGAAGCCGGACGTGAACCGGCTCGCTTTGCCGGCACGCTGGGGCCGGATGTGCGGGCACTGCTGAAGGTACTGGGCAAGGCAGGAGATCCTGCTGCGGTGAGTGTGGTGTACGAAGCCGGCCCGACGGGCTACGGGCTGTACCGCGAGCTGAGCCGGCGCGGCTACCACTGCGAGATCATCGCGCCCACCCTGATCCCACGGCGAGCCGGCGAGCGCATCAAGACCGACCGGCGCGACTGCCTGCGGCTGGCGGAGTTGTCGCGCTCAGGCGAACTCAAGCCGATCTGGGTGCCCGACGAAGCGCATGAGGCCATGCGCAACCTGTGGCGTGCCCGCGAGGATGCAGTGGGCATGCGGCTGAAGGCGCGTCAGCAGCTCAAGGCCTTCTTGCTACGTCATGGCCGGCGCTATCCGGGCAAGACCTCGTGGACCAAGAGCCACTAGCGCTGGATCAGCGATCAACCCTTCGACCACCAAGGTGACCGCATTGCCCTGGCCGAGTATCAGTTGGCGCAGCAGTCGGCTTAACAACGCGTGCAGCGGTTGACCACTGCGCTGACCGAGGCGGCTGCAGGCTGGCGGCTGGAGCCGGTCGTGGCGGCGCTGCGTGCCCTGCGTGGCATCGACACGGTCAGCGCCATCGGCCTGGTGGCCGAGATCGGGGATTTCCGCCGCTTCGGCACGGCACGCCAGTTCATGGGATACCTCGGGCTCGTGCCATCAGAGCACTCCAGCGGCAACAGCATTCGTCGCGGCTCGATCACCAAGACCGGCAACGCTCACGCCAGGCGGCTGCTGACCGAGGCGGCTTGGAACTACCGGTTCCCGGCGCGCCTGAGCCAAGCGCTGCGCGAACGCAGCAATGCCCTGCCCGAGGCGGTGTGTCGACACGCCTGGAAGGCCCAACTGCGTCTATGCGGACGGTTCGCACGTCTGTCTTCGCGGGGCGTGCAGACCAACAAGGTCTGTGTCGCGGTGGCACGCGAGCTGGCCGGCTTCGTTTGGGCCATCGCCCAACAGGCATCGTTGCCCACAACCCCGCCGCATTGAGCGGCGTCCCTGTAGCAAGCGGCCTGCGGTGATGCGGCACGCATCACGACGGGAAGAACCCTCGCCGGCACTATCCACAGAAAGGCCTTCGGGCAACCTGCGCTGCTAGACGGAGGTAGCTTCCATGACGGATCGATGCTGGGCGGTAACCAACCCGCGGATATCAGACTGATCCATCGTCGCTGCAACCGACTCGTGCCGCATCACCCCAAGCCGCTTGTCCAAAGGATCAAACAGCCAGCATTGACGAAAGCGACCATATCAGAGCCGTTATCCACGGGTACGCTGACGAGGGGAGCTGGTGTCGGAATAGGGTAAACCCTTGATTTCTGGCGGCAGTTTTGACGCCGGAAACAAGATCACCCCAGCTTGCGATCTCCCCCTGGACGAAAGGTTCTCGGGGGAACCGCAATAGCCGAGATCGCCAAGGAAGACGGCAAGGTTCTTAGGGTTAGCCATGGCATGTGAGTCGCTAACCCTGAAAGCTCTGCCTGAAGGCCGTTGGCAAACGCCCAGGCCTAACCCCTCCGTCAAGGGGACCTGCCTTCGGCAGGCCCCTTACCTCGAACGTTAGGCATCAGAAGGCAGCAGGTTGTTGGAGGCGCAGCGGCATGTCCGAGCCTTCTGGGTGGCAGCTCAATCGTCGGCATGGGCTGTCCGTCCTTTGGCGGCCAGCGCACGGACCGTAGCGGCTCCAGCCGTACTCAAGTCAGCTTGGGCACATGTGGGCGGCCTCGGCAGCATGCCAAGGCCGCAAGTTGCTCTGCCTGGTCAGCGCCAGTGGTACTCTGTGGTTCACATCTGCCACGGCAAGCTTCCAGCGCTCTGCCAAGGTAGCTGAAATCCTTCGTCTTGTGCGGCCAGCGTCGTAGCACTTGTTATGCAAGCACTCTGCTTTGCCGGTCGCCGCCTCGTCGGGCCACCGGGCTTGAAATACATGTCGGTTGTGGCATTGCGTTCCGGGCATCTCGCTGCTCTGGCCCCTTTGCCTAACCGCTCCGTCAAGGGGACGTCTTGCGGCAAGCCGCAAGCCGCCCCTTACTTCGAACGTTAGGCGTCATGGCAATCCAGCGCAACGTCCAGCAGCAAGCTGCCGACACTCGAGCCAAGATCAAACGAGCAGCTTCAATCGGTGCCACCATGCCTCAATGGCTTCGCTTATCACTGGAATCGCATGCTTTGTCGCCTCAAGGCGGCTTGTTGGTGCAGTACTGCTTGATAGAGGAACAGGAAGGATATCTCCATTCGGGCATCTGGCTTACCGATTCGGTGGAGTTCTGGGAGTTTGAGGTTATGGTTTCGTACGGTAGTCAGCAAACCATCAATGTTGAAGAATTCACCAATGCCACAGCGTCGCATCCAGTCATCGCGAGACTGCCCGGAACCGGCCCATCTTTCGGCCATTTGGCGTGCCAAGTGCTACGTGAAACGCGTGACGCCTAACCCCTCCGTCAAGGGGACGTCCACAAGCGGGCTTCGCCCACTTGCGGCCACCCCTTACGTCGAACGTTAGCCGTCTCAATGCTTCCCACCATGCGCTACTTCGTACTTCGGTGTGATGTAAGCGCCAAGCCTGACAAGGTTTGGCTAGAGCAAGCCGTCGCAAAAGGCTTTGCTTCTCAATCAGAAGCGGTCAACTGGCCACGCCTGGCGGTAAAGGAGCGAGCTTCAATCCTGTACCGCCGCTACACACATGAGCGTACGGTTGCCTCATCCGGTAGCGGCACAACGATTCAGGATCGAGTTCAGTATGAAGCCAGATTCAAGTTCTTGTCTCCCTGGCTAAAGGCCTCAGGCATCATGTCTTTGAGAAGAGAGCATGAGGCACTTCGCGCTGAGTACGGGGGTAGCAGAAGGTGACCCAGACGGCTAACCCCTCCGTCAAGGGGACTGGCCTGCGGCCAGCCCCTTACGTCGAACGTTAGGCATCAGAAGTTGGCAGGCTGGTGAAGTCTCAGCGGAATGTCCGAGTCTTCGTTGGGGCGACTCACTCGTCGGCATGGGCTGTCCGTCCTTCAGCGGCCAGCGCACGGTCCGTGGCGTGCTCCGGCCGTGCTCAGTTCAGCTTGAGCACATGTGGGTGGCCGCCGCCGCGTGCCAAGGTATCCAGTTGCTCTGCCTGGCGAGCGCCGGTGGTACTCTGCGGGCCATCTCTGCCTCGCCGAGCTTTCAGCGCATTGCCGAGGTCTTTGAAATCCTTCCTCTCGTCCGGCCAGCGTCGTAGCACTTGTTATGAGAGTCCCTTGCTCCGCCAACGCACGCCTCGCGTGGCTGACAGGCACGAAATACATGTCGGTGGCGGCATTGCGTTCCGGGCGTCTCGGTGCTCTGGCCATTCTGCCTAACCACTCCGTCAAGGGGACTGGCCTGCGGCCAGCCCCTTACGTCGAACGTTAGGCATCACATCCGATCACCTACTGCAAGCCATGGCATCGAACCTCGAACGTTTCAAGGCCGACTTGGAGAAGCTCATCCTCAAAGGCCGAGCACTCCACCTTTCCATGCAGCATGCGTGCTATCCGGACAAAGTGAAGGCTGCACTCAAGAAGGAACTTAAGGAAGAGACTGAAAAGTATCTGCGGGGCCTTCCAGACTTCGACAAGGGCTATCAACGCTGGTACACCGAGGCTCAAGCAGTCGTAAAGCAGCTCATTCCAGATCGCCTGATCGACTTCATCAGGCACTATGAGAAGCCGAAGCCAAGGAAAGACATCACCTTCGAGAACTACAGAATAGAGGACTACTTGCAAGGCCTCCGCGTCACGCGAGGGGGATTTGAGGTTGTGGTTAACAAAGAGGCGGCAATTCCTCAGTTCCAACAGCAGTTGGCGATCCTGGAGGCCGCACAGGCGCGGTTTGATTCGTCCTTACTCGACATGCGGCAGATGCTGCAAGCTGACTTGTTCGACTCGGAATTGCAAGCGGCCGAGCACTTGGCGAAGTTCAAGTTCGGGAGAGCTGCCGGAGCACTCGCTGGCGTAGTTCTTGAGCGCCACCTCTCGCAGGTCTGCGTGAATCACAGCCTGACTATTGGCAAGAAGAACCCCACCATCGCCGATTTCAATGAGGCGCTGAAGGCGGCGGACGTCATCGATCTTCCGCAATGGCGCTTTGTGCAACACCTTGCCGACCTGCGAAATCTCTGTGATCACGCCAAGAAGCCCGATCCCTCCGCGGAGCAGATTCAAGACCTTCTTGCCGGCGTTGCCAAAGTCACAAAGACGGTCTTCTAGCATGTACCGAGCGATGCCTAACTCCTCAGTCAAGGGGACGTCTTGCGGCAAGCCGCAAGCCGCCCCTTACCTCGAACGTTAGCCCGCAGCAGAGGTCGCGAGTGTCGGGTTGGCTTGCTTGGTCATCGTCGGTGGTTCGCGCCAATACCAATGCCGGCGTTGGTCAGCCTTGGCCGCAACAGGCTTCGCCTGCTGCTCATGAGGGCACGGTCGCTTTGAACTGGTGCCTCCGTTTTCCACGCATCAGGCGTGTGGGGCAAGCCCGAGCAAGTCTGGCCTACCCCACACCCCTGCTGCTCAGCGGCGTAGAGACTGGTCTTCGCCATCGCCAGGCCCGTCAAATTCATTGTTCTTGTGGCCGGCGTGGTCATGGGAGCCAGAGGGGAGGCTTCGGCAAAGCAACATTTGCTCGGTTGCTTGTGGGCCAAGGTCTGTGCAGTCGGCCAGCGCGGGAAGGGAATACCTCAATCACCAAGTCTCTGCCCTGTCGCGGTCGCAGCCCGCTCACGCGGTCAACCCGAGCAGCCAATCCTGCCCGGAGGTGGCAAACTCCAGCAACCGTTGGCTTGCTTCAATCGCAGCGGGCTAACCCCTCCGTCAAGGGGACCTGCCTGCGGCAGGCCCCTTACGTCGAACGTTAGAGCGCTACAAATGCAATTCACCCGAGTTGGTGAGTTCCTTGCTGCAAGTCAGATCACTGGGCCTCGGCACAATCTCCTGCAGCTTCGCCTTGGCAGTCAGCCGCAAGGCGTTCCTGTCTGCGAATGCCTCCCTCCAGTTGGCAAGTGTCAGCATGAGCCACTGGACGAGTCAGAACTCATAGCCAATGTCCTCCAAGGTGTGAGCGAGGCAAACTCTCGACGCGGAGCGCATCATTCTGTCGTACACATTCGCTACGTCGAGAACGACACCAAGCCCGAGTCGGTCTATGCGTTCCTCGCACTCAAGCTCATCGAGCACCTGGAGGCTGGCGGTGAGTTCACAAAGGCAAGCAATGCATAGCCTCAAGGGCGTCCCGCTGCTCAGCCAGCGCCCTAACCCCTCCGTCAAGGGGACCTGCCTGCGGCAGGCCCCTTACGTCGAACGTTAGGTGGCAAAACAATGTCCACGGTTTCATCACTTCAGAAGGGCAAGTCTCGGCTGGCACCGCAGGTGTGGGCTGCTCTTCTCTTCGGAATGGCCTCCATCGGTCCAATAGGCAGTTGGTTCATTCTGCTTTTTCATGCCACGCCTCAGTCCCAGTTCACCTTTGAAGCCGCGGCTTCTCAGTTGCGCTTCGTATTCTCGGCTGAGAGTCCCGCACCGTGGTGGTTCGTAGGGTGGGCGGCGCTTCCATTTGTGCTCAATGGTCTTGCTCTTTGTAGCCTGGGCTCAATGTCTCATCGCAAGCCGACCGCACTGGCAGTCCTCTTGGTTTCGCTCGTCGTGACAGCTGTGTCCCTGGTCTTCTATTGGCCCGTGGTGGCTGCGCTCACCGCTGGAGGCTCTATAAATGCATTTCGCTGCTACCGGTCAGCCACCTAACCCCTCCGTCAAGGGGACTGGCCTGCGGCCAGCCCCTTACGTCGAACGTTAGGCATCAAAGTCAGCAGGTGGTTGAAGGCGCAATCGCATACCCGAGCCGTCTGATGGTGACTCAACCGTCAGCGTGGGCTGTCCGTCCTTCGGCGGCCAGCGCACGGGCCGTGGCGGCTCCTGCCGTATTCCAGTTGGCTTGGGCACATGTGGGTGGCCGATGCAGCATGTCAAGGTCTCAAGTTGCTCCGCCTGGCGTGCGCCGGTGGTACTCTGTGGGCCACCTCTACCAAGGCGGGATTTCAGCGCTCTGCCGAGGCAGCTGAAATACTTCTTCTCTCCCGGTCAGCGTCGTAGCACTTGTCATGCAAGTCTTTTGCTCTTCCAACGGACGCATCGCGTGGCTACCGGGCATGAAATACATGTCGGTTGTGGCATTGCGTTCCAGGAATCTCAGTGCTCTGGCCGCTCTGCCTAACCCCTCCGTCAAGGGGACTGGCCTGCGGCCAGCCCCTTACGTCGAACGTTAGGCATCAGAACACCGAAGCCACACGCGGCCGTGTCAAAGAAAACTCCGCCCTTGTTCCTCTTCCTGAGTGCCATCGTTCTCGGCATTGCCACGCCGTTCTCAAGCGCGCTTCTGTCCTGGGGTTATCTCGACCAATCTTCGAGGGTCGGCTTCTGGTACTACTGGCTCTGGCTCTTTCAGATGCCGGAGAATTTCACGAAGCTCTTGCCGTTCACGCCAAGCCCAGGCGGTCGGGTACTGGCATCAATGTTGGGCTACATGCTCATCTACCGAGCGGCCGTTCTGCTGCTCCGTAGTGCAATGCAACGCCTCAAGGGCGCTGGCCAGTCTCGGTGACGCATCAATTCAACCAAGTCTTCCGCAGCGACCACCTCACGGCTCAAATGCACAGCTACTCCGAGATCTCCATCGGTCCGAGGCCTAACCCCTCCGTCAAGGGGACTGGCCTGCGGCCAGCCCCTTACGTCGAACGTTAAGCGCTGCAGCGCAATGTCCCGCCTCATGCTCAATCGCGAGGAACTGACTCCGCCTGGCTATGCCGAGCGGCAGTGTCTGTTGGTCAAGTATCGCCTTCCGGGCCTTCGCGATTGCTATGTGCTCTGCCATGAGTCGATTGACCGGACACCCTCCACGAGCACCCGAGCTGAGCTGTTGGCCTTCTTCTACCAAGAGGCTCAAGCGCTCGCCGTCGCGGCCACCGGTGATCCTGAAGCCTTCTTGCTCATTCACAGTGGTGCATCAGTCCGTAGGCGTCCAAACTGGCACCTTCATCTATTCATTGTTCAGTTTCGGTGGCAGAAGGCTTGGGTCTACAGCATTCTCGCAGCCAAGAACATCGCCGCAGTAGGGCGGCTTGCTGTCAAGGGCATCTTCTCCCGGCGAGCAGCGCCTAACCACTCCGTCAAGGGGACGTCCCGCAAGCGGGCCGCCCCTTACGTCGAACGTTAGGGGCCAATGGAGCAGCCTTCGAGTTTCTTCATGCGATTGGCGCATTCACAGTGGTCTGTGCCGCTGCTATTCGTCACCATCTGGCTTGTGGGCTCAGCGGTCATGGCGCGTGCTGGTGGCTGGCGGAGTCTTGGGCAGCGATTTTCCACTGCCGCCAAGCCAGAAGGTCAGAGCTTCCGCTTCGTCTCCGGGTCGTCTGGCTTGGTTCACTTGCCCATCAGGTATCGCAACTGTCTTCACATTGTCATTGGCGGCAATGGGCTGTATGCCGCCGTGATGTTCCCGTTCAATTTTCAGTGCCCAGCGTTGCTGGTGCCCTGGTCGGCAATCGAATCCATCATCGAAAAGCAGGGGTTCTTCAATCGGACGGTTACCTTTCACATTTCTGGTCTGTGGCCGGTCATCACTTTGTCAGGCTCCATTGGGCAGTTGGCCAAAGCTGCGTATGAGCAGTCTCGTGGTCCACAATGAGCCCTAACCACTCCGTCAAGGGGACGTCTTGCGGCACGCCGCAAGCCGCCCCTTACGTCGAACGTTAGGCATCCAATGCGTCCCATCGAACGTGTCCTCTCACTTTGGAAGAGCGGAGTCCTCACCAGTGAGGCTGTGGTCGCTTGGGCTGACCGGAAGATCCTTCGCTCTGAGCAGTCTGAGCAAGAAATAGTGGACCTCGCACTGGATGGCCCTGAGAAGTACCTCAAAAGGCCGGAGTTTGAGTTTTCGGCTAGGCCTGCTGCACTGAGCTACCTACAGGAGTTCTCACTTCGCGCTGTCGCCTTGGACCTAGAGTCGCCCGAAGCCTGCCGCCAGTTTGCCGACTGGGCGGCATGTCATGCCATGGGCCAGAATTTGGACTTGGCCGAGGTCTCGTTCGGCTACCAGTTGGATCATCTTCTGGAAGACTGCCGCGACAGCGCGGCAGCAATAGCGCTTGTTCGTAGTGAATTGCCAAGCTTGCTTCCGCAGTGCAAAGTCATTTCGGCGCCATTCGTTGAACTCGATGCCTAACCCCTCCGTCAAGGGGACGTCTTGCGCCAAGGCGCAAGCCGCCCCTTACGTCGAACGTTAGGCATCAGAAGGCAGCAGGCTGGTGAAGTCTCAGCGGGATGTCTACGGTTTCTGGGTGCCAGCGTCGTCGTCGGCGTGGGCTGTCCGTCCTTCGGCGGCCAGCGCGCGCACGGCGGCGGCCCCAGCCGTATTCCAGTCCGCTTGGGCACATGTGGGTCGCCGCAGCAGCACGCCAAGGTCTCAAGTCGCCTGGTCAGCACCGGTGGTACTCTGTGGTCAATCTCTGCCACGGCGAGCCTGCAGCGCTTTGCCGAGGCAGTTGAAATCCTTCGTCTCGTCCGGCCAGCGTCGTAGCATTTGTCATGCAGACCTATTGCCCCACCAACGCGTGCCTCGCACGACTGCCGGGCTTGAAATACATGTCGGTGGCGGCATTGCGTTCCAGGCATCTCGCTGCTCTGTCCCCTTTGCCTAACCACTCCGTCAAGGGGACTGGCCTGCGGCCAGCCCCTTACTTCGAACGTTAGGCGTCAGAAATGTCCCGCTTCAACTGGTTGAGCACCCTCTTCCGAAAGCCAGCAGCGGAGCCGTGTCCGCCGGATTCAACTGTCAAGCAAGCGCTGTCCATACTGGCAGAGGCCGAGGTGCCCAACGTAGAGTTCCACAACGTCAGGCGATATACGGCGTCCAAAGACTCAAGATACTGCGGCCTGACAATGAGCAACTATCAGTCTTACGCGGTCGACATTGAGGCAAGAAGCTACCTGCACTACCCGACCGCTGGCGTCACAGGTTTTAACGGTAGCAGTTTGGTGCTCTCTCCTGACGAAGAGCGCTTCTCTTTGGAACCGAGTGGCGCTGAGCCGTTCGAAGTCAACTTGCAGTCAGAGTCGCTAGCATGGCTAAGACCCAAATGCACTGGCTCGGTGGCAATGCCGACGCCTAACCCCTCCGTCAAGGGGACTGGCCTGCGGCCAGCCCCTTACGTCGAACGTTAGGCATCAGAAGACGGCAGGTTGGTGACGGCGCAGCGGCATGTCCGATCCTTTTTTGGGGCGACTCAATCGTCGGCATGGGCTGTCCGTCCTCCGGCGGCCAGCGCGCGTTCCGTGGCGGCTCCAGCCGTATTCAGGTCAGCCTGGGCACATGTAGGTGGCCGCAGCCGCACACCACGGTCGCTGGAATCGCTCTCGTTGGTCACGGCCGGTGGTACTCTGTGGGCGATCTCTGCCACGGCGAGATTTCATCGCTCTGCCGAGGCCGCTGAAATACTTCTTCTCTCCAGGCCAATGTCGTAGCACTTGTCATGCAAGTCTTCTGCTCCACCAACGCAAGCCTCGCGTGGCCGCTGGGCATGAAATACATGTCGGTTGTGGCATTGCGTTCCAGTCACCTCGGTGCTCTGGCCGTTCTGCCTAACCGCTCCGTCAAGGGGACTGGCCTGCGGCCAGCCCCTTACGTCGAACGTTAGGCATCAAAGACTGCAGTTGGGTGAAGGCGCAATCGCATACCGGAGCCTTCTGGTGGTGACTCAACCGTCAGCGTGGGCTGTCCGTCCTGCGGCGGCCAGCGCACGGGCCGTGGCGGTTCAAGCCGTATTCAAGTCTGCTTGGGCACAGGTGGGTGGGCGCAGCAGTACGCCACGGTTGCTGGAATCGCTATCCTTGGTCACCGCCGGTGGTACTCTGTGGGCGATCCCTGACAAGGCATGCTTTCAGCGCTTTGCCGAGGTGGTTGAAATCCTTCGTCTCGGTCGGCCAGCGTCGTAGCACTTGTTATGCAAGCACTCTGCTTTGCCAGTCATTGCCTCATTGGGCCACCGGGCTTGAAATACATGTCGATTGTGGCGTTGCGTTCCAGGCATCTCGGTGCTCTGGCCACCACGCCTAACCGCTCCGTCAAGGGGACGGGCCTGCGGCCAGCCCCTTACGTCGAACGTTAGGCATCAAAAGGCGGCAGGACCGGTGAAGCCTCAGCGACGTGTCTACGGTTTCCGGGTGCCTGCTTCATCCTCAGCGTGGGCTGTCCGTCCTTCGGCGGCCAGCGCGCGGTCCGTGGCGGCTCCAGCCGTATTCAGGTCAGCCTGGGCACATGTAGGTGGTCGCAGCAGCACACCACGGCCGCCGGAACCGCTCTCGTTGGCCGCGGCCGGTGGTACTCTGTGGGCTATCTCTGCCAGGGCAAGCTTCCAGCGCTTTGCCAAGGTCGCTGAAAACCTTCGCCCCAGTTTCCCAGTGTCGTAGCACTTGTTATGCAAGTACTCTGCTTTGCCAGTCGCTGCATCGCCTGGCCGCCGGCCTACAAATGCATGCCGGTTGCGGCATTGCGTTCCGGGCATCTCGGTGCCCCATTCGCTTTGCCTAACCACTCCGTCAAGGGGACTGGCCTGCGGCCAGCCCCTTACGTCGAACGTTAGGTGCCAGAAAGGCAGAAGGGGCCATCGTGCGAGCACAATTCCAGCCGTCACGCCATATGGTTAAGCGCCTGGCGATGGCGCTCTCAATCGCCGGCTCTGCGGGTTGTGTATTTGCCGGCAATCCGGAGCTCGTCGAGGTCGGATCAATCCCCACCCGATGCCCAGTCACACTCGAGGCTTCCTCGGTCTTTCGCCTTCCGGACGGTTGGAAGGTAACTCCTGAGCAAGCGGTCAGTCTGGCGGCAAGTGTGGGTCACGCCAAATGCAATAGCATCTTCCTGCAGGTTCTCTATGCTGATGCCAACAACTACTACCTCGTCAAGCCGGTATTCGGTCCCGTGAGCAGGTCAGCTGGTGCAGTCGTCATCAATCCCATCTCCGGCAAGGTGTCAGTTCAAGGTGAAGCCGGCACCTAACCCCTCCGTCAAGGGGACTGGCCTGCGGCCAGCCCCTTACGTCGAACGTTAGACCGCTTATGTTGGCCAATCGAGAATGTACGTGACCCTTGAGTTCCGGATTTGGAGAGTGCCGCCAGTTCGAATCTCGGTTGGCTGGCGTTCGGTCTTCATGCTTATGTGGACTCTCGTCGTTATTCCCGCCCTTTTTCTCGCCAGTCAAACTGCGATTGAGGAGGACGTTCCACTAGCAGTGCCGCCCCTCGATACAGCCAAAGTCGTTCGCGGTACGCTTCGCTTCACCGCTGGCGCCAGAGACTGGCGGTCCGCCGAACTAGTCGTGGGGCCGTCCGATTGCATAGCACTTCGCTGTCTGCGTTGCCTCGCGAACGATGCATGCTTCCATCTTGATGAAGCTCAAGGGCTTGAAGGCGCGTATGCGGCTATATGGCTGCACTCACAATCTCAAGTTTTGCAAATTGCAGTGGGCCATGATCATGTTGTTCCGTATGGCGATACCGTCACGCGTTTTTTGGCTCCCCCGAGAGAAAGCTTGGTCAAACCGCTTCTAGGATATTTTGCCGGCGTCACGGCTGCTTTTCTGGTTGCATTGGCAATTGTTGGGGTGTCATTCCGAAGGCCAGTCGATGCGTCGAGTACGTAGTGCAATGACGCGGCCTAACCCCTCCATCGAGAGGACCCGCCCCGGCAAGCCGGGACGGGCCTCTCATGTCAAACGTTAGGCATCAGAGGGCAGCAAGTAGTTGGGGGCGCTGCGGCATGTCCGAGCCTTCTGGGTGGCAACTCAATCGTCGGCATGGGCTGTCCGTCCTTTGGCGGCCAGCGCACGGGCCGTGGCGGTTCCTGCCGTATTCCAGTCTGCTTGGGCACCATGTGGGTGGCCGCGGCAGCATGCCGAGGTCTCAAGTTGCACTGCCTGGCCAGCGCCGGTGGTACTCTGTGGGCCATCTCTGCCACGGCGAGCTTTCAGCGCTCTGCCGAGCTAGCTGAAGTACTTCTGCTCTCGCGGCCGGCGTCGTTGCACTTGTCATGGAAGTCTCTTGGTCCACCAACGCACACCTCTCATCGCTTCCGGGCATGAAATACACGTCGGTTGTGGCATT
Source organism: Ideonella lacteola (assembly GCF_038066555.1). Lineage (NCBI taxonomy): Bacteria > Pseudomonadati > Pseudomonadota > Betaproteobacteria > Burkholderiales > Sphaerotilaceae > Ideonella > Ideonella lacteola. Next base: position 184 of record NZ_JBBUTG010000038.1, on the reverse strand, counting down.
GCGTTCCGGGCATCTCGGTGCTCTGGCCATTCTGCCTAACCCCTCCGTCAAGGGGACTGGCCTGCGGCCAGCCCCTTACGTCGAACGTTAGGCATCAGATAGCAGCAGTCTGGTGAAGTCTCAGCGACGTGTCTACGGTTTCTGGGTGCCAGCTTCATCGTCAGCGTGGGCTGTCCGTCCTCCG